>JAFWZX010000029.1 GCA_017517275.1 Clostridia bacterium
TCTGCTGTGTAAATGATAAAGAAGTATATTCATTAGAAGAAATACCAAAGCAGCAGATAACGTCTAAGGAGTTCGATTTAGAGCACAAAGAGATAGAACGAAAACCTAAATATATTCCTCCTATGAGTCATCCTTGGAAACAGCAATCGTTCGAAAGATTTGTTAGAAGTCAGAAACACTATGCCGAGGGTAATCCTAAGACAGCGTAAAAAAGCCCCTTGTTCCAGGGGCTAATGATTTAATTATTTTGGGACATTTTCGCTAATGGTTGACAATGAAAAATCATTGTGTATTGACATATTTTCATTTTCGTAATATCATCCAGTTATGCGAGTTATGGAGATGCGAAAGGGCGCTTGATTATCAAGTGTGATCCTTTTGTGTCTCCTTTTTTCATTGAAAAGGAGGTGAAGATAATGGATAGAAATGAAATGCTCGATTGGCTTGAACAGGCACCGGTGATTGCCGCGGTACATGCAGAAGATTGGAAATCTGCTCTTGAATCCCCGGTAAAGACAATTTTTTGCCTTAAAGCAAACTTAAGGACAATAAGGAGTCGGATTAAAGAAGCTCACTTAGCTGAAAAGAAAGTCTTCGTACATATTGATCTGTCTGAAGGCATTGGAAAAGACAAAACCGGGCTGGAATTTCTCGCAGCATGTGGTGTGGATGGTATCATAACCACAAAAAGTAATATGGTAAAGATTGCCAAGGAACTTGGACTGTTTACCGTACAGCGTTTCTTCGCTTTGGATTCTCAAGGAGTATCAGCTATTGGTGAAATAACACAGACGGCAAGTCCCGATTTTATTGAAATAATGCCGGGTGTTATTGAAAAAATAGTTTCCCGTTTTGCTACCGGACAGATTCCCGTTATTGCCGGAGGCCTCATTGAGACAAAGCAAGAAATAACAAATGCCATTAAATGCGGTGCCGTTGCCGTTTCAACCGGCAAGCAGGACCTTTGGATTGTATAAAAATAGTATTGAAAGTTTATATATAAAATAGTATTGAAAGATATAAAAGGTGTAGATGTGAAAGTGCTTTATGACGTAATCATTGCAGGCGCCGGCGTAATAGGGTCGGCGCTTGCAAGAGAGTTATCCAGATATCAACTCTCTGTTTGTGTATTAGAAAAAGAAAATGATGTTGCGATGGGTGCGACAAAGGCAAACAGCGGTATCATCCACGGTGGATTTGATCCTGAACCGGGAACACTTAAAGCAAAGATGAACGTAGAAGGTGTTCCTCTTATATATAAAGCGGCAAAGGAACTTAACGTGCCTTTCAGGCAGTGCGGCTCCATTGTGTGCGCTTTTAACGAGCAGGAAGCAAATACCATAAAAGATCTTTATGACAGAGGTGTTATAAACGGTGTTGAGGGAATGAAGCTTCTTAACAAAGAAGAAGTTCTTGCAATTGAACCTGCTTTATCTGCAAATATTTGTCTGGCTTTATTGATTCCGTCTGCAGGTATTATTTGTCCGTACAAGCTTGCGATTGCGGCTATGGGCAATGCTATGGATAACGGAGCTACGCTGATACGTAATTTTAACATTGATAAAGTTATTCGGAATGACGGCGCTTTTGAGATCACGTCGGTTGACGGCAAGACGGTTGAAGGCAAGTTTTTCATAAACTGTGCCGGTGCGCATTCTGATGTTATTGCTGATAAGGCCGGCGATAAATTTTTCACGATTATTCCAAGAAACGGAGAGTATTTATTACTTGACAAGACAGAAGGTGCTACGGTGCATCACACGATATTCCAGGTCCCTGGTCCAGAAGGAAAAGGAGTATTAGTATCACCCACAGTTGACGGTAATCTGCTTACAGGTCCGACAGCAGAGGTCTCCTGCTCTCCTGATGCAAATATTATAACACAGGCCGGTATTTCCAAAGTTGTTAATCAAGCCCGTAAAAGCGTTCCGGGTGTTAATTTCAGACAGACGATCACTTCCTTTGCCGGTATAAGAGCGTCTGAGAAAAATTCTGACTTTATTATTAAGGCCTCTGACAGTGTAGCAGGTCTTATTCACGTTGCCGCGATAGATTCTCCCGGCCTTACATCGTGCTTTGCTATTGCACAGTACGTCATAAATATACTCAAGGATAATAATTTGACACTCACGGAGAAAGAATATTGGAATCCGGTTCGTGAAAATACAGAAGCTTTCCGTGAAATGTCCTACGAACAGAAAGATGAATACATAAAAGAGCATCCCGAATACGGTAAAATAGTTTGTCGCTGTGAGGGGGTCAGTGAAGGGGAAATACTTGACGCTATAAAAAGAAATCCTCGCGCTCTTGACGTAGATAGCGTAAAGAGAAGAACACGTGCAGGTATGGGAAGATGTCAGGCTGGTTTTTGTATGCCATACGTTATGGAGCTGATTGCACGAGAGAATAACGTTGCTCTTGAGGAAGTTACAAAAAAAGGTAACGGTTCGTACATTGTTACGGGAAGAATATAAGAGGTGGCTGCAAATGGATAATATTGTAAAACATGACGTAGTAGTAATCGGCGGAGGACCTGCCGGCATGGCAGCTGCATTAAGCGTATGGGATAACGGTGTGACAGACGTTGTAATAATAGATAGAGAGACCTCAGTAGGAGGCATTTTAAAACAATGTGTACACAGTGGTTTTGGTTTACATAAATTGGGAAGGGAATTAACCGGCCCTGAGTATGCGGCAGAATATGCAAAGCGCGTGTTTGAACGCAATATAAAAGTGTATTCAGATACGATGGTTGTTGATATAAATAAAGAAAAGCTTGTTATAGCTACAAACAGGCAAGGAATTTTAAAGATTCAAGCAAAAGCAGTTATACTTGCTATGGGCTGCAGAGAAAGAAGCAGAGGAGCTCTTAATATTCCCGGAACACGGCCTTCCGGTATTTTCAGCGCAGGAACAGCCCAAAAACTTATAAATTGTGAGGGATACAGTGTAGGTAGCAAAGTGGTTATTCTCGGCTCCGGCGATATAGGCCTGATTATGGCCAGACGTATGACGTTGGAGGGGGCGAAAGTTGAGGCTGTATGCGAGATTATGCCGTATTCCGGCGGCCTTACGCGTAACATCGTACAATGCCTGGAAGATTATGGTATTCCGCTGTATCTTAGTCATACGGTTGCACAGATACACGGCAAAGACCGTTTAGAAGGCGTTACAATCGCACAAGTAGACGAAAACAGACAGGTTATAGAAGATACAAAGAGATACATTCCTTGCGATACATTACTTCTGTCAGTAGGACTTATTCCGGAAAACGAATTAACAAAGATGGCAGATATTGCCATAGATCCCGTAACAAACGGTCCTGTGGTTTTCCAGGATAGGCAAACGACAGTCGAAGGTATTTTCGCCTGCGGAAACGTTCTGCAAGTTCATGATCTTGTGGATTACGTCTCCGATGAGGCTGAGATTGCCGGACGAGGCGCTGCTTGCTACGTAACGGAGCAACAGAAGGATTCTTCTTTAGTTGTTGACGTAAAGCCCGGAGATAAGATTCGCTACGTTTTACCTCAAAAATTAAATGTCAACAATTCTCAGGGGAAGGTTGACCTGTATATGAGAGTAACTGAGCCGATGGGTCGTACTGTTTTTACCGTATGTGATGACAAAGGAAATCTATTGTCCAAGGCTGTGAAGATGCGCGCTATGCCGGGTGAAATGGAGAAGATAACTGTTGATCTTTCACAAATCGGTAGCGCCGAAAGTATAGTTGTTAAGGGAGAGGCTGGAAAATGAACAGGGATTTGATATGTATTATTTGTCCTCGCGGTTGTAAAATGTCAGTGGATGTTCCCGACTGTACTTTGTCTGATATGGGAAAACCAGGCTGCGAGATAACGGTAGTTGGCAACAGCTGCAAGCGCGGAGAGGTATATGCTATCTCAGAATGTACGAATCCGCAAAGAAGTATTACGTCAACAGTTAGGGTGTCTAACAGGGAGAACGTAATGGTAAGTGTCAAAACGAAAGATACTGTTTCTAAAAACAAGATCTTTGAGGTGATGAAGGTTATACGTTCTCTAAGCGTTGAAGCTCCCCTTGAAATAGGCGATGAGTTATGTGATAATGTGGCAGGCACAAAGATTATTGCAACAAAAAAAGTGGAGTAAGATGATATGAACGATATTTCGATTTTAAAAGACGTACAGTTATTTTTATTCGATATGGATGGTACTTTGTATCTTGGAAACCGTCTGTTTTCATTTACAAAGGAACTTCTTTCTGCTATTAAGGCTACAGGCAGGCGTTATATGTTTATGACGAATAATTCATCTAAAAGTGTAGCCGATTATATAAAAAAATTGGAAAAGCTTGGTATTACTGCAGAACGTGAGGATTTTATTACTTCATCTCAGGCTACTGCTTATTATTTAAAAAAATACCATAAAGATGCCAAACTCTACGTATGCGGAACAGTATCCTTAATTAAAGAGTTAGAATATGAAGGTTTTACTGTTACCGATAAGTTAAACGAAGTTGACTGTATCGTAATCGGAAATGATACAGAACTTACTTTTAAGAAACTTGAAGACATGTGCAAGATTCTTCTGAGCCGCGACGTGCCGTATATTGCTACGAATCCTGACTACGTATGTCCGACAGAATATGGCAGTGTGCCGGATTGTGGAAGTTTTTGCGACATGATATACAACGCAACAAAGAAACGTCCCGTAGTTATAGGCAAACCTGAACCTTTGATGCCAATACTTGCAATGGACCACACAGGCGTAACAAAAGAGCGCACGGTTGTTATCGGAGACAGGATTTATACTGATGTAAAAAGTGGTGTAAATGCAGGTACTATCAGTGTATTGGTACTTAGCGGAGAAACTACAGTCGATATACTCAACGAATCGGACGTTAAGCCTGATCTCGTACTTGATGACTGTAGTCCGATCATTGGAGTTTTAAGGAATTAGTTGTACATAATGCCCTTGTAGAATCTTGGTATATTTTGACAAATATTGCACAAAGATATATAATGCAAATATAAAATAAAATTAATTAAAACATGGAGGGTAACAAATGAATAAGACAGAATTAGTCGCAGTAGTTTCAGAGGCTGCAAACGTGTCTAAAAAAGATGCTATGGCAGTTGTATCAGCTACTTTTGATGCGATAACAAATGCAATTGCAAGCGGTGATAAAGTTCAGCTGGCAGGTTTTGGTACTTTTGAAGTTCGTGAGCGCGCAGCTCGTGACGGTAAGAATCCGTTAACGGGAGAGGCCATCAAAATTGAAGCATGCAAGGTTCCTGCTTTTAAAGCAGGCAAAGCTCTTAAGGATGCTGTTAACCAATAACCCGTTGATTTGATTAGGCTCAAAATTGATTTTTAAAAGCGGTGTGAACTCACTCACACCGCTTTTTTTAGCGAACAATACCGCTTGATGTAAAAGAATAAGCCCATTGCTTTATGATTCAGGTACGATTCTGAAGGAATATGCGAATGCCTTCTCGTTAAAACGGTATTTTTCCATAAGCTCCGGTCCGCAACTGTGAGAGCCGATGCCTGACTGCTTGCAGTCGATATGAATAAAAGTTTCAGGCCTTTTTATCAAATCCTTATCAAGCATTGCTTTGTCCAGATCGTGGGAGGAATAATGTAGTGCGCTGAACTCAAATTCATTATTTTCAGATAGTGTATTTGATGTACATTCGATTTTTAAAGTTACTTTGTCATCTTTTGCATTTGAAATACCCGCCCATTTTGTAGCATAGTGATTTCCTGTTTCCTGTGGGAATATGTAATTTGTATATTGGTCGCTGACAGTAGATTTGTGCAAAGCTTTTTTGCAGTGGTGGTGCATGTCAATATAGCTGCTTGTAGGGCCGTAGCCATAATATTCAAGATCTTCGAAATCTTCGGAAAGGACAAGCTCCAAACCAAATCTTGGAAGACAAGCAATGCTGGGTCTTACTATCGCATCTATGTTTACCGATATTTCGCCGGTGCTGAAAATTTTCCATATAACGGAAAACTTTACGTGCGGCATATATGAATCGGCAACTATGGCATATTTGCCGCGCAGTGTTACTGTTGAATCTGTTATTTCCTCTATATCAATACTATATAGATGCTGCGAAGACAGATGCATGTTTGACGCTTGCCATTGATGCCTTATGTGTCTGTCATTGTCAGTTGGAGCTCTGTGTATTGTAAAAGACGTTGGCGCTGCAAGTAAATTATGCCCATTAACTATAATTTTTGTAAAAGCACCTGTTTGGCTGTCAAATTCGTAATGGAAATTACTGCCGTCAAAATTATACGTATAATCGCTGTTTTCAAAATACAGCTTAGATGCTTCCGGTAAGGTTATGGTCTGCGTTAATATTTTCACCGGAAGGATATGCTGTGAAAAGCCCAGGAGTGAGCCGGCATCTGCCCAAGCGCAAGCGGTCTTTAACTTATATTCAAATTCTGCAATAAGCTCATATTGCGTTGCTTGCGGGAGCTCGTATTCCGGCACGTATATAGTTGACTTGTGGGGAAGGACGTTGACTTCCACTGTTCCTGTAGCAATTACGGTGTTTAAGGATTTAATGGTATAAGTAATTATTAAATTAGAAAAATCAGTAAAATCGTATCTGTTCGTAATTGTAAACTCAGGCTTATGTGGGTTTGCCCATCGTTTCGGATCTCGCATTTTAATTTGTACGGGAGTAATAACGTTTTTATATTCCAACAGGCCTGTGCTGGGAATCCTGTCAGGGCTTACCAATCCGTCTACGCAAAAGTTACCGTCGTGAACGTTTTCGCCGAACCACCCGCCATATGTAAAGAAAGAATTACCGTCTTTATCCTTTACACGTACGCTGTGGTCTGCCCACTCCCATACGCAACCGCCTATCGCATTAGGATATTTATAGAAAATCTCCCAATAATCATAAAGGTCTCCCGGACCGTTTCCCATAGCATGGCTGTATTCACACAAAAAAAGCGGCTTGCTGTTGTCAGAATTATTGCAATATTTTTCTATGTAATCAACGTGTGGGTACATACAACTGAATACGTCTATATTATCGTCTGATGGATCTTGACATCTCTCGTAATGAACGATAATACTATCGTCTTTTTGTCGCAGAAAACGTGACATTTCGCCATGGTTTTCACCGTAGAAAGCTTCGTTTCCAAGGGACATCATTATAATGCACGGTACGTTCTTGTCACGCTCATACATACGCTCGATTCTATCAACAAAGGCATCTTTCCATTTCGGATTATTGGTAAGCATAAGGCTTTGGTCTGTTCCGTATTCATTTCCGCCAAAAAAAGTACCGTGCGTTTCCAAATCGGCCTCGTCGATTACGTAGAAGCCTATCTCACTACAAAGACGCACAAGCTCCGGCCTATTAGGATAGTGGGAGGTGCGTATCGCATTGATATTATGCCTCTTCATCAATAGCAGCTCACTGATTACTGCATCAAGAGGCGTTACGTGCCCTAAGTCTGGGTGTGTATCATGGCGATTAACACCTTTAATTTTGATCGGACTTCCGTTTACCAGTAATTCACATTTGTTGCTAATCGATATACTTCTGAGTCCCACTTGAACAGGTATGATCTCATCGTTATAAATTACAAGCAGTTTGTAAAGATATGGTTTTTCGGCATTCCATAAAATAGGATTATCTACTGTGAAATGCGCCGTGGCCGTGTCATGCTCGGCAAGACAGGAAACTGACTGCAAAAGCTTGTTGTTTTTATCGTATAACTCAAAAGTCACCGTGCTGCCTTCAACTTCGCCTGTAAGAAAAGCACCGGCGCAGACAGTATCCTGTGTAGTTTTGACCTTAACGTCTCTTACGTGGGAACGACATCTTTTTAAAATATAAACATCGCGGAAAATACCGGATAATCTGTAAAAATCCTGGTCTTCTAAGTACGTAGACCATGCCCATTTAAATACGATTACCGTAATATTATTCTCTCCTTGTCTTATATAACGTGTTATTTCAAACTCCGAGGGTAGATGGGCACCCTGACCTACGCCTACAAACGTACCGTTTACATACAGATAGAAGAAAGTGTCGACACCTTCAAAATTCAGGTATAAACGACTGTTTGGATCTTTATCCATATTAAAAGTCCTTGTATAAACACCTGCAGGATTGTTATTTGGTACGTGCGGAGGGTCTAAAGGAATAGGGTAAGCAAAATTTGTATATTGCGGAACGTCACTTTCCGTTGTATATCCTTGCATTTGCCAATTGGAAGGTACAGAGATCTTGCCGGAAATTAACTGTGTACTGTCAGCTGAGTTAATGTTTCTTAGCGCTTTGATAACGTCTGCCTTTGTCAAACAGTAATAAAAATCCCACTCACCGGATAACAGTATATATCTGTCACTTTCAGTAAACTCAGGATTGTTAAATAAAAAACAAGAGTCCAGCGCCGCTTTTTTACAAGAGTAGGGAATATACCAAGATCTGGATGGTTCCTTATTTACGTTCAATATGCTTTGGTTTTCAAGTAATGTAAAATCCGGTAGTATCATTTTATTATTCCTTTCATTTATCTACTGGCAATTATATCAAGTGAAATGAAAAAAGTACACACTGTAAAAATCGGGGGGGGGACTGATAGTACGTAAATTAACAGTTGAAAAATGGTAAAAACATGATAAAATATAAAGGTTAAAAACTGCCTTGGCAGATTTGACTGTTATTTGTATATTTTATTTGATTGGAGCATGGTGATTTTCGTGATAAATAGTATGACCGGTTATGGCAGAGGCGAATACAAGACAGACGGCACTCGCTGTATCGTTGAGATCAGAACGGTTAATCATAAGAATTTTGATTATTCAATCAGATGTCCCAAAGAACTCTACTCTGTAGAGGATAGAATTCGAGATTTATTAAAAGCATATATTTCCAGAGGAAAAGTAGATATTTTTGTTACGTACGTCAACGAAGATTCAAAAGTCAGCAGTGTTATTGTCGATGCAGGTCTCGTTAAGGCATACATAGAGGCCATTTCACAAGCCAGCAGCTCTATTGGCATGAGTTTTGAACCGCGTACAGACATCTTTTTCAAAATTCCGGATGCGTTTACACAAGTAAAAGAATCGACAGATGCTGATATTTTATGGCAGAACATTTCACCTGCTTTTGAGGCCGCCTTGCAGTCCCTTACAAGTATGCGCCATACGGAAGCTCTTAAGCTCATAACAGGAATCGAGGATTGCTTTGACAGGATTGCCGGATTTTTCACCGTCATTGAACAAAGAAGCGAACTGGTGCCTGCAGAGTATAAGGAGAAGCTGATGTCCAGACTTGCTGAATTGATGGATAAGCAGATAATAGACGAGCAACGCATTGCAGGAGAGGTTGCTGTATTTGCTGACAGATCCTGTATAGACGAAGAATTGGTTCGTTTCAAAAGTCACATTGCTCAGTTTAAGAAGCTTCTTGGTGAGAAAGAGAAAGTAACGACGAACCAGGATAAACAGTCTGTCGGTAAAAAAATGGATTTTATTATCCAGGAAATGAATCGTGAAATCAACACCATGGGCTCCAAGGCCAACGATCTTGATATAACAAACAGTGTTATTTCAATTAAAAGTGAGATTGAAAAGATCCGTGAGCAGGTTCAGAATATAGAGTAATCAGGTAAGGAAAGGACAATCAAATGACGTTAATTAATATTGGATTTGGTAATTTAGTAAGCGCAGATAAGATTGTTACTATCATCAGTCCTGATTCTGCCCCTGTAAAGAGGATTATTCAAGAGAGCAAAGACAGACTGATGTGCGTAGATGCAACGTACGGAAGACGTACGAGAGCTGTTATAATAACAAATAGCGGCCATGTGATATTGTCGGCTATCCAACCTGAGACTATCGCAGGTAGAGTATCAACGGAGGCGCAGGAATGACAAGGGGACTTACAAAAGAGGGTATGTTGTTTGTTATATCGGGGCCTTCAGGAAGCGGCAAAGATACGGTCATAGACAAGGTCAGAGCACTCGACCCGAGTATCGGCACTTCTGTATCTGCAACTACCAGACCTATCAGGAAAGGTGAGAAGGAAGGAATTAATTATTATTACAAATCGATAGAGGAATTTGATGCTCTCATCGAGGCCGGAGATGTACTTGAGTGGGATGTTTTCCAAGGTAACAAATACGGTACACTCAAGAGTGAACTCGACAGCCAACTGCAGCAAGGCAAATTTATTATGCTGGCAATCACAGTACCGGGAGCTTTGAAAATTAAGGAGCTTTTTCCGAAAGAAAGCGTACTTATTTTCAATCTACCTCCTTCATTGGATACGTTAAAAAGTCGCATTCTCAACCGTGGTAGAGAAACAACGGCAGAAGCGGATGCAAGATTCCGTGCGGCAATAGAAAATGAGATACCGAAGGCAGTCTTGTTTGACTACATTTTGGTAAATGATAACTTAGATGAAACAGTTGATTCACTAATGTCAATAATTAAAGCAGAATCAAGTAGGTTTTCACGAAATGAAACAATACTTAAAGATTTACATTTAGTAGATTGAAAGGAGAAAAGAAATGATTTATCCGGCGATTGCTGATTTGCTCAGCACAGTAGACAACAGGTACACTCTGGTAATGGAAATTGCAAAGAGAGCAAGACAGGTTACTGCAGGTTCTGAAAGCAGAACAGAATTCAAGTCAAACAAGAGCGTTACTATTGCAGTTAACGAAATTGCAGAGGGCAAAGTAACTTATGAGCGTACAAATGACGGTCTTAAGTAAGAATATATTTTGAGGAGTAATTAAAATGTGTGAAAAGACTATGGAAAAAATAGTTGCACTTGCTCAAAACAGAGGTTTTATCTATGCAGGTTCACAGATTTACGGCGGACTTGCAAACAGCTGGGACTACGGTCCTCTGGGTGTTGAGCTCAAAAACAACGTAAAAAAAGCATGGTGGAAGAAATTCGTACAAGAAAGCCCCTACAACGTAGGTGTAGACTGTGCTATCCTTATGAATCCGCAGGTTTGGGTTGCATCGGGTCACGTTACAAGCTTTAACGATCCGCTGATTGACTGCAAACAGTGTAAATCAAGACATAGAGCAGATAAAGTTATTGATGAATGGAATATTGCAAACGGAATCGAGCTTTCTGTTGACGGTTGGGATAATGATAAGCTTATGGAATACATGAGCGAGCATAATATTCCATGCCCGGTATGCGGTACTGCTAATTGGACCGGAATCAGAAAGTTTAACATGATGTTCAAAACGTTCCAGGGAGTTACCGAAGACTCTCAGTCACAGCTTTATTTAAGACCTGAGACTGCACAGGGTATTTTTGTTAACTTTAAAAATATTCAGCGTACTACACGTAAGAAGATTCCTTTCGGTGTTTGTCAGATCGGTAAATCTTTCAGAAACGAGATTACTCCCGGTAACTTTACTTTCAGAACAAGAGAGTTTGAACAGATGGAGCTTGAATTCTTCTGTGAACCCGGAACAGATCTTGAGTGGTTTGAATATTGGCGTTCATTCTGCCGTAAATGGCTTCTTGATCTCGGTATGACAGAGGAGAATCTCCGCTTAAGAGATCATGAAAAAGAAGAACTCTCATTCTACAGCAAGGCTACGACAGACTTTGAATATCTTTTCCCGTTTGGTTGGGGAGAACTGTGGGGCATTGCAGACAGAACTGATTATGACTTAAAGCAACATATTGAAGCATCAAAGGAAGATATGTCTTACTTTGATCCTTACAAGAATGAAAAATATATTCCTTACTGCGTTGAACCGTCACTTGGTGCGGACCGTGTTACACTTGCGTTCTTATGTGATGCATATGACGAAGAGGATTTGTCAGAAGGCGGCAAGGAAGATAAGAGAACCGTACTCAGACTTCATCCTGCATTGGCTCCGGTTAAGGTTGCTGTTCTGCCTCTTGTTAAGAAGCTTTCAGACAAGGCATACGCTTTGTATGAGCAACTTATGAAGAAGTATAATTGTGAATTTGATGAGACCGGTGCAATTGGTAAGAGATACAGAAGACAGGACGAGATTGGTACGCCGTTCTGTATTACTTACGATTTTCAGACGTGCGGAGAAGAAGGAGTTGACGGTGATAATGCGGTTACTGTCAGATTCCGCGATTCAATGGAGCAGGTTCGTATGCCTATAGACGAACTTGAGAAATGGCTTGACGAGCAGCTTGCGTTCTGATTTTTCACAGGACATAAGATGCTTTGACATATATTTTAGATTTATTTAGGAGGTTTATACAAACATGAGTATTAAGTATGTTTACAGCTTCAAAGAGGGTAACGGCTCAATGCGTGAATTACTTGGTGGTAAGGGTGCTAACCTGGCTGAAATGACACGTATTGGTTTACCGGTTCCTCAAGGCTTTACAGTAACAACAGAGGCTTGTACAAAGTATTATGAGGATGGAAAGAAAATTAATGACGAGATTCAGGCTCAGATCATGGAATATATTGATAAGCTTGAAGAGACAACAGGTATGAAATTTGGAAGCAAAGAAAACCCGTTGCTCGTTTCTGTTCGTTCAGGTGCTCGTGCTTCAATGCCCGGTATGATGGACACAATTCTCAACCTCGGTCTTAACGAAGACGTTGTTGAAGTTATGGGTGCTAAGTCAAACAACCCACGTTGGGCTTGGGACTGCTATAGAAGATTTATTCAAATGTATTCTGACGTAGTTATGGAAGTTGGTAAGAAGTATTTTGAACAGCTTATCGACGCTATGAAAGAAGAGAAGGGTGTTAAACAAGATATCGAGCTTTCCGCTGATGATCTTAAGAAGCTTGCAGGTCAGTTCAAAGCTGAATATAAAGCTAAGATCGGCAAGGATTTCCCGTCTGATCCGAAAGAACAGCTCATGGGTGCTGTTGAGGCAGTATTCCGTTCATGGGATAACCCGCGTGCAAATGTTTACCGCCGCGATAATGATATTCCGTACTCATGGGGAACAGCCGTTAACGTACAGATGATGGCATTCGGAAACATGGGTGATGACTGTGGTACAGGTGTTGCATTCACACGTGATCCTGCTACAGGTGAAAAGGGTCTTATGGGTGAGTTCCTTGTAAATGCTCAGGGCGAAGACGTTGTTGCCGGTGTTCGTACTCCTATGCCGATTGCTGAGATGGCAGATAAATTCCCGGAGGCATTTGCTCACTTCCAGAAAGTATGCGCAACTCTTGAAGAACACTACAGAGATATGCAGGACATGGAATTTACAATTCAGGCCGGCAAACTTTATATGCTCCAGACGCGTAACGGTAAGCGTACAGCTAAGGCTGCTCTCAAGATTGCTTGTGATTTAGTTGCAGAAGGCATGATCGACAAGAAGCAGGCTGTTGCTATGATCGATCCTCGTAACTTAGATACACTTCTCCATCCTCAGTTTGATGCAAAGGCTCTTAAGGCTGCAACTCCTGCAGGCAAAGGTCTTGGCGCATCACCGGGTGCTGCTTGCGGTAAGATTGTTTTCACAGCTGAAGATGCAGTTGCTTGGAAAGAAAAGGGTGAGAAAGTTGTTCTTGTTCGTCTTGAAACATCACCTGAAGATATTACAGGAATGAAGGCTGCTCAAGGCGTACTTACAGTACGTGGCGGTATGACATCACATGCAGCTGTTGTTGCTCGTGGTATGGGTACATGCTGTGTATCAGGTTGCGGCGACATCATCATGGATGAAGAAAGTAAGAAATTTACATTAGCAGGCAAGACTTACGTTGAAGGCGATTATATTTCAATTGACGGTTCTACAGGTAACATTTACGACGGTATCATTCCTACTGTCGATGCTGAAATCGTAGGCGAGTTCAAGACAATCATGGATTGGGCTGATGAATTCAGAGTACTCAAAGTACGTACTAACGCAGATACTCCGGCAGATGCTAAGAAAGCACGTGAGCTTGGTGCTGAAGGTATCGGTCTTTGCCGTACAGAACATATGTTCTTTGAAGCAGAGAGAATTGCAGCTTTCCGTGAAATGATTTGTGCTGATACAGTTGAGGGTAGAGAAGCTGCTCTTGCTAAGATTCTTCCTTATCAGCAGGGAGACTTTGAGAAGCTCTATGAGGCTCTTGAAGGAAATCCTGTATGTATCCGTTTCCTGGATCCACCGCTTCACGAATTCGTTCCTACTGAAGAAGAAGATATTGCTCTCTTGGCTAAGGCTCAGGATAAGAGTGTTGCTGATATTAAGAACGTTATCACATCTCTCCATGAGTTCAACCCAATGATGGGTCACCGTGGATGCCGTCTCACAGTAACATATCCTGAGATTGCTAAGATGCAGACAACTGCTGTTATCCGCGCTGCTATTAATGTAAAGAAAGCTCATCCTGATTGGAACATCGTTCCTGAGATCATGATTCCTCTCATAGGTGAAGTAAAAGAGCTTAAGTTTGTAAAAGACATCGTAGTTGCTACAGCTGACAGCGAAATCGCTGCTGCCGGCATTGATCTTAAGTATGAAGTTGGTACAATGATCGAGATTCCTCGTGCTGCTCTTACAGCTGACGAAATCGCAAAAGAAGCTGAGTTCTTCTGCTTTGGTACAAACGACCTTACTCAGATGACATTCGGCTTCAGCCGTGATGATGCAGGAAAGTTCCTTACAGCTTACTATGACAGCAAGATTTACGAAAACGATCCATTTGCAAAACTCGACCAGAATGGCGTTGGTAAGCTTATGGAAATGGCTTCTACTCTCGGTAGAAAAGCTCGTCCTTCAATCCACTGCGGTATCTGCGGCGAGCACGGCGGCGACCCTGTATCAGTTGAGTTCTGCCATAAGATCGGCCTTGATTACGTATCATGTTCACCTTTCCGTGTGCCGATTGCAAGACTTGCTGCTGCACAGGCTGCTATAAAGGAAATGAAGTAATCTAAATTTCATATTGTAGGGACAGGCGTCCTCGACTGTCCATTATAAAACAAAATTAGCCCTCTGCGGAGTGTTTCGGCAGAGGGCTTTTGTATAGCTATTGTAAACATGATTGTTTCATGCTATATTATAATTATAAAGGAGGCGGAAATGATGTTAAAAAAGTTTTTAATCGCTATTATGTGTGTAGCAATACTGTTGTCGTTTGTTGCCTGCAGCAAAGATGATTCTCATCAAAATGATGGAGCAACAAATCAAACGGAAAACGCATTAGCAAACGATGCCTCTCATCCGAGCAAACCGATGGAGGAAAAGAAGTCTGTTTTTAAAACAGAGGATATTATTCGAATCACCTTTTATGCCTACTATGGTGGCGGTAAGGGTAGCGATGTTCCTGCTGAACATTTAGATGAAATTGTAGCTTGGCTCAATTCTTTTAAGATTGATAGTAATAGGAAAGTTCCTGAGGTTGTTCCGCCTGGCACGAATACGATTCATGTAGAAATTGCATATTCGGATGGAAGTATCGTTAAGCAAGGTATGGATACAACAGTGGTTGATGGTGTTGCATACTATATTATTGGTGACCGTTCGCCTGAATGTTACGATGAAATAATATCAAAAACAAGTTTGACGTAAATATTTAATTTCCCACTTTTGCTGATAGCAGCCCAGGCTGCTATCAGCGAAAGTGGGAAATAATCAAATCGCTGTGAAAAGGCAAACAGCCTTATAACACAATAGGCAAAACAAAATAAAATTACGGCCTTGTAGAGGAAATGTCTTAACCAAACAAGCACAAAACACTAAAATGCTTAGTGTTTTGCGTTAAAATGGTAAAAATTAAAGATTTTATTACGTATATTACAAAAATTACTTAAATTACGTAAAAACCGTTGATATTTGTTCGTAATTTGAGTAAAATAAGTATAACAAGATAAGGAGATGATAGTAATGGAAACTTTTTATTTGAGTCAAGCCTTATTCCGCACGCAAGAAATCTTAGACAACTTTACAAACGAAAGAAGTATGCAAGCCAGATTAAAAGCGTTAACGGAAAATGGGCGTATTGAAAAAATAAAAAACGGTCTTTATGCGACGGTCAATTCATTGACGGGCGATATTTTTGCAAGCCGTTTTGAAATAGCATCTGCGCTTTTTGAAAATGCTTGCGTTGCATATCACTCTGCATTGGAATTTCACGGGCTTGGAAATCAAATGTTTTCAGAAGTGCAGGTTTTTACCGAGAAACGCTATAATCCCTTTACTTATAATGGGCTTGAATACAATTTTTTCTCTTATACCGCAAAGGGTGGAATAATGCGCTTAGAACAAAATGCAGAAATTGTTGTTACCGATTTAGAAAGAACGGTAGTGGACTGTATTGACCGTATTGACCTTGCCGGTGGACTTGAAGAACTTGTTACGGCGTTAAATGGCATAACGCATCTTGACGAGCAAGCGTTATTATCCTATTTGAAAGAGTATAACAAGAAATTCGTTTATAAAAAAGCGGGATTTTTACTTTCATTGCTTAAGAAAGACCTTTTATCGCAAAATTTCTTTGATATATGCAAGCAAAACTGCTCTATAAAATTGGAAGATATAAGCGAAAATAAGAAGATGCCGAGAAAAACGGATAAGTATTGGGGACTTATGTATCCCGAAAAACTTATAAACACGGAGAACTGATATGATAAACCTATCGCAAAAAAACGTAGTTAAAACAGCGAAAGAAACTAACTTTATAAAAGATAACGTTGAAAAGGTTATGCGCCTTGCGGATGTTTTAGAGTTTGTGTTTACGTCTAAATGGAAAGATAAACTCGCTCTTAAAGGTGGAACGGCAATCAATTTGTTTTATCGTGAACTTCCAAGACTTTCCGTTGACATAGACTTAGATTATATTGGCGATACGAAAGAAGAAATGGAAAAGGATAAAGAAGAATTGTGGAACTTCTTGCAAATGGCATTATTCCAAAAGAATTATTCGCTTTCGCCACAAAGCAAACGATATTTTGCTTTAGATTCTGCCGTTTTTCAATATATAAACAATGCAGGCAATCGTGATAATATCAAAATAGAAATAAACTATCTTGATAGAAAGCACGTTCTTCCATTAAACGATAAACCGATTAAAACTCCCGTTGCCGAAAGTGATACGTGCGTAAAAGTTTTAAGCGCTTGCGAGTTGTATGGAAGTAAACTTGCTGCTTTAATCGGACGTTGCAAACCAAGAGATATTTACGACGTTTACGGGCTTATTGAAAGCGGTATTATTGAAGATAAAGAAATGCTTAAAAAGTGCACAATCTTCTATAACTGTATCGGTGGAGATGCTAGTATTTGCGACGTTTCCCTTGATATTTTAGATGGTGTTACGGATAGAGATATCAACAGGCAATTAAAACCGATGCTTAACAAAAACGACCGTTTCAAAAAAGCTACGGCAATCGCATCAATAAAAGAATACTTGCAAGATTTACTTGTGTTTAGCGATAATGAGAAGGAATTTGTTAAAGAATTTGCTTCTAAAAACTATCGCCCCGAACTTTTATTTGAAGATAAAGAAATTGTAGAACGCACCTCTGCACACCCGATGGCATTGTGGCGCGTTAGAGATGGACTGGTGTGGAAAAGTGTAAGTAGGTAAAATTTAAGTCATATGCATACAGAAAGGAAGTTAAACCATGCCAAGTAATAACAGTAAATATTCAAAGGAAATAAAATGAATCAGGAATAACTTCAAGTATGAGTGCGCCGGGCTGTCCTTATGAAAATTCATGTATAGAGAGTTTCTTTGCAGGACTAAAAAAGGAATGTACCAGGATAAAGAAATACGAAACGATAGAAGACGTTAAGAGAGATATCTATTATTGGTGTGTTAATTAATTACAAGGAGTTTTGTATGGGAGAACTGTTGAAAACAATGTTTATAACATATGCAGCATTGGCTTTGTTTACTGGCTGTTTTTTTGGTCGTTGTATTTTTGTTGTTATAAAAAAAACAACTAATATGGGAAATCAAAAACTAAAGATAGCTTTACGAAGTGTCATATGCAGTGTGATTGCTATTTTTTGGTTATATGTTTTTATCTATATGAATATGTATCCGAGGAGTTTGGCTTATTATGAATATAAAAACGATGTGGCAGATGAAACAACAGGTACTATTTCCGATATAACTTATGTTAATAAAGAGATTATACATATAAGAATTAATAACACAAACTATACAATGGCTTATAGCAGCAAAAAACCTTACAAAGGTATTGGAACAGATATTGATGAAGGAGATACTGTAAAAATTAAATTTGGCGTAAACTCAAAGTATATTTTTGATATTTACGAATCGGATATAGGTACATGATAAATCATAGCAGTAGTTGTAGTGTTTTATGAAAAGATGTATACGGAAATGTTGTAACAGATCCAAGCGATATAGGTGGAACTAAAAATTTTTAGTTCCTGAATGACATAAAGATACACAAGGAGCGCAAAAGTTACAGGACTTTTATGGTAAAGAAAATATAGCAATAATTTATGTTACTGTAGAGGACAAAGGGATACGTTTGCTTCGCGCAATCAGTAGGGAAACAAACCAAAAGACTCCTGGATCAATTAACCAGTGATGGTGTTATAAAGTTTTTTGGAGGGTAAATATGACGAGAACAGAATTTATAGATCTCCTTAAGAAAAACAATATAAATGAAAACCTTGTAGTGTTTGATGATGTTATAAAAGAAGGGGTATGCGTCACTTTCAGAGGAAAAGCCTATACAATTATATTCTTCTCCTCTTTCTCGAAAAAAACCTCCCATCGATAATAATTTTTCTAATACAATACCCGTATCTATTTGATTATAAAGGTTTTCATACCTTTCCAAGAAAAAGCTAACTATAGTTGTAATTACAATTATAGGAGAGTAACTTTTCTTTGACTGAATGTAGCTTGCAAGAATCTTTGTTTCCGCATCTTTAATTTCACCATGAACAAGATGAATCTTGGCGTTTGGGAAGAATTCTTTCACATCTTCTGCCCATTGGTTAACCAAGTGTTTATATGGTACAGCGATAACAGTAAAGATTTGA
Organism: Clostridia bacterium; assembly: GCA_017517275.1. Taxonomy (GTDB): domain Bacteria; phylum Bacillota; class Clostridia; order UBA1212; family UBA1255; genus SIG424. The sequence goes on from JAFWZX010000029.1 coordinate 18,968, forward strand.
TTGTTGTTTATAAAATCTTTGATAGAATATAAAGATGTAATGGTTTTACCAGTTCCGGTTGCCATAACAAAGAAACCTTTATTGCCGTTTTTAATCCATTCTTCTTTAGCGTCTTTTTGATACTGGCGCATTTTGTATTTATTTTCTTTGGTATAGTTGCCTTTATGTTCAACTCTTTCGAGCAGTTCAGCTTTAAAAGCATCTTTAAAATCATAAACAGAAAGCTCGTCATTGGTATTTGACCAAATACTTTCGAATTCTTTTGTTTCATCTTCAATTCTGCCCTCGTAGTCGAGCCAACTTTTGTATACCCTTATTTTCTCATAGTTAGAATTATATCCCGGTTCACTTTCATTATTTGAGCCAACACAAGCAACGACATTGCCATCAAAATCCTCAAGAATGGCTAATTTATCGTGGTACATCCCGCCGGATTTTAATACTATTTTGATGTCAACAATATTTTCTTTTATCAATTCGTATAATATTCGTGCGTTAACATCAGAAATTTCATCAAAAGCAGTGCGCACTTCACTATTCAAGTTAAAAAATATAAGGGACATTATCCCATTGTAAGCATTTCTATTATATGCTTAATGTAGAATACTAAATCAATTAAAGTAAGTAATATACTTCATTAAACACATAATCTAAGAGCACTTGAGAATGCAAAAGCAAAAAGTGTAATGCATGAGGGAATAATATTTCACAGTGACAGAGGTAGTCAATATACGAGTAAAAGATATCAAAGGAAATAAAATGAATCAGGAATAACTTCAAGTATGAGTGCGCCGGGCTGTCCTTATGATAATTCATGTATAGAGAGTTTCTTTGCAGGACTAAAAAAGGAATGTACCAGGAGAAAGAAATACGAAACGATAGAAGACGTTAAGAGAGATATATTCGAATATATAGAGCTATTTTATAACAGAAAACGTCTGCATAGTACATTGGGATATATGAGTCCGGTGGAGTATAGAATAGCAAATAAAGGAAAAAGCGCTTGATTTTAAGGAGGTTGTTAAGTATGATGATAACATAAAAAGGACTAACGTTTTGACAACCGGTCCAGAACTGTTTTAATTTCTTTTGAATCTTATGCTTCGTTTGAAAAGGATAGTACAATGGATAGCTATGCGGATAAATTTGGACCTATAAAATCATATTTCAAGGACCACTTTTAGTAAAGAATGTCAGAATTGTAAAATATTATAATTGAGGTGTGATTATGCAATTTAATGTAGAAAATTTTTCTTGTTATACCTATTGCAGTAGCTTACAGATTAAAGAATATCATATGGTTTGTTCTGAGTTTTCATATGAATTTACAAATGGAATATATGTTTTACAAGGAGAGATAGATTCCGGTGCATGGGCTTTCACGAATGCGCTTGACAACAAAAGAGCTCACACAAGAATAGACGAAGCAAGTCGCTTTTATTTAAATAATAAAGAAGTGGACATTAATGAAATTCGTGATATTACTTGTTGTATTGACGGCATAGAAAAGCCAAAAGTAAAGCGGATGAATGTTGTCGAAGCATTAGATAAACTCATTCGAGAAACTAAAAGCAATCGAACAGTAGAGGAGATAATTGATTTGTTTGACATTCCGTATGACGAAGTGATTGATCCGTATAGACATACATTTCCTAGATACAGGGCTATTAAAGGTTTATTAGAAGGAAAGAAAATTTTTACAACCACATGGAAAAGCCACCATGAATACAGATTCGAAGATGTGCTATACACAAAGATTCAAAAAGCTTTAAAGAAGGAAGATGTTATTTTTATAATACCTTCAAGTGAAAAAAATGATTTCATAGATGATAGCAATAAGATCAATATGCAGGCTTTGATTTATAGCAAGATACAAGAACAAATGTTTAAGTAATTAGATTCTTACGATATTTCAATAGAATGTAGTTAATTGCAAAATATATTAAAAAATGCGTTTTACCGAGAAGGAATGTATGTAATGTTGTTTTAAAAATCTGTATATGTTAAAATTAAGCGGAATATTACATATCATTAAACAAATCGGAGGCGCATTTATGAAAACAATTTTATTTCAGGGTGATTCAATCACTGACTGCGGACGCGGTGCAGGATTGGGTTGCGGATATCCTTTGCTTGTAACAGCAAGTTTAGGGTGTGAACATCCAAATGAGTACACTTTTTATAACAGAGGCATAAGCGGCAACAGAATTGTTGATTTATATGCAAGAATTAAACAAGATATTATTAATCTTAAGCCGGATTATATAAGCTTCCTGATAGGCGTAAACGACGTATGGCATGAAATCGTCGGACATAACGGCGTAGAAGCAGACAAATTTGAAAAGATATACTGCATGCTTATCGAAGAAATAAAACAAGCTCTCCCAAATGTAAAAATAATGATTTTAGAGCCTTTCTGTCTGCGTGCACATGCTACTGAAAATACAGAAGAATGTCCGGATAAATGGAATATGTTCAATTCAGAAGTGAAAAAAAGAGCGGAAAAAGCAAAGAAAATTGCCGAAAAATATAATCTGTCATTTATCTCATTACAAGATAAATTCGATGACGTTGCAAACAAGGCAGAGAACACTTATTGGCTGTATGACGGTGTTCATCCAACAGCTATGGGTCATGAACTTATTAAACAAGAATGGCTAAAGTCATTTAACTCAATTAAATAAAAAAAACGGATGGTTGTATATGAAATTTAAACATTTATTTACATGGTTGTTGATTTTTATCATGTGTTTTACGCTGATATCATGCGACAATTCTGATGATACTACGTTAAATACGCAAATGCCGGCGCCGACGGCTACCGCAGTACCGCCGGTAGGTAGTGCAAGACCATTACTCTATAAAGTATCAAATAAAAACGGAAGCGTTATCTGGCTGTTTGGCTCTATTCACGCAGGTCGTGAGAGTTATTATCGATTACCGGATTACGTTATGGAGCCTTTCTATGATTCAGATTGTCTGGCTGTTGAGGCAGATATTATCGCCTTTGAAAGTGATTTTTCTATGCAGACAGAGGCTCTGAAATACTTAATGTACAGAGACGGCTCAACGATTAAAAATCATATATCAGACAAGTTGTATGATGAAGCTGTTCACGTTATGGTGATGATGGGTTCATATACACCTCTTCTGGATAATTATTGCCCGGCCTTCTGGAGCACTATGATTGATTCTATGCAGATTGATGAAGACGTGGCTAAAGCAGAACATGGTGTAGACAGATATTTGCTGAAGCATGCTAAGGATTCTGGAAAGAAAATAGTCGAGATTGAATCAGCAAAGAGTCAATATAAAATGCTTGCTGGTTTTTCGAATGAATTGCAAGAGTATCTGCTGGCACAATCTGTAGCTTCATATAATAGTAACGAAGATGATTTGGAACTGGTTAGATTGATGGATATTTGGGCATCAGGTGATGAACAGGCTCTGATTGAATACATAGAGACTGACACCAGTGACATTCCTGAAGAAGAGAGAGTTTTGTACGATGAGTATTATAAAGCTATGTATACAGACCGAAATATTTACATGGCGGATTATGCTCAAACGGCATTAAATACAAGGAACAAAGTTTTTATATGTGTGGGTGCAGCTCACGTTGTAGGAGAAGGTTCTATAACACAGATTCTGGCGCAACGCGGATATACGGTAGAACTAATTATTGAATAAATTAACTCTTTTTATTACAATACATGGTCGTAATAAAACAGGAGGGTGTTTATATGGATATTACAGGATTTAAAATAAATTTCTTAGGTGACAGTATTACTGAGGGTACAGGAGTTACTGATAAGTTGAATTGCCGTTATGACAGGCGCCTTGCAGCAATGTGCAAATTATCTGCTGCAAATAATTACGGCATCGGTGGTTCTCGTTTGGCACATCAGATTCATCCCAGTGAAAAGCCGCGGTATGATCTTTGCTTCTGCGGCAGAGCGTATAATATGGCTCTTTCTGCCGATATGGTTATTGTATATGGCGGTGTTAACGATTATTTACATGGAGATGCTCCTTTTGGCGAAATCGGTGATACTACTCCGGCAACGTACTGCGGCGCAGTGTATTTCCTGATGAAGCTTTTGCGTGAGCTTTATGCTGATAAGCCTATTGTATTTATGACTCCGGCTCGATGCTTCTTAAGAAAGGAAGTAGACGATATGCTGCCTTCAACACATGGCAAGAAGCTTCCGGGCGGCAAGGCCTTGCTCGCATACGTGGACGTAATAATGCAGACTGCCGGACAATTTAATGTTCATGTCCTTGATCTTTACCATAATCTGGGTATAGATCCCAGAGATCCGGAAAGCTATGAAAAGTATACGGTAGACGGATTGCATTTTAACGATGACGGACATGCTGTTATTGCAGAAAAGCTTAAGGCTTTCATAGAGAATATCTAAGTATGTACTTGTTCCGGGTATAATATTTTCACGGGGGGTAGTATGCATGAGAAAGGCATATATATACATAAAATCACATTTATGGTTGCAAATAATTATTTTTGTCGTTGCTGCTGTAACGCTGGTATGCAATATCTACAGTTACAGGCTATATAAGGTGTCGGATTTGAAAGTGCTTAAGGCCGTTGCTACGGACGTGAATCTGAACGATGAGAGTGATTTTACGTATGTGACCTTCTCCGCCGGTGACAAAAGTTTTTACTGTAATGTAAACGCAAACTACGTGGCACAGATGTTAAAAGAAAAATGTGCAGACAAAACGCTTACGATATATTACACCGAACGAAAGGAATTAACAGTATTTGGACAGTTGTTGCAATGGTCGACAAAGGTGATTGCCATTGAATGTGAAGGAAATGAGATTCTTTCTGTAGAGGAAACAAACAATAGCAACGTATTTAGGTTCGTCGTAGGTGCTGTTATATCCGGTATCTCATTCGTTATATGGATTATTGCGGCGATTTCTTACGTAAAGGCTTTGCGGAAGAGAAGAAATGTAAGCCGGGTTGAATTGGTAGAAATTGGTAACAATGAGTCCGTTATGGTTATTCGAAGACTGAACCCGAAGCTGTATACAAAGGTTGAAAACAGTTTGTATACAATGAAGAAGGCTGCGACTGTTATAGATGGAGGGCCTTTTAAAGGTATTATGATTGTCTATAATAACGGAGATTACGAGATACAAACTTTTTGTTATAAGAAAATATATGAATATACAGATACAGGATTTCTGGAACAAGAAGAGAAATCAAGCTACGATAGAGCGCAGTTTGACTGGATGTGTGAAAAACTTTCGTATTCACCTGAGTGGTATGGATCTGAATAATAAACAGCATAATTATAATGAAGAATTATTTTACGAAATTTGAGATTATTTTATGGATACTCTTATATGGATACGTTAACTGGCAAAAAATAAAGGAAAAACAGCGGCAGTAATCAGCATTCCTCAAACATTTTCGCAAGCTTATTTGCGGAATCTGCTAAGTGCTTTATACCCGTGAAAATATCCTCTTCGGAATACTTATTCAGATAGCTACAGGCTTCTAACGTAAAATACCCTTTATAATCAATATCCCTCAAAGCTTTTACAATCGGAACAAAATCTATATCCATTGAAAAGGGAATTTGATGTGAATCGTGCCACTTATCGTTATCGTGTATATGTAATGCCTGTACCTTAGAGCCAAGTGTGTATATCATTTCAGATGCCGTAGTATTAAGCCCTTTCATCTCCGCGTGTCCGATATCAACACAGGCAACAAGATAATCGCTATTTACTACGTCGATATGTTTACAAAAACTTTCCGGTGTTGCGCATGCTGCGAAAGTTGCCATATCATTTGTATGATCCCAATTCCACATGTTTTCAGTGGCGATTTTTACGTTATGTTCAATTGCAAAGGGAAGAAGCTCGTGATAAAGCTCCGCATTTTCATCGGCATTTTTATTATTATCGGGATGAATAATGCATATTTCGCCTCCTGCTTCTGCAGTACATTCAATTGATCTTTTTAAATGAGAACGAATATCTTTGCATGAAACAGGAAAGGGTGCGTGTGATTGGTTACAAACAATACCGTTATCCAGCCCGATTTGCTTTAATCTTCTTGCAAAGGCTAGGTAGTTTTTACCCGCCAGAGGATGGCTTGTTTCTCTTACTGATTGAGTACTCCAATTGTACGAACACATAGGAGTTAAGGAAAAGTCCCATGCGTGAAAACCTGCTTTTGCAATGTATTCAACTGCTCTTTCCTCTCCGATTTTACATGCTGCTGAGTTTATTTCCGTGGATATTTTCATCATTCTCATCTCCCTTTAATTTGATGAAAATTATAATGCATTTTTAGCACAAAGAAAAGAGGACATCAACTGCATAAAATAAAAAAACAGTGTATAATGGAAAAATTCTTAAAGGAGGACCGGGGATGTTGTTGGATAAAAAATATCTATTATCGGAATTGATTGCTCCGGAATCAGACACGGCTATCGTGTCGTAGCGGAACCCTGTACAGTTGCGGAAATGTAATTTGATGATATAATTGTCAGCGGTTGGTAGAAAATGTCAACTTTTATAAGCATGTAGAAGTTATTAAGTTTGGTTAAAGGAGTACAAATAGTGTTATCTTCTGAAGAGATTATTCAATTAATTCAAAGCCTGATATGGTTGCTTGCCGGCGTTGGTATTTTTATTGTAGGTATGAATTTTATGAGTTCATCCTTGGAAAAAGGTGCCGGTGCCGGAATGAAAAAGATGCTTGAGAAAATAAGTAATAATCGTTTCTCCGGAGTATGTATCGGTGCCGGTGTGACAGCGATTGTTCAAAGTTCGTCTGCTACTTCAGTAATGGTTATAGGTCTTGTAAACGCAGGCGTTATGACGTTGGTGCAGGCAACGTCAATCATTATGGGTGCCAATGTCGGTACTACAATCACAGGTATCCTCGTTGCTTTGAAAAATGATTACTTCAATATGGCGATGTACTTGCTGGCGTTTATCGGTGTAATGCTGACTTTTCTTCAAAAAGAGAAGGCGAAGATTGCAGGTAATCTTTGCTGCGGTCTTGGTCTCATCTTCGTCGGATTGAATATTATGAGTAGTGAAGAGGCTTTTGGCAATCCGCTTGTTGAAGAAATGTTTACCGGTATTTTCAGTAAAATCGATTTCCCGGTTTTGCTGATCGTTGTAGGAATTATTTTCACTGCATTAATTCAAAGCTCATCTGCAGCAACAGGTGTTGTTATAACGATGGTTGGTACTGGAGTTTTGCCTCTTGATATGGCACTTTTTATTGTGCTTGGTGCTAATATCGGTACGTGTGTTACGGCTATGCTTGCTTCTGTAGGAGCAAAACCTAATTCAAAGAGAGTTGCATTTATACATTTTGTGTTTAATTTTATCGGAACAGTTCTTTTTACCGCAATAATCTGGATTTTCAAAGATCCCGTGGTAGATTTGTTGTCAACGGCTTTCCCCGGAAGTGACCCGATGGCCCTTCAAATGAGAGTATCTGCATTCCACGTTATCTTTAACGTATCTACCACAGCTTTGCTACTTCCTTTTGTAAAGCAATTGGTAAAACTTTCCTGCGTTGTTATCAAAGATCAGAAGAAGGAAGAAAAACTTACTCTTAAATACGTCGATGACAGACTTTTGTCAACGCCTCCGGTAGCGCTGATGCAGGTAAAAAAAGAAATCGACTATATGATTGAGTTGGTTGAAGATAATACGCGCATGTCTTTCGTTGCAATCGACAGCAGATCACTGGAATATGATGAAAAAATAAGGAAAAACGAGGAAGTAATCGATTTTACAAACAGCACGTTAACTCAATTCCTTATTAAGCTTTCTGCCAACGTAGAAGAAAGTGATGAGAAAGCTATCGGTTCATATTTCCACGTGTTAAACGACTTAGAGCGTGTCGGGGACCATGCTGAGAATTTCCACGAGATCGGTGTTGAGATGATACATAAAGATATTTCATTCTCGGATAAAGCAATGGGAGGCATTGATTTGTTGCGCCAGAACATTATGGTTATGTTCTCGATTTCAAAAGAAGCCTTCAAGAATTTGAATAAGAATCAGCTGGGCGAACTAACGAGCTTAGAAGAAAACGTTGACGAAATGAAAAAAGAACTTATAGCTAACCATTTTGCGCGCCTTGCCGAGGGTAATTGCAGCGCGGATGTAAGTCCGTATTATTCATCTCTTATTCTCGGACTGGAACGTGTTGCAGATCACCTTGTTAACGTAGGCTATAGTATTGTCAATCCTACAGGATCTCAAAAGCCGGAACCCTGACAATCATCGCCCTTTTTGTAATAGAATCTTTTTGCAAAGAACATTGAACTGTACTTAAAAATACAATATAATTACTTTGATTTTTAGGACAAGGAAAAGTTGGATTAAAAGAAAACCGATATGCTGTTTATTATAGATGCTTGCTAATGTCGGAAACTGTAAAAAAGGGGAAGTTTGACACGTTATGAAAAGATTTTGTTTTTTATTACTTGCTATATTGCTATTTGTATCAGGATGCTCGTTTAACTCTGATAGCGGAGTATCGGATCCGGAGGCTACCGATGAGGTTACGCCAGTTCCTACTGAGAAACCGCAGACCGGATGGGTAGAGCAGGGCGGTAGATATTACTATTTATTGGAAGACGGCTCTAAGGCAACCGGCAAACACGAAATAGACGGTAAGACTTATTGCTTTGACTCCAACGGACTTTTGATTATTTTGGTTAATCCTTGGAATCATAAGCCGGATAATTACAAACCGGAATTGGTTAGTATTGGCGGAGGCAAATACGTTCACGCCATGTGTTACGACGACCTTATGCAGATGCTGAGCGATTGCAAGGCTGCGGGTCATACATATAGAATAGACTATGCATACAGAAGCTATCAGCTGCAGACTAAGTTATTTGTCAACTCTCTTACCGGATATCTTTGGAAAGGATATTCCCGTGAAAAGGCAGGTCAACTTGTAGGTAAAGCAACAGCTGTACCGGGTACGAGCGAGCACGAACTGGGACTTGCTTTGGATATCGTAGATAAGGACAGACCCGGAAGAAATTCAGCTCAGGCGAACACAGATACTCAGAAATGGCTCATGGCAAACAGTTGGAAATACGGCTTTATTCTCAGATATCCTAACGGTAAGACAAATATTACCGGTATTATATTTGAACCGTGGCATTATAGATACGTAGGTAAAGAAATTGCCAAGGAAATATACGAATCAGGCATGTGTCTTGAAGAATATTTAGAGGCAATGTAGAAAAAACAATCAGTTCTTTCTGTCTGGAACACAAAGGAGTTTCAATAATATGAATTGGGAAGATTTAACAAAGGCAATCTCTGCCTGCAATAAATGTTCGTTGGCTGACAATAGGACTAACGTCGTTATCGGCAGAGGAAACGTTGGTGCTCCCGTATTGTTTGTTGGTGAAGGTCCCGGCGCAAATGAAGATGCGCAGGGACAACCTTTTGTAGGTCAGGCTGGCAAGTTGCTTGATATGGCTCTTGAATCTACCGGCTTTGAACAGGCAGATTACTATATCACAAACGTTGTCAAATGCAGGCCTCCTCAGAACCGCAATCCGTTGCCTACAGAATGTGAAGCCTGCATGCCTTATCTTAGAGCGCAATTTAAAATGATTCGACCGAAAATAATTGTTTGTTTGGGGAGTGTGGCATCTACCGCTATGATTGGCAAAGAGGCGAAGATAACGTCTGTACGAGGCACTTGGATTGAAAGGGGCGGAGTCCTTTTCACCGGTACGTATCATCCGGCCGCACTGCTGCGTGATCCCACAAAGAAAATTATAATGTGGAAGGACCTTAAAATGATATGGCAGAAGCTTCAAACGTTAAAATAGATAACGATTATTTTAGACAACAGGTAACAGGAAAAATAACAGAAAATCAAAAGTTGTGGGCCGAGATTGGATCCTGCGGCCTTTCTTTTGTATACGCAGACGGCAGAACTGATTCAAAAGCAGTAATGATAGGAGAGGCCCCCGGCAGGGACGAAGTAAGATACGGACGACCTTTTGCAGGTAAAGCGGGAGGTATTTTAGATGAAATCCTGGTTAAAACAGGAATTCCCAGAGAAGAATTATACATAACTAATACTGTAAAATACCGACTGGCCGCTGGCGGAAAGAGACCGGGGTCTATTAAAAACAGACCTGTTAAACAAGATGAAATACTATACAGCCTTGATTGGCTTCGACGTGAGCTTGAGGTTATTAAACCGAGCTTGATAATTACTCTTGGTAATGTTCCTTTAAAAGCTATTTTATTAATAAAAAATTGTGCTATAATGTCAATAAGTGATTGTCACGGGACGGCTCAGAGTATTACTGTTGGTGATAAAGAAGCTCAATTGGTACCTTTATATCACCCGGCAAGCCAAATCTACAATCATGATCTGAAAACGGTTTTTGAAAAGGATTTTTATTACATCAAAAGTTTATATCGCACAATCCGACAGGAGGAGAAGTGAAATGATCAAAGTAAAAAAATATAAAAGAGTTATAGCTTTTGTCTTGTTGATTGCTGTTATGTGGTCAATGTTGCTGTCTTGGGCAGTTCAGGCTGACTATGTAGCCGATGTTGCAACAGGCTATTATCAGGCGGCAAATCGCGATACTCTGAACTGTAAATCATATGCGATTGTGGAGATAAGTACCGGAACGATTGTTGAGACAAAGAATCCTGACGTACATATAGAAGTTGGTAATATTACAAAGCTTATGACTATGTATCTTGCCCTTGAACATATGGTTAATGCCGGAGACAATCTTCAAACCATGATTCCTGTCTCCGTCAATGCCCAGCTTGCTGCAAGGGGAAGAGCGACAGTATATCTTGATGGTTATAAGAGAGAAAAAATTTCAATCGAACAGGCTCTCACAGCCGTATCAATCGCTTCTGCGGTAGATGCCGCGTATGTATTGGCAGAATATGTTAGTGGTACGGAAAGTAATTTCGTGGCGCACATGAATGCAAAAGCAAATGAAATGGGCATGAATGATTCATACTTTGCCGATTGCTCCGGTGTGTCCGTAGATGGACAGTACACAACGGCACATGATCTTGCAGTCTTGTCATACAACCTTCTGAGCAAACATCCGGAAATTACGAATTACACAAAGCTGACGTACGGAAAATTTGAGCACAAAACAACAGACGGCAGTTACACAGAGATGGTATCTGCAAACAATCTTACCAGACATAAATTTTTCCCTCAAAGTGACGGTCTGCTAATCGGTTCGTCCAAAGAAGACGGATATTCCATGGTCGGCACAGTACAAAAGGACGGATCACGTGTGGCAACAGTCGTCTTAGGTTGCCTTGACCAGAATTACAGAGCAGCAGAGACTCGATTTCTCCTTGAATACGGCGTTGAGAACTTCGAATATCGCAATATAGAAGTTAGCGGAACTTTTGTGAGGAAAGTCAATGTAAAGAAAGGCGAAGAGACAAGAATTAAAACCGAAACGTTAGGTGAGTTCTCCACTATACTCAACGTTAATGACTTTGATAGAATACAACGCAAGGTGGTTATAAACAAAGAATTAGTAGCGCCTGTAGCAAAAGGCACCGAAGTAGGGGAGATAATTTACTCCCTTGATGGAGAAGAACTGGGTCGCGTGACAATTATTACCAGCGAGGATATGGAAAAAGCCGGTTGGTTTAAGTTGCTTGTAAGAGCTATTTTGGAATTTTTCGGCTTTGTATAAAAATGTTATAATCCGCATGCAAGATACATTTTGCTTGCATTTAGGCGGTTATATGATACAATTTAAACTGATTTTAAAATCAAGGAGGATTTTTGATGAAAACTAAAGCGGTACGTTTACACGGAGTAAATGATTTAAGACTTGAGGAAATAGAACTTCCTGCAATTAAAGATGATGAGATTCTTGCTCGCATCGTTTCTGACAGTGTTTGTATGTCAACATACAAAGCAGCTCAACAGGGAGCAGCTCATAAGAGAGTTCCCAACAACGTAGCAGAGAAACCTGTTATTGTTGGTCATGAGTTCTGCGGTGAAATCGTTGAAGTTGGTGCTAAATGGGCAGATAAATTCAAGGCAGGCCAAAAGTTTTCAATTCAGCCGGCTCTTAACTATAAAGGTACATGGGATGCTCCCGGTTATTCTTTTGAATATATCGGCGGCGACTCACAATACGTAATTATTCCAAGCTGTGTTATGGAAATGAACTGCTTACTTGATTATTCAAATGAAGCATTCTTCTATGGCTCAGTTGCAGAACCTATGTCATGTATCATCGGTACTTTCCATGCTATGTATCATACAAAGCAAGGCTCATACGTTCATGATATGGGTATCGTTGAGGGCGGTAATATGGCTATTCTTGCAGGCGTTGGCCCGATGGGTATCGGTGCTATCGACTATGCTATTCACTGTGACAGAAGACCTTCTCTTCTCGTTGTTACGGATATTGACGAGGCAAGACTTAAGAGAGCTGCTTCAATTTATACAGTAGAAGATGCTGCTGCAAACGGTGTTAAGCTCGTTTACGTTAATACTGCTACAACAGAGAATGCTGAAGAATACATTATGAGCCTTACGGATAACAAAGGTTTTGATGACGTTATGGTATTTGCACCTGTTAGGCCTGTTGTTGAGATGGGCGACAGACTTCTTGGTAAAGACGGATGTCTCAACTTCTTTGCAGGTCCTTCTAATACAGCATTCAGCGCTGAATTCAACTTCTACAATGTTCACTACGCTTCCACACACGTTGTTGGTACAAGCGGCGGTAACACAGATGACATGATTGAAGCTCTTGATATGATGGGCAAAGGTAAACTCAACACAGCTTCTATGATTACACATATCGGTGGTCTTAACTGTGTAGTAGACACAGTTCTCAACCTGCCTAAGATCCCCGGCGGTAAGAAGCTTGTATACTCAAATATTGATTTCCCGCTTACAGCTATTGCAGACCTTGAAGCTCTTGCTGATAAATGTGACATTTGCAAAGGCCTTTACGAAATTTGTCAGCGTCACAATATGTTATGGAGTGCTGAGGCTGAGAAATACTTACTTGCTAACGCAAAGCCTATATGATTAGAGGATAACGGAGGTTATTTCAATGAAGATACTGGCGTTTGACTACGGTGCAAGTAGCGGCCGAGCTATCGTAGGTACATATGAAAATAAGATTCTTTCACTTAAAGAGGTACACAGATTTGCAAGTGATCCTGTTTATATGAATGACGTTTTCACGTGGGATTTTTTAAGACTCTTTTTAGAGCTTAAGAGAGGTATTCTCAAAGCTTACCAGGGTGGAGACAGCGATATTGCATCTATTGGTATTGACACTTGGGGCGTTGACTTTGGTTTACTTTCAAAAGACGGACAGCTCCTCGGCAATCCTATTCATTACAGAGATAGCAGAACAGACGGTATGATCGAAAAGGCTTGCCTACGCGTTCCTGCTGAGAAGATTTACGAGATTACGGGTATTGCTTTCCAGAAGTTCAATACACTTTACCAGTTATTGGCTCTCAATGAAGCAGATAGTGTACTTCTTAAAGATGCAGATTGTTTGCTCTTTATTCCGGATCTTTTTAACTATTTCCTTACAGGCGAGAAGAAATGCGAATACACCATCACAAGCACAGCTCAACTTTATGATCCGGTAAAAGGTGATTGGGCATACGATCTTATCAAAGAGGTTTGTCCAAAGGTTAATACGGATATTTTCCCTGAGGTTATTCCGGCCGGCACAAAGGTTGGTAATCTTTCTGAGAGTATCTGCGATGAACTGGGTGTGAAGTCTATTCCTGTTATCGGTGTTGCAGAACACGACACAGGCTCTGCCGTTGTATCGGTTCCTTTCTACGATACAAAGAGTGCTTACCTTAGCAGCGGTACGTGGTCTTTGCTTGGCGTTGAACTGGAAAAACCTATCATTAACGAGACAACGCGAACACTTAACTACACAAATGAAGGCGGCATTAATAACACTGTAAGACTTCTTAAGAATATTATGGGTCTTTGGATTCAGCAAGAATGCAAGCGCCACTGGGAGAAGTTAGGTGAGACTGTTTCATTTAATGAACTGGATGAGGCTTGTGACAAGGCTGCTCCTTTTTCAGCTATCATTGACGTAGACGATGCTACTTTCTTTGAACCCAACAATATGCCTATCAAGATTCAGGATTATTGCCGAAGAACAAATCAAAAAGTACCTGAGACGAAAGGTGAGATTCTCCGTCTTGTTATGGAAGGTCTTGCTCTCAAATACCGGGAAGCAATTGAGGGTCTTGAGAAGATTGTCGGATACAAGATACCGGCTCTTCATATCGTAGGCGGCGGCTGTAAAAACAAAGTTCTTAGCCAGTTTACTGCTAATGCAATCAACCGTCCTGTATATGCAGGTCCAATTGAGGCCACTGCAGTCGGCAACCTTGTAACACAGCTTATTGCTATGGGCGAGATTAAAGATCTGGCAGAAGCAAGAGAAGTTGTTCGTAACTCTTTCCCCATTGAGGAATACGTTCCGGCTGATATTGAGGCTTGGGAAGATGCTTATAATCGCTATAAGAAACTGACCGGCAAATAATTAACCTATCAGCTAAATCTATTGACGAGTAAGCGCTATGCAATGTAATATATTGCATAGCGTTTTTTTTATAAGTGAGGTTCTATTAATGTCTTTTTTAATAACAGTAATTGTATTCGTTACAATAATATCCATAATAGGCGGCGCGAATTTTTACGTTGCTAAACGGATTTATCAATGCGTCAATTTTTTTCTGCCGAACTTGCGCTTTTTTATATGTTTGATTTTTTTTGTTGCGATGACGCTGATAATGATAATGGGCTTTGCTAATTCATTTTTACCGATAGGGCAGAAGGCCGCGCATATTTTAGACGTTATAAGCTCTTATTGGATGGGTTTTTTCATGTATTTACTGATTTTCATAATACTGTCTGATGCTGCAATGCTGGTAATCAGACTCGTTAAGAGCTCTAAATGGAAATATATGCCTGCTTTGCGTATGATTACCGTTTTGACAGCAGTAATCTTTACGATAGTCACTGTAACGTATGGATTAATCCACGCAGGTAATATCAAACATGTTTCATACAATATTGAATTATCGGATAAGAAAATGTCTGAAGAAATTAATCTTGTACTAATAACTGACCTGCATTTAGGTTCTGCAAGGTCGGAAGCACGCCTAAATGGTATTGTTAATGAAATAAACTCGTTACAACCTGATGTTGTTTGCATAGCAGGTGATTTTTTCAATACTGATTTTAATTCAATACAAAACGTTGAAGAGACGGTACAAATTTTAAAGACTATTTCTGCAAAATATGGTGTATATGCGTGCCTTGGAAATCATGATGGAGGCAAGACACTTGATAAAATGCTGGATTTTTTAGAGCAATGCAATATTAAGGCGTTGAACGATGAATATGTTACAGTAGATAATCTTTTCACCTTGGTAGGCAGGTTGGACGCCTCTGCTATAGGAGGGTATAATAATATGACAAGGAAGAGCCTGTCTGACGTTCTGGAGGGAACCGACAAGACTCTTCCTATTATTGTTATGGATCATAATCCGGCATGTATAAGTGAGTATAGCGGAGAAGTGGATCTCGTTTTGTCCGGACATACTCACAAAGGTCAGGTTTTTCCCGGAAGTCTTATAACCAATGCGATGTATATCGTTGATTACGGCCATTACGTGGAAGAAAACGGCACTCAAATAATTGTTTCATCCGGTATTGGAACTTGGGGACCTCCGATGAGAGTCGGCAGCAACAGCGAAATTGTAAGCGTTTATTTTAGCTTGAAATAAATTTCACTGACTGCAATGTTATGCGCAGGGGTGTCTTTCCCGATGAAAAGCTCTCCGCTGTATGTTGAATCAAACGTTAACTCCACCTGTCTTGTTCCGAAGGACCAGAAAACTCCGTTGCTCCTTTTTAGCATACCGGAGGCAATCTCATTTCCGTCGGCATCTCTAAGGTAAACTTTGTGAGTGCTTATATCAGCATTTGGATCAGCACCGTAGCAAATGATAATACTGCAATATTTACTCAGGTCGTGGCTGGTGATAGACGTACCCTTTTCAGATGAAATCATAATAATATTCTTTTTATATCCGCCTGCAAAGAAGTCCTGAGATTTGGGCAAATTCGGTACGGAAATCTCAACGATATTATCAGGCTTTGGAGTAGGCTTTGGAGTAGGAACTAACGTTGGAATAGGAGTTTCGGCTTTCTTGGTTGGCATATGGTCGGCATTTGGCCTGTATGCAAACAGAAAACCGGATATCTCTTCTTTGAAAGGCTGCTGTCCGGGAGTAACTTCCGTACCCTTATTGCATTGAATTCTTGCATCACTGCCATGGTCGTAACGCAGGTAAACGTTATTTCCTAGATTTTTGCTGGCACAAAGAAATACGTGATCATCGCCGGGCAGACCGTTCGTATCTATGAAGACTATATCTCCGGCTCTGAGGTTTTCAACGTCAGTTATTCTCTCAAATTCACATTCATTAAAAATTGCCATCATATCTGCACCGTTGCGATAATTTTGATAATCAGTAAACCCTGACCTGCAAAGAACCCAGCTTACAAGTCGGTCGCAGGCAACTAACCTTTCTTCGGGGTCAATGGCTTTCTCCACGCTAAGATGCTCCCAGTTAACAGCAGGATTAATGCTTGCGTTACCGTATCTGAAATTATTGTCTCTGGCAAAATTTGTAATTACCTGAGCTTCATAAAGCATTCTTTTGATTAAAGCTGCATCGTCGCCGTCTTTCACCGGAGGAGGCGTGCAAAGATCAGGGTCGCAGTCATCAGGAACAATATCCCAAAGATTTGTCGCTTCCTTGCAACCTGCAAAAGGTAATAACATCACAAAACAAAGCATCAGTAAAATAACACATCTGAAAAATTTCATATATCCTCCTATGTAATTAGAATATATTCCATTGTATCACATGTTTGCAAAAATGAAAAACATAACTAGTACGTTCTGCTTAAGCTGCAGCCGTTTTTTCAATAGAAAGTCAAACTGTTGAAAAAAAACACTTGACGGAGCAGAGGTTGTCGTTGTTTTTTCAATAGGTAGCTGAGTGCGTAGCTCTTGACAACATTTTTCTATAGAGGTATACTTACGCGCGTAAAATAAATAATAATGTTTAAAAGGCTAAGATGGAGAGAAGTAATAAGAATTATCGCTCGTAGCGAGTGCAGGAAGGTGAGAGCTGCACAGAATGAATTCTTACGAATAACACTCCGGAGCTGCGACCTGAACGGACAGTCCGTTTTTTGCGGAGAATCTTATTAGGGAAGTCGTGTTCTACGCGTTAAGTAGAGAGGGTTATTTTGATCCGTTAGAGTGGTCGTGCCGGTAAGGCAAGGCAAAATAGGTGGTACCGCGTGAGCATAGCAAGCGTCCTATTAAAGGAAAAGCGAGCTATGCATTTTTATATTTAGGAGGAAAAAATGAAACATCTGGACATCAAAATTGTAAGAGAAAACAAGGATTACACAGGCAAAGAAGTGACAGTTTGCGGATGGGTAAGAACTGCAAGAGATTCTAAAAATATGGCATTTTTTGAACTGAATGACGGTACATCATTAAGCCATATTCAGGTAGTTATTGACAAGTCAGTGCTTACGGTAGATGATGAAGCTCTCAAGCTCGGCGCATCAGTAAAAGTTGTGGGAATGGCTGTAGAAGGCAGAAACGGCGCTAACGAAATTAACGCAACTGAAGTTACGTTGCTTGGAAAATCTCCTGCGGATTATCCACTTCAGAAAAAAAGACATTCCTTAGAATTTTTAAGAACGATGCCACATCTTCGTGTAAGAACGAATATTTTTAATGCTGTCCTCAGAGTAAGGTCCGTAATGGCTGATTCAATTCACACGTATTTCCAGAAAAACAACTATGTATATATAAATTCACCGCTTCTTACGGGCAGTGACTGCGAGGGCGCAGGTGAGACTTTTACAGTAACGACAATCGGTTACAGTGATAAATATAAAAACAGCGAAGAATACTACGCTGATGACTTCTTTGGCAAGCATGCTTCCTTGAGCGTGTCCGGACAGCTGGAAGGCGAGGTGGCTGCTATGGCTATGGGTAAGATTTACACTTTCGGACCCAGCTTCCGTGCAGAAAACAGCAATACGCCAAGACACGTTGCAGAATTTTGGCACGTTGAACCTGAGGTCGCTTTTGCGGAACTTCCCGATATCATTGAAATCGCAGAAGATATGATTAAATATGTTGTAAAGGACGTACTTGAAAAATGTTCTGAGGAGATTAACTTCTTCAACGAGCGGATTCCTGAAAATAATAAAGGCCTTATCGACAAGCTAAATAACCTTATCAATAATGATTTTGCAGTTCTTGATTATACAGATGCAGTAGAGTTGCTCCAAAAATCAGGTAAGAAATTCCAATATCCCGTATACTGGGGAGCTGACCTTCAGACGGAGCACGAAAGATACATTACAGAGGAAGTATTTAATAAGCCTGTGTTTATTACAAACTACCCAAAAGATATTAAATCCTTCTATATGAAACAAAATCCGGACGGCAAAACAGTTGCTGCAACAGATTTACTTGTTCCGGGCGTAGGCGAGATTATCGGTTGCAGTGAACGTGAAGCGGATTACGACAAGCTCCTGCAAGCAATGAAAGATCGTAATATGAACATTGAAGAATACACAGACTATATTGATCTTCGCAAATACGGCAGCGTACCTCACAGCGGCTTCGGCCTTGGCTTTGAGAGAATTCTTATGTACGTAACCGGCATGACTAACATCCGCGACGTAATTCTTTACCCGAGAACAGTAGGTAGCATCAGATAACAGAAAGGACCATCCATGAAAAGATTAACTCTGCCCAAAGATTATAAATCGCCTATAAGTCAGCGTGATACGCAAAGGGCAATAAAACTTATAAAGGATACTTTTCAGGTTAAATTAGCTCTCGCACTTAATCTGGACCGCGTTACTGCTCCGCTTATCGTCACTAAAGCCAGCGGCATCAACGACGACCTTAACGGTGTGGAGCGGAAAGTTAACTTTACGCTCAAAGAACAGGAAGATACGGAAGTTGAGATAGTTCAGTCTCTCGCTAAATGGAAGAGAGCGGCTTTGGCAAAATATGGATATAATCCGGGTGAGGGTATATATACTGACATGAATGCTATTCGCCGTGATGACGATGTAGACAATCTTCATTCTGTGTTTGTTGACCAGTGGGATTGGGAAGCGGTAATTACACAAAATGATCGCAATCTTGAATTTCTTAAATCTGTTGTATGTAAAATAGCCAATGCAATATATGAAACCAAGCAGATATTAAATGATTTATATCCGCAACTCGGCGGCATGGTAGAAAAAGAAGTTTTCTTTGTAACCACCCAGGAGTTGGAAGACATGTATCCTGATAAAACGGCTAAAGAACGTGAAAATGCTATCACTAATCTACATAAAACAGTGTTTATAATGCAAATCGGAGGGGCTCTCAGGTCAGGCAACCGTCATGACGGCAGGGCTCCGGATTACGATGATTGGACGCTCAACGGAGATTTGTTTATATGGGATGACACGTTAGATTGTGCAGTGGAATTATCTTCTATGGGTATTCGCGTAGACGATAAAGCGCTTGTACGTCAGCTTAAGATAAGCAAGCAAGAGAGCCGCATGAAATATCCGTATCACAAGGCAGTAGCAAGCGGGGAGTATCCTCTTACAATCGGCGGTGGCATCGGCCAATCACGGCTTTGTCTGGTTCTCCTCGGCAAAGCTCATATCGGCGAAGTTCAGGTGTCCGTATGGCCGGAAGATATGGTAGAAGCTTGCCGCGATAACAACATAATTTTGCTGTAAGGGGTACCTGCAATAAAGCAGGTTTATAAGTCAAACAAAAATACCGCCGAGAGCGACCAAATGGTTACTCTCGGCGGTACTCATTTTACTTTTCAACACTCATCCAACAACCTTCTGCACCAATACCATCTACTGGAGGTGTTAATACGCCTTTCTCAATAAGGCATTCAACAACTGCGTCAAGAATTGGCATACTCGCAAGGTTATTCGCCAACCTCCATTCTCCGAGAAGATAATCGGGAACGGACTTTTTGATAAGTTCTGAAACCTTCGCTGCAACAATTTCAGCATCGGCATCGAAATATCCATTCTGCAAATCATTACTGATATCAAATAGTCTATCTCTATCTGAAAGCGCATTTACAAGAATCTTGGTATAAAGGATATCTCCGTCGCGATACAAATAGCCGCACTCAATAGCTTTGGCAGCGTGTTCCTTTTCTTTTTCAGATAGTAACGTAATATCAAGGCCGTCAATGGCGCGGAGCGCAAGTTGAATCTGCGGGTCTTTAGACACATTGAGTCCGCAGCTAAAGTGTTTTTTAATACGTGTGATGTAGATATTATCAAGATGAACGTTAGAGAAGCCACACACATTTTGGGCATCAACTCCATCCCAACCGCCCCCATAATACTTGCCGTTATCTACATATCCAAACACACTAAACGGACGATCAGTTTTTTCAATATTTGCAAAATATTTTTTCTCCAATTCGCACTTTACCCTGTATGAAAAAGCATCTGCAATATGGTATATCTGCTGCCAAAGAATAAGATTCATATCAACTTTCTTGTTCAGATACGGGAAAGCAAGATATTCGGCTTTATGTTCCTCAATATAGGTTGATATTGTTTCGCAGATCTTTGGTAACTGCTCTGTATAAATTGCATTTGCTTTTTCAAATACATCCTTGTCAAGCAAAATGAAATTAAGCGCATATTTGCCGTTTTCCAAGCGACGAAGAAAACCGTACTTTCCATTTTCACCTTTACGGAGGATTTCAAGTTCTTCTTCAACGTAAATGGTGGGAACGTTTAGTCCCTCTGCAATTTCAGAAGCACTCATTGGCTTCTTGTGGCAAAGCCATACGATATGATTTGAGAACATTCTTGTGCATACGTTACGAGGATCTCCCCATGCAGGGTTACCTGTTCCCCAAATCACGTAATCAATTTTATCAAGCGCCACGGGCTTATTATAAGTTTCTTTCATTTCTTCTACCTCACTTTTGATTTTTTGTCTTGCTGAAAAGAGCCTTTGACGAACAGCACCTTCACTTGTTCCTTGTTTCTTCGCTATCTGAGCGGTAGAAAGACCGTCTATGTAGAACATTATCATTACTTCACGATATGCCTTTGTCAAAAAAGCTATTCTACGATATACAGAAGTTAATAATTCTGCGGTATCATCAGAAGTATCTTCCTGTGCAACACCAAGCAATATTTCTTCCGAATCTCCTTCATAGATAGTTTCCGCGTGTTTTCTTCGATTATTTGAAAAATCGGCATAAACATTACGAGCTACTCTCCAAATAAAAGGATACACGCTTTCAATCTCTCCGTCACTATGGGCAGCTTTAACGAGGGCATAGATTATATCCGAGCATAGTTCCTCTGCCTCGTAGCTGTCATTTGTTCTTGCATAACAAAAGCCAAATAGCTTATCAAGCAAGTAGTCGTCAAAATATTTTAGCAAGTCTTGTTTTTTCATCTGTTTCTCCAAGCGATTGATCAATGCTTTCACTCATATAGTCCGTGCGTTTATGGAAATGTTAGGTGGGATTTAGAATATTGTATCATAAATTTATGAATTAATCCTCTTGATGAATATATGTTTCGCTTTTTGTGTCCACA
>JAFWZX010000030.1 GCA_017517275.1 Clostridia bacterium
AAAGGAAGTTGAATGTTCTTACTCCGATGGAATATCACCAAAAAATGATGCTAGTAGCATGAAAATGCCGCCCATATACTGGGCGGCAAAAGCCAAAAAACTTTTGATA
This sequence comes from Clostridia bacterium, assembly GCA_017517275.1. Taxonomy (GTDB): domain Bacteria; phylum Bacillota; class Clostridia; order UBA1212; family UBA1255; genus SIG424. The sequence continues at coordinate 110 of JAFWZX010000030.1, forward strand.
TTTTAAATGTCTACTTGACGGGTAGCACACCATTTACAAGGCTTTTTCGGTTTTTTAGGGCAAAATTTTTGACCTTTTGTATTTTGCAACTTTTTCCGAGCCTTCGGGACTTGAATCCACGACATTGTTTATTGACGGTTGGTAATCGAACTCGAATTCTGCAAGGCTTTTGATTTTCGGAAAGCCAGCCATACAAACAGAGTGTCTTATGAGATTTTCTTTCTTCTGTTCGACCTGAGCTTCTGTAAAGTATAGAAATCCATCTATAAAGTTAAGATTGTTTTTCTTCGGATATGATTGGCGTACAGACATAATGTATACGGGAAAAGTTTTAGAATCATACGTAGATCTCGTTTGTCAAAAAACAGGTGCTACACGTGTTAATATCGTAGCTCATAGCATGGGAGGGCTTGTTACGTCTGCATATTTGATGCAGGCAAGCAATGTAAAAGTTTCTTCCGTCGTCACCTTAGGTTCACCGTTCCTTGGGTCGGATATGGCAACGGAACTGTTATATGAGAAAGATTTCACTCATATAGTAAAAAACAACGTACTTCCGATTCTTGGCTACGGTAAGCAAGCTCGCTCTGACGCATCCTCAATGAAAGAAACGTTGATAAACGCAGCAACAAATGCAATGTATGACATTGCCGTTACGACCCCTTCGATATATTCACTTATTCAGCAAAATTCTCAATCACTCTTTGCTGATAATGAAACAGTAGCTGCTACCGGTGGATTTAATACGTCAAAGAAATTATTAGAAGCGTATAAGAGTGCTTTTTCAAAAGTTGAGCACTATAATATTATAGGAGTAAGTGCTGACGTAATTAAATTTGATCTGACGGGGGATGGTTATACGAAGGCGTACGTTGATGGAGACGGCACTGTCAGCAAAGACAGCGCGTGTGCAGGCGGTTTATTTGAGTCGAACCTTACGGAGTTAAATCTATCGCACGTGAACCTGGTAAAAGATATTGAATCTATAAATATAGTCAAAGGTTTATTGTATTACATATATGTTGACACATGCATGAAAATATAGTATAAATGAAGAATGTAGAAAAAAACAGGAAGGAAAAATACTATGAAAAACAGAAACATAATACTTATTGTTGCTTTGTTGCTTGTTGCTTGTTTATTTGCTTCTTGTGGAGCTGATACAACAGCAGCCCCAACAGCAGCCCCAACAGCAGCTCCGACTACAGCTCCTACAGCAGCTCCGACTACAGCTCCGACTACAGCTCCTACTGCTACTCCTGAGCCTTCTCAAGAACCAACTCAGGCTCCTTTTTCATATGAGATTAAGTACGTAACAGATGATCTTTTTGCTTTGTACGAAGGTAACTGTAATACGAGAGATACAGGACTCCTTGAAGATTGGAACGTTTGGGAAGATCTTTCACCGAACGAGCACGATATTCTTGATTTACCTCTTAGCGAGCAACTTTACTTTGATGAAAACGGTTTATATATGGAATCTCAACTTCTTCCTTTACCTGAAGAATTCGTTAATCTCATCAATGCAGGTGAATTTACAATTGAATTAGCATTTGGCGATTTACTTGAATTCACAGGATCAAGCTGGATTTGCTTCATGCAGGACTACGTAGATAATCACGATCACCTTGCTTTCTACTATAACATGGGCCCGGGCGAAGTAACGTTAAAGCTTTACCAGAATCAACCTAGAGCTAAGTATGCTGTTACTGAAGAGAATATGAAGAACCATACGTATACAGTTACAGTTAGCGTTACTGATAACTTAGTAGTTATGTACGAAGACGGTATCGAAGTATCCAGAGCAAAACCAGAATCTCCGTTTGAGATTATTAGTCTTTGCCTTGGTCACAGGACTGTTGAGCGTCGTTTCAACGCAATCATAGAGTCAGCTAGATTCTATTCAAGAGCTTTGACAGCAGAAGAAGTACTTCACAATGCTACTGTTGAAGTAGGTGTTGTTACAAATAATTAATTTTATTGCGTAGAGAATTGAGACGCACTGTAGTATTAACGTACTGCAGTGCGTTTTTTTTAGGAATGATACAAGAATGAAAAAAACGTTATCTTTAATGATTGCCTTTTCCTGACCTTGAGCTAATCCTTGCCCCGCCTCGCGCGGGGCTTCGCTTTTGTGTCCGCAAAAGCAGTGCTTATCAGGAAAAGGAATTGCACCTCCGGAGCTTCTATTTATCAACAAATCACGTTTGGGTTGAAACATATCATTGATAAATTGCTTAATTCCAATTGTACCGTATGCTATAATGAAGATTCAGATCGCAGATAACATAAAAAGACTTCGCATAACGAGCGGATAGTTACGGATATTATGTATTATGACTTTAATATAGACGAATATATGAAAGAGGAACTGGAAACCATTCCGTGGTTTGATGCGTTTTGAGTGTCGGTGCCAAAACCGGTTTTTACTTGATATCATTTTGCTTTTGTAGTATAACAGGGAAAAAGGCAAGAGGTGTATAAATAATGGCGACTATAAGGCTTATGACTCATAACGTCTGGAATTGCGATAAAAACTTAGTAGCGTGGGAAGCAAAAGGAGAGGATTGCTCCGCAGAAGCACGAGTAGAAGGACTGCTTCGAGTGTACCGTGAAACTATCCCTGACGTTATCGGCGGCCAGGAGGTATCGGCGCTGATGGCCGATCTCTTGAAAGAAGGATTTCAAAAAGAGCAGGTAAAGTATACGCTGATTTGGGGAAGGTATACGCCTATATTGTATCGCTCAGATAAGTTAGAATTGCTGGATGCTGAATTCTGTACGTATCCGGAGAAAATTACGGGTTTTGAGGGATCTTTTAATGACGTGAAGTCAAAATCATGGAATCTTGGAGTTTTTCGTATGAAGTCAGGGGGAAATGTGTTTATTTTTGCAACGACACATCTTTGGTGGAAGAGGTCTCCTTTAGAAAATGACACGTCGCCTTCAAGAAATTGTCAGAGAGGTTCTGATGAAGCAAGAGAGCAACAGATAGCCTCTCTTATTAAAAAAATTGAAGAATATCGTGAAAAATACAGTTGTCCTGCTATTCTTGTGGGGGATATGAATTGCTCGTACGGTTCGAAGGCAATGCAATTTGTCAGAGATTGCGGATTTAGGCACGCACACGATATTGCATCGGAATATGCCGAAGAGGCGATTGGATATCATTACTGCTTTGCCGACGGGTATAAGACGCAGTATTATGATAAACCTTTTGAATTTGCTATTGATCATATTTACATAAAAGGAGAATCGGAAGGGAGCGTTAAACGCTTCGAACGGCATTCACCTGAGTATTATTACGCTATTTCTGATCATTCCCCTGCGTATATAGATATGGAGATTTAAAATGCACAGAAAATATGATATTGCAGCTTATATATGGCTTGCAACCATTCAAGAATCAAAACGACGGAGCTGTGTTTCGTGATGTATAATTGGCGTGTAATCTTTGAAATTTTTTGTGATATGTGACTTTTTTCACATCTTTACACGTTAATTAATAAGTTATATTATAGCCATGTAAAGCAAGGCTTTACCGTGCTGATTTTTACCATTAAGGAGTATGAAATGAAAGTAATTATTAAAGAAAATTATGAAATAATGAGTCTGTGGGCTGCAAAACATATTGCAAAGGCCATAAACAACCACAAAGAAAACCGTCCCTTCGTACTGGGCCTGCCGACAGGATCATCTCCTCTTGGCGTATACAGGAATCTGATAGAAATGAACAAAGCAGGCAAAGTAACGTTTAAAAACGTCGTAACCTTTAATATGGACGAATACGTTGGTCTGCCAAAGGAACATGACCAGAGCTATTGGTATTTTGTGCATGACAACTTCTTTAATCACATTGATATCCCGGCAGAAAACATTAATATTCTAAACGGTATGGCCGAGGATTTAGAGGCAGAGTGCAAGCGATACGAGGATAAGATTGCATCTTACGGAGGTATTGATCTTTTCTTAGGAGGCAGCGGAGTTGACGGACATATAGCTTTTAATGAACCTTTTACATCTTTGACGTCCAGAACGGGCGTAAGAGCACTTACCGAAGATACGCTGATTGTAAATTCACGTTTCTTTGATAATGACGTTAATAAAGTGCCAAAGACAGCTCTTTCCGTGGGAGTGGGTACTGTTTGTGATTCTAAACAAGTATTGCTGTTAATCAGCGGACATAATAAAGCACGTGCACTGCGCCACTGTATTGAAGGCGGAGTGGATCATGCGTGGACTATTAGTGCTCTGCAATTGCACAAAGACGGTATTATTGCGTGTGACGAGGCCGCATGCGGAGAATTAAAAGTGGATACGTACAAATATTTTAAGGAGATTTATAAAAACGAAGAATGATTTTAACAAACCTTTTCACCGGGTGAAAAGGCCTGCTGTTTATAACAAGAGGGGGACCTTATATGATGAATGCAGGTAAATACAAGATCGGATATTTTCCGGTAGAGAGCAAATACAATAAATGGGTAACGAAGGATCACATCGAAAAAGCTCCGGTGTGGTGCAGTGTTGACATGCGGGACGGAAATCAGAGTCTTGTGATTCCTATGAGCTTAGAAGAGAAGCTGGAGTATTACAAGGTTCTTCTTGAGGTTGGCTTTAAAGAAATTGAAGTGGGATTCCCTGCCGCAAGCGAGACGGAGTATGAGTTTCTAAGAGAACTTATTGATAATAATATGATTCCTGACGACGTAACAATACAGGTGCTTACTCAATGTCGCGAGCATATAATCCGCAAGACGTTCGAAGCCTGTAAGGGCGCTCCTAATGCTATAATTCATTTTTATAATTCCGTAAGTGTCGCACAAAGGGAGCAGGTTTTCAAAAAGACGAAAGACGAGATTAAAGAGCTTGCCGTAGAAGGTGCCAAGCTTGTTATAAAGCTTGCTTCGGAGTATGAAGGCAATTTCAGATTTGAATATTCGCCCGAGTCTTTTACCGGAGCTGAACCGGAGTTTGCGCTTGACGTTTGCAACAGCGTTCTTGATATTCTTAAGCCGGCGGAGGACAATAACGTAATCATTAACCTGCCTGTTACAGTAGAAATGAGTATGCCTCACGTATATGCCAGTCAGGTTGAATATATCAGTGAAAATTTAAAATACAGGGAGCACGTTACTTTGTCGCTGCATCCTCATAATGATAGAGGAACAGGCATTGCAGACACTGAACTGGCTTTGCTTGCCGGTGCCGACAGAGTAGAAGGAACTCTTTTTGGAAACGGAGAAAGGACCGGAAACGTTGATATTGTTACGCTTGCGCTTAACTTGTATTCTCACGGTGTTGATCCCGGACTTGATTTTTCAAATATGCCTTATCTTGTAGAAAAATATGAGAAATGCACTCGCATGAAGGTTCACGACAGGGCTCCTTATGCAGGTTCTCTTGTATTTGCGGCTTTTTCGGGAAGTCACCAGGATGCTATTGCCAAAGGTCTTAAATATAGAGAAGAGAAGCAACCTGATAAATGGACTGTTCCATATATGCCCATTGATCCGAAGGATATCAACCGTACGTACGATGCTGACGTTATCCGTGTTAATTCTCAAAGCGGCAAGGGAGGCATCGGCTATATTCTGGAACAGGCATACGGTTACTACCTGCCTGCCGGAATGCGAGAACATCTTAGCTATCTGTGCAAATCTGTGTCAGACAGAGAGCATCGTGAACTTAAAATTACAGATATTCTTTCTATTTTCAAATCACATTATTTTCTGCATTCAGCGGCGCTCAGAATTGAAGATATGCACTTTTTCCGTAGAAAAGGCGGCGTAGAGACAGAAGTTACTTTTACAAATAATGGAAATAAGTCAGTTATAGTAGCAAAAGGAAACGGTTCTCTTGATGCTGTAAGTAATGCCTTAAAAGCTTTCACAGGTGCCACATATGAACTTGTTGTATATACTGAGCACAGCTTACAGGAAAAGGGTTCCGGCAGTAGTGCTGTTGCGTATATCGGAATCAAAGATACACAGGGCAATATGTATTGGGGTGCCGGAACGGATACGGACATTATCCACGCAGGTGTCAACGCGTTGCTTAGTGCTTTTAATAATATGGAGGAATGATATATGGCAATGACGATGACTCAGAAGATCCTTGCTAAACACGCGGGCGTAGACAGTGTAGACGCAGGGCAGCTTATAAACGCCAAGCTTGATATAGTGTTAGGGAATGATATTACAACACCTGTGGCTATAGGAGAATTTTGCAAGGCGGGATTTACGGACGTTTTTGATAAAGATCGAATTGCAATCGTTCTTGATCATTTTGTGCCGAATAAGGATATAAAATCAGCAGAACAATCTAAAACCTGCAGACAGTTTGCCTGCCACCATTGTATCAGCCATTTCTATGACGTAGGTAAAATGGGTATAGAGCATGCGCTCCTTCCGGAAGCCGGTGTTGTAACTGCCGGAGACTGTATTATCGGAGCAGACAGTCATACCTGCACGTATGGAGCCTTGGGCGCTTTCTCAACAGGCGTCGGAAGCACTGATATGGCAGCAGGGATGGCCACCGGTATGGCATGGTTCAAGGTGCCGGCTGCAATAAAAATTGACATCACGGGTAAACTTCCGGAAAATTGCAGCGGGAAAGACGTTATTCTTACGATTATCGGCAAACTTGGAGTGGACGGAGCTTTGTATAAAAGCATGGAATTTACCGGAGAGGGTATAAAAAATCTTTCTATGGATGACAGATTGTGTATTTGCAATATGGCTATAGAAGCAGGTGCTAAAAACGGAATATTTCCGGTAGATGATGTTACGATACAATATTTAGAAGGCCGTAGCCAACGCCCGTATATGATATTCAGCGCAGATGAAGATGCTGTGTATGACGAGGTTATACACGTAAACCTGTCGGAAATAGTTCCTACTGTAAGTTGTCCTCATCTTCCGTCTAATACGAAGGCTGCCGCTAACTTACATCATATAAAAATCGACCAGGTTGTAATCGGTAGCTGCACAAACGGACGGTTAGAAGATATGGAGGCGGCTTACAACATTTTAAAAGGCCGGCAAATAGCACAGGGCGTTCGCTGTATTATTATTCCGGGTACGATGAATATTCTAAGAGAATGTGTTCAAAGAGGTTGGTATACGGCATTCATAGACGCAGGCGCGGTAGTTTCTACTCCGACGTGCGGCCCTTGCCTTGGCGGATATATGGGAATCTTGGCTGCCAAGGAGAGATGCATTGCAACTACGAATAGGAATTTTGTAGGCCGAATGGGTCACGTTGACAGTGAGGTGTATCTTGCCTCGCCTCACACGGCCGCTGCAAGCGCTCTTGCCGGCTATATAACAGAATACAAGGAGGATTAAACAATGATAACGCAAGGTAAAGCTTTTAAATATCCAGACAATGTAGATACTGACGTTATCATTCCGGCAAGATACCTTAACACTCCTGATGCAAAAGAGCTTGCACAACATTGTATGGAAGATATTGACAAGGAGTTTGTAAAAAATGTAAATGCCGGAGACGTTATCGTTGCCGGATGGAATTTTGGCTGCGGCTCATCGCGTGAACATGCTCCGCTTGTTATAAAAACCTGTGGTACAGGCTGTGTAATAGCAAAAAGCTTTGCAAGAATTTTTTATAGAAATGCAATTAATATCGGTTTGCCGATTCTTGAATGTGAAAAGGCAGCAGAGGAGATTAAAGCCGGTGATAAAATACACGTAGATTTTGATACGGGCATTATCACTGATATAACTACCGATAAAACGTATGAAGCACAGCCCTTCCCTGAGTTTATACAGGCGATCATACAAAAAGGCGGGTTGCTGGCAGCTATTGGGGAGCGTGAGCCGCAATGACAAAAAATATTGCAGTTATTCGCGGAGACGGCATCGGACCGGAGATTATAGAGCAGGCAATTAAGGTTCTTCAGAAAATAGGCAGTATATATGGACATACTTTCATTTTTACCGACGTGGATATGGGAGGCTGTGCAATCGATAAATGGGGAGATCCGCTGCCGGATTTCATGTTAGAAAAATGTATACAGTCAGACAGCGTTCTTCTTGGCGCTGTAGGTGGTAATAAATGGAATGACGTGCCGGGATATATGCGTCCGGAAAAGGGTCTTTTGCGTTTGCGTTCCGGTATGGGTGTGTACAGTAATAACAGGCCTGCCAGAATCTGGCCGCAACTTGCCGATAATTCTCCTCTTCGAAAATCCATTGTAGACAAGGGAATTGATTTTATAATCGTCCGTGAACTCATCGGCGGTATTTATTTCGGTGACCACCGGACAGAGGATATTGACGGCATTGCTACTGCAACCGACGTACTTATGTACAATGAAGAAGAAATACGCCGCATAGGGCGCATAGGCTTTGAAACAGCAAGGAAGAGAAATAAACGTCTTTGCTCAGTAGAGAAAAGCAACGTACTCGACTCAAGTCGTTTGTGGAAGAAAGTGATGCACGAACTTGCGTCGGAATATCCTGATGTAGAGCTCAGTGATATGCTTGTTGATAATTGTGCTATGCAGATAGTGAAAAATCCCGCACAGTTTGACGTTATTGTAACTGAAAATATGTTTGGTGATATCTTATCAGATGAGGCATCAATGATAACCGGCTCTATCGGAATGATTCCGTCTTCAAGTCTTGGTGCAGGTACGCTCGGTTTGTATGAACCGATTCATGGTTCTGCACCTGATATTGCAGGTTTGGATATCGCAAATCCTATCGGAACGATTCTGTCTGCAGCTATGATGCTTCGCTTCAGTTTTGACATGGATAAAGAGGCTGATGCTATTGAAAAAGCAGTGTCAAATTTCCTTGATAAGGGTTATCGTACAGCTGACATAATGAGTCAGGGAATGGTAGAAGTAGGCTGCTCTGCAGCAGGAAAATTGATTTCAGAAGAACTCAAATAAGCTCATAATATGGACAGTTGACATCGTATACAAAACGAGTATAATATTCTTGCTCCGATTTAATAATACTAAACTTTTTGTTTGTTATTAGCGTTACTTGATTAGGCGGTGTTTTATGGAAATCGGCAATAGAATTAAAGAAGTACGAATGCAAAAGGGTTTGACGCAGGAGGAACTGGCTGACAGAGCGGAATTGACGAAGGGATTTATTTCACAGGTAGAGAGAGATCTTACGTCTCCATCCATTGCCACGCTGCAGGACATCTTGCAATGTCTCGGAATTACTCCGGCTGAATTTTTCACAGAGGAGAAGGATGAGCAGATTGTTTTTGAAACAGAGGATTACTTCGAGAAGGTCGACTCGAAGCAGGGCAATACCATTAAATGGATTGTGCCTAATGCTCAGAAGAATGTTATGGAGCCCATTTTGCTGACCCTCGACGAAGGCGGGTCTACGTATCCCGATAACCCTCACGAGGGGGATGAATTCGGGTACGTTTTGTCAGGCAGGATCGCTTTGTACATAGGGGACAAGGTTCACCGTGTAAAGAAAGGTGAGACCTTTTACTTCTCGGCTACAAAGATACATTACATAAAAGCTCTTAGTAAAAATGGTGCACAAGTGCTTTGGGTGTCATCTCCACCCAGTTTTTGATTTTGTATGTAGGGGGCTAATTAATGGAGAAGTTGTTGGAGTTATGCAACATTTCTAAGTCATTCAATAAGGAATTAGTATTGGATGAGTTTAATTTATATGTGAAAAGGAACGAATTTGTAACGTTACTCGGTCCTTCCGGTTGCGGTAAGACTACTGCGCTTAGAATTATCGGCGGCTTTGAAAAGCCGGATCGCGGCAGTGTTTTTTTTGAAGGAAAGGATATAACGGATCTTGCTCCTCACAAACGTAATCTTAATACTGTATTCCAAAAATACGCTCTTTTCCCTCATATGAACGTAGAGGAGAATATTGCTTTTGGCCTTAAGATAAAGAATAAGTCAAAGCAGTACATAGAAGATAAGATAAAATACGCACTTAAGTTAGTTAACCTTGACGGATACGGCAAGAGATCTGTAGATGCAATGAGCGGCGGACAGCAACAGAGAGTTGCGATTGCCAGAGCAATTGTAAATGAACCTCAGATGCTTCTTTTAGACGAGCCTTTGGCAGCTTTGGACCTGAAGCTGGGACAGGACATGCAATATGAGCTTATCAGACTTAAGAATGAGCTTGGTATTACGTTTTTATATGTCACACATGATCAGGAAGAGGCTTTGACAATTTCTGACACAATTGTCGTTATGAATCAGGGCTACATACAGCAAATCGGTACTCCGGAAAGCATTTACAACGAGCCGGAAAATGCATTCGTGGCTGATTTTATCGGTGACAGTAATATTATTGACGGTACCATGATAGAGGATAAACTTGTAAAATTCCTCGGTGTTAAATTTGAATGTGTGGACGTTGGGTTCGGCAGTAATAAGCCGGTTGACGTAGTACTCAGACCGGAAGACGTTATTTTAGTTGATCCGCAGGATTCTGAGCTAAAGGGAGTTGTTACGTCGCTGATTTTCAAAGGCGTGCATTACGAAATGGACGTTATGGCAAACGGCTACGAGCTTCTTGTTCACAGTACTAAAATGTTGCCGGTAGGCACACAGGTCGGTGTATGTGTTGATCCGGAGAATATACAAATCATGAATAAACCTGCATCTGAAGATGAGGAGGTTGCAAGTCTTGAAGATTAAGTTATCCAAAAAATGGCTTGCAAGCCCATATGTTATTTGGATGATAGGCTTTATTATATTGCCTCTTATTACCATATTTATTTATGGATTTACCGTAAGCAAAACGGACAGCTCTTTTACGCTGGATAACATTATAAATGCGGCAAAGGATGAGGTTAATCTGAAGGCGATGGGATTATCTTTGCTTATTTCATTAATAAGCACGGTCATCTGCTTCCTGCTGGCATATCCTCTTGCAATGTGTCTTAATAATCTTAAAATGAAACGCAAGACTTTTGTTGTTTTCTTGTTTATATTGCCCATGTGGCTTAATTTTACACTTCAAATGACAGCTATTAACGCTATCTTGGAGCAAGAGGGAATCCTTAATCTGATATTGACAAAACTTGGTATGGATCCTCTGCACATTGCGAATACTCCGTATGCTATCGTTATCGGTATGATATTGGATTATTTTCCTTTTATGCTTCTGCCTATTTATAACGTTATATCGCGAATAGATCACCGCCTTATTGAAGCATCAAGAGATCTTGGCGCGAATAATTTTAAGACTTTTTTCAAAATTATTTTTCCTCTGTCATTGCCCGGTGTTATCAGCGGTGTCACTATGGTTTTCGTGCCGGCGATATCGGACTTTGCTATTGCTGAGATTCTTGGCGGAGGAAGATTATTGCTTGTGGGTAATATAATAGAACAGGACTTCAAATTAGGTAAATATAATACAGGATCCGGGTTGGCCCTTATTCTTATGGCTTTTGTTTTAATTACAATGGCACTGACTTCCGGTAAATCAGACAAGGAAGGAGGCAGCATGTTATGAAAAGAATTTTAAAAAAAATAGGGAGTTTTATTCAAAAATTCTATATTGTATTTCTTTTAATACTTTTATACCTGCCTACTGCAGTTCTGATGATGATGTCCTTTAATAAAAATACGGAATCTTTTGAATGGACCGGATTTTCAATCGAAAAGTATAAGATGCTTTTTGAAAATGAAGATATCCTTGAGGCTGTAGGTGTTACCATAGGAATCGGATTACTTTCCGCTTTGATCAGTACAGTTCTTGGTACGCTTGCCTGTATTGGTATTATTGCAATGGGGCGAAAGTTGCAGAAGCTGATAAAAACTGCTACTAACATTCCCATGCTCAATGCGGATATTGTTACAGCAATTGCGTTTATGCTGTTTTTTGTCAGATTCTTTGGCGGATTAGGTACGCATACTGTATTGATTGCACATATTACGCTGACGTTGCCTTATGTCATACTGAACGTTTTACCGAAGATAACGCAGTTTGATTATAAGATATATGAGGCTGCACTTGATCTTGGTGCTACAAGCTTCCAGGCCTTCCGTAAGGTAATGCTTCCTGATATTATGCCGGGTGTCATCACAGGATTTATTTTTGCTGCGACGTTATCTTTTAATGACTTTACGCTTACTTATTTTACAAAACCGGCGGGTTTTGAGACTATTTCAACGAAAATCTATTCGGCGGTAAGAACAAAAGGCATAAGGCCGGAGCATTACGCTCTTGCATCGATATTGTTTGTTGTTGTATTATTAATTTTGTTTGCTGTTAATTATAAAGGGAACAAAAACGAAAGAAAGAAGGCATAGATGAAAATGAATCATAATTTTTCACGTGTACGAAGAATTTGTGTTGAGCTGGTACTGGTAAGCTTGATTGCAATCGTTGCAATCGGAACTTTTACTGCCTGCTCCTCTAAAGAGAAATTATATGTACTTAACTATGGTGACTATCTTGATCCTGAGATCGTCTCAGACTTTGAAAAGGAGTTTGGCGTTAAGGTTATATATGATGAATATCCGGCTCCGGAAGATATGTATGCAAAGGTTACTTCAGGCGCAGACAAATATGATGTAATCTGTAGTTCAGAATACATGCTGGAAAAACTCATGCAAAACGATTTGATTCAGCCTTTTGACCCTGCGAATATCCCTAACTATGCAAACTTAAGCAACCAGGCATTGACTTTTATGAAGATGATAGATCCTGAGTCGAAATACGTTATTCCTCAGTTTTGGGGAACTGTAGGTATTCTTTATGACAGTACAAAAGTATCTGCAGAAGAGGTGTCAAGCTGGTCTGTTCTTATGGATGAGAAGCATAAGGGACAGATTGTTATGCCAAACAGCGAGAGAGATTCTATGCTTGTTGCTCTGAAAATTCTCGGTTATGATATTAATACAAAGGACAAGAAACAGCTTGATGAAGCAGCAGAGCTTCTTATCAAGCAAAAGCCTCTTGTTCAGGCTTATTTGCTTGATAAAGCTGCCAGAATGAAAATTGTATCCGGCAACGCGAAAATGGCTGTCGTTTACAGCGGTGAGGCATTTTTGGCAAATGAAGCGAATAGTAATATTAAGTACTCTATCCCAAAGGAAGGTACTAATATCTGGCTTGATGCGTGGGTTATTTCAAAAGACGCTCCAAATAAGCCTTTGGCAGAGAAATTCCTTAATTATTTATGTGAGCCTGAGGTTGCTTTGAAGAATTTTGAATATATTTACTATACAACTCCAAATCAGGCAGCTCTTGATTTAATCGATGACGAAAAGGTAACGTCAAACAATGCTATGTTCCCGGATGACAGTATTAAAGAAAACAGCACGGTGTTTAAGTATCTTGGAGCAGAGATAGAAGAGTATTACAGCATGCTCTGGAAGAAGATTAAATCTGAATAATATATGATCCGTCAGGAGGTAAATATATGAATATTTGGCATGATTTGGATTCCTCGGAAGTAACGCCTACCGATTTCACAGCTGTTGTCGAGATTCCTAAAGGCAGTTCGTGTAAATATGAGTTAGATAAAAAAACAGGACTTTGCAGATTGGATAGAGTCTTATATACTGCGACTCACTATCCTGCAAATTACGGCTTTATTCCTCGGACGTATGCTGATGACGGAGATCCTCTTGATGTATTAGTGCTTTGCTCAGAGCCTCTGTATCCGCTTACGTTAGTGAGAGTCTTTCCTATCGGAGCTCTCCGAATGATTGACGGGGGAAAACTGGATGACAAAATTATAGCCATCCCGTTTTCAGATCCTACATACAGAGATATAAAGTCGTTTGAAGAATTACCTCAGCATATATTTGATGAAATAATGCATTTCTTTATGGTATATAAGCAGCTTGAAAACAAGCAAACTGCAGTAAAGGAAATGTACAACAGAAGTGAGGCGGAAGAAATTGTCCGAGAATGTATCAGACTTTATCAGGAAAGATTTGGTGGATAAATGAAGATTCAATTTCTAGGAACAGGCGCGGCTGACTGGCCTGTAACCAGATGGGAGAATATGACGGAATTTCGCAGAATGTCTTCTGCAGTAATAGATGACGTTTTACTTATTGATCCGGGACCGCAAGCAATTGAAGCTCTGTTAACTTACGGAAAGAAGCCAGAGGAGATTAAATATATAATAAACACTCATGGTCACGGAGATCACTTTAAAGCAGAAACGGTACAGGCCCTTTGCGCACACGGTGCCGATTTCGTAGAAATTTTACAGGGAGAGGAGAAAACTGTAGGCAAGTATGTGATATGTGCCTATCGTGCTAATCATTCTACCTGTGACAAAGCGGTTCATTTTATAATTTCAGACGGAGAAAAATCGGTTTTCTACGGTCTGGACGGTGCTTGGCTTATGTATGAAGAAGTGCAGGGGATTAAACAAAAGAAGCCGGATTTAGCTATTTTTGATGCGACGATAGGTGATACTTACGGCGATTACAGAATTTTTGAACATAATAACCTGAATATGGTTATAGAAATGCAAAAAACGCTGAAGCCGTTTGTAAAAAGATTTGCAATAAGCCATATGGCGCGAACGCTGCACACTCCTCAAGAACAATTAGAAAAGAGAATGGAACCGTATGAAATCCTTGTGGCGTATGACGGATTGGAAATTGAGATATAATTAATCTATCAGTACAGTATCTATAAAATGGATACTGTATTTTTTCATTATCAAGTAGTCGCTATAAGTTATTATTTCTCCGCTTGCTACAATAGGAATTGCAGGCGGACAAGAAATAGCGGGGGAGGCACATATTCTTCCTACGCTTTTTTCAATCGTAACTGTTTCGTGACGTGAAAAGATTGCTTGCCTTATGGACAATGGAGTCTCATGTGCGGAGGGCATTATAATATTTTCTTCTGATTTTTTAGTGGCATGTTGCGGCAGGTTGACACTGATGTGGCGCATAGCTGCAAGCAGACAATCAAAGTCTTTTGACGTGTTTTCCGGGGTAATCATAAATACTGCGTAGAAAGAATCGCACATTTCCGGTGAAACGTTATATTTACATAAACCTTCTGAAAATATGTCATATGGTATATTTGAAATATCAATTACAATTTTCAATGGTTCTGTGTCAGCTACATCAAATCCCAAAGATTTTATTGCTTGTTTTGTATTATTTATCACATTGACAGTATCTTTGAGCTTGCGATGATAGTTATCTTCAATGTATTTGTTACATCTATCAAGAGACTGTAACGTAAGATAAGAGGGACTCGTAGAGGCATATACTCTGAGCATATTAAGCACACAAGACATATATGACTGCGGACATTTACGGGAAAAATGTAAATATGCGCCACCTGTAAGTACCGGCAAACTCTTATGCGCAGAGTCTGCACATACGTCAGCGCCCAAGTGGATCGGATGGCATGGTTTTTCCAAAAAGTTCAAGTAAGCACCATGGGCATTGTCTACTAAAAGCAGAATGTTGTTTTTTTCACAAAGAGCACTTATGCTGCGTATATCAGTTATATTACCTAGATAATCAGGTGAGGTAATATATATGGCGTCGGGTTTAGTACTGCTATCTGCAAGCGCATCGGCAATATCGTTTGAAGTGATCTTGCAACAACATAAATGCTTGAATTTAGAAGGATATAGCCATTTTACATGTGCGTCTGCGCAGGCGCAGGCATATATAAATGATTTGTGCGCGTTCCGGGCGGATAATATTAACGGTTTGCGAGGAGCTGTTACGGCAGCTAAGGCTCCGATCATTGCCCGAATCAAATGGCTGGAGCCTTCTGTTGAATAGCAGGTTTTGAACGTTTTAAAAAGGGAAGTAGCATTTTGCTCACTTTCTTCGATGATGCCGTCAGACATGTATAACACATCGGCACCGGGGATTTCAGTAATATCAAGTTTTTCGCAGCCTAAGAAGGGTTGTCCTTTGTGACCGGGCATATGAAACCTGGCGTGTTCTTTATCAGCATAATTTTTTACGAAATCCACGATTGGTGTTGTCATTCTTCTTCGCTTTCTGCAACTTTTATCATTATCGCACATTCAATGCGCTTCTTAAATAATTCGCAACCGTATTCATATACACCGTTTATGCTGCCTGTGGCATGGTAGGAATTGGCAGCACATCCGCCGGAACAATAAAGCTTTGCCCAACAATCTCTGCATTCTTTCCTTGCGTATGCATTGCAGGACCGGAATTCATCTTGAACTTCTTTGCGAGTAACACCTGTCCATACGTTTCCTAAGCTATATTTTGGATCACCTACAAATTGATGGCAAGGGTATAATTCACCCCATGGCGTTACGGCCATGTACTCTGTACCTGAACCGCAACCTGTAATTCGCTTATATATGCAGGGGCCATTGTCAAGATCAATCATATAATGGTAAAAAGTAAAACCTTTTCCGGCCTTTTTACGCCTAATCATCTCTTTGGCAAGAATCTCATATTGCTCCTTAAGAATAGGAAGATCCTCCTGCGTAAGAGCATACGGATCTCCGGGAGGGCAAACAACAGGCTCCATGCTCAATTCAGTAAAGCCGAGATCAGCCATATGTAATATATCATTTGTAAAATCAACGTTATTGTGGGTAAAGGTGCCTCGCATATAATAGTCTTTGCCGCCTCTTTTTTCAACAAAATGTTTGAATTTCGGAACGATGGTATCGTAGCTTCCGCGACCTTTATAATCTATGCGGAATCGGTCGTTTACCTCTTTCCTGCCGTCTAAGCTGAGAACGACGTTACTCATTTCTTTGTTGGCAAAGTCAATAACTTCATCATCTACTAACATTCCGTTTGTTGTAAGAGTAAAACGGAAATTTTTGTTATATTGCTTTTCAACGCTGCGGGCATAGGCGACCAGCTCTTTTACTACGTCCCAATTCATAAGAGGCTCACCGCCAAAGAAATCAACTTCCAGATTTTTCCTGGTTCCTGAATTAGCGATAAGGAAATCAAAAGCTTGTTTTCCTGTGTCAAAGCTCATAAGAGCCCTGTCTCCGTTGTATTTTCCCTGACTTGCGAAACAGTAGGAGCAATTTAAATTGCACGTATGTGCAACGTGTAAGCATAAAGCCTTCACAACGTTGCTGTGATTCTTATAATCAATGGCAAGATTTTCATATTCATCTTCAGTAAAAAGCTTCTTAGTAGCTTTGAGGCCTTTGATATCAATCAAACATTCTTCTATCTCTTCGGCAGTTACGTCCGGCATAGTGCTATATTTCTCTAAAACTTTTGCAATTATCTCTTCTTTTGAAAATTGTTCGTACATTGCAATGATATCATAAGCAACGTCATCTACTACGTGAACAGATCCGCTGCACGTATCAAGTACTATGTTATAGCCGTTTAATTTGTATTGATGTACCATAAATGCTCCTCTTTTTCCGTAAAATGTAAAAAGTTGCCTTGATTTATAAAATAAAGGCAACTTCTGTTTGAATATTGAATAAAATTATTGATTATTCTTATTCTCGCACTTCTGGTTTGCAACACCACAGGATGTCTTGCAAGCTGACTGACAAGAAGTCTGGCATTCACCGCAGCCGCCCTTATTAACAGTCTTTGTGATGTTCTTTGTTGATATAGTCTTAATTCTACGCATAGGATCGAACCTCCAAATCAAAATAACATTGAAACTTTATCATACTATGTGTTTTTTGTCAAGGCAGCAACGCAGTCATAACGTCTTTTTCAAATGCGCGAGCCGTATTAGCGCCGCTTCCTCCGTCATAGCGTGAATTCTTAAGATAGACTGCACATAAGTCGTTGACAGGATCTACAAAAAAGTGTGTACCGTAAGCACCGCTCCAACCAAAAGTACCGGCACAAAGATAAGCATCTTTTTTTACCACACGCATACCAAGTCCCCACGTTTCTCCCGGACCTATACCCAAGACAGTATCCGGTACGTGAGGGGTGCGCATCAAGCGGATTGTTTCCGGCTTCAGAAGCTGATAGCCGTTATAGCAGCCTTCGCATAGTAACATCTGAGCGAAATGTGAGTAATCGTGCAAGGTAGAGACCAGCGCGCAGCTTCCTGCAAAATGTGTTAGCGGAACACCGTCGAAGGTATGTCTGCCTACAGGCGACGTTACGTTTTTGCCCTCTTTTTGATCATGCATTGCAACTATTCTGTTCCATTGCTCCTCTGTAGGGGTGAACGTTGTATCCGACATATCGAGGACATCGCAAACGTTCTTTTTTACGTATTCGTCAAAACTCATTCCTGAAGAAATCTCCACTACTCGTGATAATGTATCAAAACCCGCCATTCCGCTATATAAAGCGCGCTCAAACGGTGAGTCTGACAGTAAAATGTTTGAAGCGTAGTAATTGACGCATTTTTCTAAAGTGGCGTTATCCTCCTGCGGTACCGGCTGCATTGAGCCAATCTCATCTGAAGATAAAAGACCGCTGGTGTGAGTAAGAAGATGGAGAAGTTTTATTTCGGAGGATGCAGGATGACTTCTGATTAATTTACCGCCTTCAACTTTTCCTACATACTTGCTTTTGAAACCCGGAATAAATTTTGAAAGATTATCGTTGATATCAAGGTGGCCTCTTTCCATTTCAAGCATTATACAAACAGCAGTAATAGGCTTTGACATAGATGCCATTCGAAAAATATTGTTTATTGTCAGCGACTCCTTTGAATCGGTATCTGCCATACCGTAGCATCCTTCGAACACTGTTGCACCGTTATTATAGATGCTGACTGATGCTCCGGATATAGTGCAGTCTTCTATATCTTGAGACAAAGTGTATTCTATATTATTTTGTAATTTTTTTATATCAAGCTTTTTCATATAATATACTCCGTTGTAAAAAGACCGCGTTATCAATATAGAAAACGCGGTCTTTGGTATTAATCAAGTAAAATCAAAATTATTTTGCAATTTTTTTCTTAGCGCCTACAGTACCGAGCGCTGCAGCTACTACGAGGAACATAATACCGAAATCGCCTGTTTCACCGTTGTCAACTTTTTCGATTAACTCTATACCAACAACAAGTGCTTCGTTACCTGTACTGTTGTAGTGAGAGAGAAGAACAGGACCGGTATAGTCAAGATCTGACACATCGATAACAGCAGTTCTCTCGCCTTTACCCCAGTTTACACCGTTGGGATTAATGTCTGATCTTGCATCTGTACAATCAGCTGAAGCGAGGATTTTCTCGGGATTCTTGATCCCTGTGTCAGCCCAACCAACACACTGGCCGCCTTCTGATACGATTGCAAAGAAAGCAGTTACAGGCATACCGTCTTTAAGAGCTTGGAAACCAAGGTCTGTTGCATAAGTTACAACAATTGACTCGTACTTAGAAAGATCATAGCTTCCTAAATCAACAGGTGCCTTGTTGTATCCGAAAATAATGCAATCCTTGCCGGCATAACCGTGATCTTTATAGTTCTGAGTGCCGCCTAATGCAGCAAGATCAAGAGCTGCGAATGATGTTGTAGCGAGCATAACGCACATCATAGCTGTTAAAACGATTAAAAAAATCTTTTTCATTATAAATGCCTCCATTTTATATATTAATTATGATGATTATATATTTTTTTTAACAGAGGGTCAATGTTTTTTTCTTATTGTTCTAATTGTTTTCCCAATACTGCCGCAGCTGACTGGGAAAGTTTTGTTTCTGTATCTCCAATATAATTTCTGCTGTCTGAGGTGAAAATAATCACAGAACCAACACTGTCTCCGTGTGAAATGATAGGTGTTACTACAAACGAGGATAAATTTTCACCGGCAGAACCTTCGAAAAGAGGTATTGAGTTGCCTCTTTGTTCTTTTGATATCAGCGTTGTTCTGTCGTCTATTGCTCTTTCGACTTCAGACGTAAGTTTTTTTGATAAATAATCTTTTTTTGATACGCCGGATACTGCAATCACACTCTGTCTGTCAGTAATGCACGTAGGGTAGCCGCTTGCTTTGTTTAAACTCTCCGCGTATGCTGATGCGAAAGCTTCTATTTCACCTACCGCGGAGTATTTTCTAAGAACAATTGAGTTGTCTTCTCCAAGAAAGATTTCAAGAGGTTCACCCTCGCGGATACGTAGTGTGCGGCGGATTTCTTTTGGGATAACCACACGACCAAGGTCATCTATGCGTCTAACAATTCCTGTTGCTTTCATATATAAAAACTCCTTTTCACTATTTAATGGTGTGGAGTTAGTATGTGGAATATTGCCATTATTATACTCATTTGACACGATTCTCAGGATTTCTTTAATGGTTTGTGCGAGCTCTTCTTCGCGCCACATTCGGTTTATAGTGCATCCTAATTGTTTGATTTCAAAGTCACTTCGTCGGTTTTGAATTTGCTGTATCGGAACATCATACATTTCGGAAATAAATGCATCAGAAGCTTTCTCAAAAAGTTTTTCTAACTGGCTTTTACTCATCCGAAAGAAATCGGCCGGCAAACTAGAAATCGTCAAGTGATGAAAGCCACGTTTTTTCAAATTATATTTTTCCACGATAACAATTATATATGATTCATATCCTAATGTCATCGGCAAAGAATCGTCTTTTTATAGGCAAAATATAGGCATAAAATAGGCGTAAGTAAAGGCACCGCCATATTCCATGGAAGTGCCCTTTAACATCTTATAAACTGTCTCTTTTCTTTAAGTGCACCATCAATTTGTGCAATAAGACTATCGCATATATCATTTCGTTGAGCTATTTTTTCTTTATGCTTAGTGATTATTTTTTGAATAATTCCCATAGTCGTTGCTCCTTGTAAGCATACACTCTTGTTATGTGTCTTTTCTTAAAATTGCAAGATAATCCTCATATGCAAATACGCGGTTGCGGTTTGCGTTATTCGTTTGAATTAAAATTCCTGCATCCACCAACCTATTCACTGCAAGAGAAACTGTACTAAATGCAAGATTCAACTCTTCTGCCGTTTTACCGATATCAATAATTGGATTTTGCTCAAGATAATCAAAAACAGCTCTGGCATTCTTTGCCGCTCTCCCCATTGCATCGATCTTTTTGATGTTTGCATCATGTAGTTCGGATAGTTTTTTGATTGTTTCAACCGATTCGTCAGCTGAATCTTTAATAGCATTTAAGAAAAATTTTATCCACTGCTCGTAATTGTCCTTATTACGCACCTCACTCATACGGTCATAATACTCGATTCGATTTTTCTTGAGATAGTATGATATATATAGTGCAGGGGAATTTAACACTTTCTTTTCCATCAAGAAAAGAGTGATTAAAAGTCTACCAACACGACCGTTACCTTCAAGGAATGGGTGGATTGTTTCAAACTGGTAATGAAGCAATGCTGCCTGAATCAGTAAATCCAATGAGTCGTCTGAATTGATATACTTTTCCAAATCAGATATGGCGTTTATCATATCCTCCTGATTCGGTGGAATATAACGTGCATTCTTTAGGGACGAACCTGCAGCACCAATCCAGTTTTGAGAAGTTCTGAATTCGCCGGGATTTTTCTCCTGACCACGAACACCGGACATTAAAACTTCATGCGTTTCTTTAATCAGTCTGTTGCAGAGAGGAAGTGTGTTCATTCGTTCAAGTGCAAACTCGGTGGCTTTAATATAGTTCACAACATCTGCCACGTTTTGATTAGCATTCTTTTCAATCAAAGGATCCAACACGTCTTCAAGCGTCGCCTGTGTGCCCTCGATTTGAGACGACAACAAAGCCTCCTTGCGAACATACATTGACACAAACAGGTTCATATTTGGGATATACGAGGAAAGGGTATCCAACGTTGCCAATGCTTTAGTCGCACTAGTGAGAAGCGAAACCATTTCATTATCCATATCAATTACAGGCGGCAATGGTGCAGGTCTAAACGATTTATACATTGCCTCACCGCTTAAATTGCTTATATATTCCCCAGATCTTTGCATAGGCGTTTCCTCCAAGTCAAAATTACATTTTAATAATATCAACTCTTATTTTGATTTGTCAAGTTAAATCAAAATAAGAGTTGATATTATTACTTTCTATTTTGAGCTATTAGTCGCAAATCTTATACAACTTTTGCGACTAACTTGCCAATTTAGAGAAAGAGAAAGCCGGACGAACATATCGTTCATCCGGCTTTATAATATGTATGATACACCTCGCTTTTTTGATCGTAAAACCGATTTTAACTGGATTTTGTGCAAATTGAGTCGGACAAAAATCAGCGAAATCCCTAGTGTTTTGATATGCTCCCTATATAGTAGACAGATTAAATAATTAAAAATCTACTATATAAGGAGCATTTCTATGTCTAGAAGAAGATTTGATGAGACATTCAAGAGAAAAGTTATTCAGGAATATGAAGCTGGAGGAATTTCTT
>JAFWZX010000031.1 GCA_017517275.1 Clostridia bacterium
AGTACGGATACAAGATATATAATAGGGGATATAAATTCTATCCCATGCAGTTGAAAGGAGCAGTTACTATGAGAAAACGATTGTTTATTTGCCTTTTAATTACACTTGTTATTTTTACAGGATGCAAAAATAGCAAAGAATATCAGGTTCTTAGTGTTGCTATGGGCCATAGTCATTTTGATTGCGATTTGACCTTAAAAACTTACGAAATAAAAAAAGATATAGAATTGAATAAAACAATAACATTGCTTGGAAACACGATAGATCTCGAGTATGATTTTTCGTATTTAACTAGCTTGCTTAACGCTATGGATGCATATAAAGTTAAGTATATTAACGGGGTTTCATGTGAAGAAGACGATAGTTTTATATGTTTTTCTGAGGACGGAAATGTTGCGATTATTATTCGTTTGAGGATATTATCTAGAATTGGTGCAAATTTATCCGCGACAAAAGAAAATAGGGTAGCAGCTTTATTAGAGCAGTTAGAGTTAGACGAAGTATTTGATATTGATCCGAGTTACAATAAAATTAGTGAAACTATAAGAGATGATAAGTTGATAATAACAATCGGTAATGATGATTCTGAATTAACCCATAGATCTCTGGTAATAGCGTGTGATAAATCTAATGGAAGGGTATTACGAGTCGCATACACGCCACCTATATCTGAAAACTTAACAAAAGAAAAAATTCTTTCTAAAAAGGATGTATTTCCTTCTGTTAAAAAGAAAGTTCTTGAAATGAAAAGGGATGACGTTACCTTAGAGAGTATAGAAATCGAATATATGACTGTTGTTGAATATAAGGGCAAACTATATTATTATTGCGATGTAGACGCAGAAATAACACAAAACGGAAAAGACTATGCAAGTACTGACACTTTTACTTTTCTGATTCCTGTCTGATTGGATTGGTGTGGAAAAGTGTAAGTAGGTAAAATATAAGTATTGAGCATAAAAATTTAAAGCCTCAAAACAATGTCCATTTCTAACGCTATGCTGCCTCTGTGTCCTGTTCCTGCCTCCGCTTTGTTAATAATGGATATCTTGCATACAATAGCCTTGAGTATGTCATTCTTTTCCTTGGGAGTCATGCTGTTATCTCGTAAGGCAGCTATAGCTTTCTTTAGAGATAGAGCTTTCTCTCCGTAATCAATATGCTTTGGAATAGAAGCTCTTGCTTCTTTAGTGCATTGGGATATATGAGTCTATTGGAGTATAGAATAGCAAATAAAGGAAAAGGCGCTTGATTTTAATGAGGTTGTTAAGTATGATGATAACGTAAAAAGGACTAACGTTTTGACAACCAATCCAAAAGCAATGAGCGTACCGTTCTTTTTTTGTTTGACAGATAGCGATATATGGAATAAACTTCAGTAATGTAATATTTTATCGGGAATGAAATGGTAGAAAATGGCTAAAAATGATTATGAAATCTTAGGTATACCGGAAGACAGTGATAAAAAGATCGTAAAAGATCGATATGATCTGCTTATAAGGCAGTATAAATATAAAACGGACGAATATGGGACGACGAACGAAGATTTAACATATTATAACAGTATTACGGAAGCTTATGACAGAATTATGGGTATTACCCATGATTACAGCGATCCTAATCCTACCAGTATTATTCCATATCCTATAAGAAAACTTTGGTATAAAATAGACACCAAGTTAGATGGATACCAGATGCTCATCATGGGTGTTTTTCTCATATTATGCCTTGTGGGCATTATTACTTATCAGATTGTCTCGGAACCGGATTATGATATAAAGGTTAAATTTGTAGGTGCGTTTGAGTCGATGAATACTGTTCAGGTATGTGATTCCATAGAAGAAAGCTTGGATACGGACATGGAGCTGTCAGCCTCTTTCTTTACCGTTATAGAAGATGTGACTATAATGGACAATCATGCAAAAAACAGCGCTGTTCAATTCAGGTCACAGACCATGGCAGGCGCCCTTGACGTTATACTGATTGACGTTGAGAACCTTGACGTGTATATCGACGATTATATGTTTTTGAATTTGAACGACTACGTTGATAAGATAAAATCAAACCCCGAAACGGCTAAGCTTCTTGACGGAGTTCAATTCTATACTTATGAGAATAAGGGAGAAACAGACCGTCTCGCCGGCGGTATATACGGTATATACGTTACCGACACACCCGTCTTTTCACAGGAGTCTACAGGTCTTATGTGGGGATATGATGAAGAACGCCGAACTATGATTGCAACCGTTTGCAGAACAAGTGAGAATCAGGATAAAGCGCTTGATTTTATTACAATGCTTCTTGAAGCAAACTCATAAAACCGACGCCGGCCTTACTTGAATATGACTTTCTGCGGTGATATAATCGTAAGACAATATTCAAATGGAGGAAACGATTGGTGGATAAAAAGTACGAATTCAGCCTTGTATGGCCAGATTATCACGTTGGTAAGGAATATGAGCGAAAAGCAAAAACCGGTGAAGGTAGAGCGTTTAATATAGACGTTATGGCAAGAGATATCAATGTAGACATGATAATGTCAGGCATGGATATCAGGAACGAAGCCCGAGGATACATCCGCGACAGATTGGTTGACATGGTAATAGATTATAATGTCATTAAGTATCGCCAGGATATCTTAAAAGATTTTATGAAGTGCCCCGATATTGAGGAACGCTTTGATACTACGATGCTTCCTGCTATAACAAATCTCCGTAAGATGGAGAAGGCAAACCTTTCACATGATGACAGTTTAAGACAGATAGCATGGCGTATTGACATGTTGCGTATATATGTACAGTGTGTAGAAGTTCTTTATGACCTGTTTGTTTTCAACGACAGACAGTTTGAATCAAGCGGTGTTATATATTTCAGAGATATGATCCGCGAGATGTACACATCAGACAGTTTTACAGAATTAAGACGAATTCTTCCTGATTTCTATGATAAGCTGCTGTCTATGAAGAGTGTTACTATCGGTATTAACCTAAATAGTGAGCTTAAAGCAGAAGAGGCTATTATTTTATCAGTAAATGAGAAAGAGTTTAAGCGGAAAGGTGTTATGACTTCTATTCTGGGTCTTGGTTCTAATGATATGACATATTCCGGATTAAGCCCCTTCTTCTCAATTCTTAAAGAAAACAAAGCGAATTCCCTTGATGTGGCTATTATGCGAGAGCTTGACAGTGTGGTTGGTGATTCCTTTAAGAATATCGCGGCAACTTTGAATAGATTTGAGTGGATTGAGACGAGATTTTTGTTTGATCTGCTTCCGGAAGTATATTTCTACATAGGAGGATGCAGATTTGCAAGAGCTCTTACCAACGCCGCTATGCCAGTATGTTTCCCGACTCCTAAACCTGCAGATGATCGAGTTTTCAAGGTTAAGGATATTTACGATGCCGGATTTGCATTAAGAATTCTTTGTGATATGAATATTGAAAAGATTGATAACATTGTTGTAACAAATGACGTTGACATGTCTGATGAGGCAGGTCGTATCTGTATTCTTACAGGTGCAAACCAAGGCGGTAAGACTACGTACACAAGAGCAGTAGGAATTGCTCAGATGCTCTTCCAGACAGGATACCCGATTCCGGGCTCCAGCGGTGAGATGAGTCCGGTAGATAATATCCTTACACACTTCCCGGAGCTTGAGACAAACTCGCTGTCAGAGAGCCGTTTAGGTGAGGAATGTGTCAGATTTGAAGAGATTTTACCCAGACTTACAAAATACAGTCTGATTCTTATGAATGAATCTTTATCAAGTACCAGTCATCAGGAATGTTTATTTATTGCAGAAGAGATTATGAAATACATGCGTACCGTAGGTGTAAGATGCGTATTTGCTACACATATCCATGAATTGGCTGAAGATATACCGGAGCTTAACCGTGAACCTGCACTCAGTGATCTTGTAAGCCTTGTTGCAGGTGTTGATGAGAATGAGGATATAGAAGTCCTTACTACAGACGGTAAAGTAAAATATGAAGGTTCTAAAAGAACGTATATCATCAGACCTATGCCGCCGCAAGGTAAGAGCTTTGCTTTGGATATTGCAAGAACGTATGGTATTACCTTTGATCAGCTTATGCAAGCTCATAACAAAAACCACCAAAAGGATTGATGTAATTTTATGTTTTCCAGGGGTCTTCCCAACAACATAATATCCGATTACCATAATGGAGATTTGAGTAACTGTTATAAATATTTCGGCAGCCATTTGTGTCATTATGAAGATAATTTATGCCCACAGGAAGGTGTTTTTTTCCGCTTGTGGGCACCTTTTGCATATAAAGTAAGTGTTGTAGGGTCGTTTAATAACTGGAATCCGGATAAAAATACATTATTCAAAACGGAGCAAGGCTATTGGGAAGGTGTGGTCCCGGAGGCCAGAGAAGGAGATTTGTATAAGTATTATATTTTAGGATCGGATAACGTTGTCCGATACAAATCTGACCCATATGCGTTTACAAGTCAGTTAAGGCCAAACAGTGCTTCTGTTATATTTGATATTGACAGGGTTTATCCGTGGACCGACTATAAGTGGCTGGAGGCGCGCAGTCGTATAGATTGGATTCACTCTCCGATAAATATTTACGAGCTTCATCTCGGCTCATGGAGACGAGGTAACATCCCGGGGATTGACTACGAAAATAATTATCAGGAGGCAGACCTGCGCAAGAGCGAAGAGCCTCTTATGAATTACCGTGAGATAGCAGTATGTCTTGCAAAGTACTGCAAAGAGATGAATTATACTCACGTAGAGATTATGCCTTTGTCTGAGCATCCGTTTGACGGTTCCTGGGGATATCAGACAACGGGATATTATTCTATTACTTCCAGATACGGTTCACCTGATGATTTTAAGTATTTTGTTGATTATCTGCATAGTTTTGGTATTGCGGTTATTTTAGATTGGGTACCTGTTCATTTTTGTAAAGATGAATTTGGACTCTATAATTTTGACGGAAGCTTCTTGTACGAATACAATACAGAGATCTTTCGTGAAAACAAATTATGGGGGACTGTTAATTTTGATCTTACAAAAGGAGAAGTTCAAAGTTTTCTTATATCAAATGCAGCATATTTTTTCAGGGAATATCATATAGATGGAATAAGGGCGGATGCGGTGGTTAATCTGCTCTATCATTCGTACGGGCAACCGGAGCATATGAGTGCACGTAACATATATGGCGGCAGAGAGAATATTGAGGGTATAAATTTCCTTCGTAAGTTGAATCAAAAGATATACGAAGAATTCCGTAATCCAATAATGATTGCAGAAGATTCTAGCAATTGGCCGATGGTTACGAAACCCACTTATGTTGGCGGCTTGGGCTTTACTTTCAAATGGTGTATGGGGTGGATGCATGATACTCTGGAGTATTTACAGACAGATCCTCTTTATCGAAAATATATTCATAATAAAATGACATTCTCTTCGATGTATGTGTTCGGCGAGAATTATATTTTGCCTTTGTCTCATGATGAGGTCGTTCACGGTAAGAAAACAATACTTGATAAGATGCATGGCATACTTGAGGCTAAGTTTGATACGGTGCGAACGTATTACACATATATGATAACTCATCCCGGTAAGAAGCTTCTTTTCATGGGAAATGAATTTGGTCAGATAATGGAATGGAGATATTATGAAGAACTGGAATGGAAGATGCTTGCATATCCGAAGCACCGCGGCTTATGCAAATTCATTTCAGAACTAAATTATTTATACAGAACACAAAGGTCATTATGGGAAAATGATGATAAAAACGATTGTTTCGAATGGATAGACGCAGATAATTCAGATGAGAGTGTTTATTCTTTTATGCGCAAATCGGCAGATCCTAATGATTTTCTCGTTGTAGTATGCAATTTTACACCGCTAAGACGTGAGAATTTCGAAGTGGGAGTACCCCGATTTGCCGATTATTACTGTATAATGAACAGTAACGAGGTAAGGTTCGGAGGTACAGATGAACCTGAAGATGTTATGATAAGACCTGTGCCAAGCGGAAGACATAACAAGCCTTTTCACCTTAAGATCAATCTACCGGGTAACGGGGCTGTTATATATAAACCAATTTTCAGGAAAAGAGGAGATAGATAATGGCAAAGAAAAATATTGTTGCAATGATTCTTGCAGGCGGACAAGGCAGCCGATTAGGACTTATGACAAAGAAAATGGCCAAGCCGGCAGTTCCGTTTGGCGGTAAATACAGGATAATCGATTTTGCATTGAGTAATTGTTCTAATTCAGGTATTGATACAGTTGGTATCCTCACTCAGTACAAACCTCAAGTCCTGAATTCTCATATCGGTATAGGAACACCTTGGGACCTTGACCGTGTTCACGGCGGTGTTGCGATGCTTCCTCCTTATATGACAGAAGCCGGGGGAGATTGGTACAAGGGAACGGCCAATGCAGTTTATCAGAATATGAGTTTCTTAGATGAGTATAATCCGGATTACGTGCTCATGTTATCGGGAGACCATATTTACAAAATGGATTATAGGGTAATGCTAAGAGAACATAAGAAGAATAAGGCTGATGCAACAATTGCAGTTATCGACGTGCCACTTGAAGAGGCTTCCAGATTCGGTATTATGAGTACGGATGAAAATATGCAGATAACTGAATTCGAAGAGAAGCCAAAGCAACCGAAGAGTACGTTAGCCTCCATGGGTATTTACATTTTTTCATATCCAAAGCTTCGTCAGTATCTTATAGAGGATGCACAGAACCATGAATCCAGCAATGACTTTGGTAAAAACATTATCCCTAATATGTTAAAAAATGGCGAAAGGTTATTTGCTTACAGATTTGAGGGCTATTGGAAAGACGTTGGTACCATAGAGAGTTATTGGGAAACGAGCATGGATTTGCTTGACCCTGATAACGATGCGAAATTATACGATGACAGCTGGAAAATTTTCACAGATACGGCATCAAGACCCGCGCAACACATCAGTGCCGGGGCGGTCCTTGAGAACTCTATCATATCAGAAGGCTGCATAGTTGACGGCACCGTTATTAATTCCATTATTTTCCCTGACGTAACCATTGGAAAGAATACGCGTATTGAAAATTCAATTATCATGAGCGGCTGCAAGATCTGCAATAACGTAATCGTAAGCAAGAGTATTCTACTGGAAAATATTACTGTTATGGACCATACAGTTATAGGAAACGGTAAAGATATAGCCTTGATTGACGGTGGCAGAGTAATAGAAACACAAGGCAGGATGGATTAAGAGGAGGGATACATAATGTTAAAAGATTACATGGCAATTCTTAATTTGGCAGAAAATGAAGGTGAAATACGAAGCCTTACAACAAACAGACCTATAGCATCACTGCCTCTTGGCAGCAGATATAGAGTCATTGACTTTATGCTATCTAATATTGTTAATTGCGGTATAAAAAACGTAGCTGTTTACAGTAAGTCAAACTCAAGATCATTAGTAGACCATATCGGCGATGGCAAGCCTTGGGATCTTAACAGAAAAATTGACGGAATATTTCTTTTTAATCATGCTCTTGGCGACTTTGCCGGTGGAGATATCAAATTGCTCAAGAATAACATGGAGTATTTTTACAGAAGCAAGAGTAAGAATGTTATTTTAGCTTCTTCATATATGGTATGTAATATGGATCTTAACGCTGTTGCAGAATCTCATGAGCAATCCGGCCGTGACATTACTGTTGTCTATACCCAAACAAATGAGGCGGACAATAAGTTCATAGGTTGCTATACGCTGGATGTTGATGAAAATAATAATCGTATTACAGGTGTGGGTAAGAATGCAGGTATTGAGTCAAACGCCAATATCTGTATGGAAGTATTTGTAATGTCAAAAGACAAGCTCGTTCAAATGATATACAAGTGCTCTAAGAAATTAAACGAGCATAATATTTATAACATCATCTTTGATGAGCTTTCTGATACAGAGATTAATGCTTATAAGTATGAGGGGTTTGTATCTTGTGTAAATACGATTGCTGCATATTACGAAACTAATATGAAAATGCTTGACCTGGACGTGAGCAATCAACTGTTTAGACTGCCAGACAGACCGATATATACAAAGATTAAGGATGAACCACCAACGCAGTATATTAAAGGTTGTTATGTAGAAAATGCTTTGATTGCAGATGGCTGTGTTATTAAGGGAAAGGTTAAGAATTCACTCCTCGGCAGGTACGTTGATATTGAAGACGGTGCGGAGATAGAAGATTGTATTATTCTTCAGAACATCAGGATTCATAAAGGCGCAAAGCTTTCTCACGTTATCGTAGACAAAAACGTCGACATCGAGCCGGAAACCATCTTAAAAGGAAATAAAGTCTTTCCCCTTGTAATCGAAAAGAAAAATCTTATTAAGTGAGGTATAAAATGAAAATATTATTTGTTTCTACAGAAGTTCAGCCTTTTATAAAAACGGGTGGTCTTGCTGATGTGGCTTATGCACTTCCAAAGGCTTTGAAAGCTGCCGGCATAGACGTTCGTGTTATTTTGCCTAAATATGGTGATATATCTGTAGATTATACGTCAAGAATGCGACATTTGTCCTCTTACGGGGTTAACGTAGGTTGGAGAAATCAATATTGCGGACTGGAATATCTGGAGTACGAGGAAGTACCTGTATATTTCATTGATAATGAATATTATTTTAAAAGATCCGGATGTTACGGATTCTATGACGATGGCGAGCGGTTTGCATATTTTTGCAGAGCTGTTATGGAATCAGTAAAGCATATGGAAGACTTTTACCCTGATATAATCCATTGTAATGATTGGCATACAGGTATGATACCTCTTTATTTAAAAGATTTTTACTGTGAAAAGCCGGAGTTTTATAATGCAAAATCAGTTTTCACTATTCACAATCTGCAGTATCAGGGATTATTTTCACCGTCTATATTGGAGGATTTATTAGGCCTTGATTATAGTTATTACTGCGAGGATAAGATTAAGTTCAACGATTGTATCTCCTTCATGAAGGCAGGAATAGTTTACGCAGATAAGATTACTACCGTCAGCACAACGTATGCATCGGAAATACAAACGTCGTATTTTGGCGAAGGATTAGACGGTCTGCTTCGTGCTAATTCACATAAATTGGTAGGCATATTAAACGGAATAGATTATGACACAAACAGTCCGAAGAATGATCCTAATATTATTACAAATTATACGCTGCGATCTATAAAGCGAAAGGCTGATTGTAAAGAGGATTTGCAGCAGTATGTAGGACTTCCTAAGAACCCGAACGTACCTGTAGTCGGTATGATAACACGTTTGGTCAGACAGAAAGGTATTGATCTTGTTACGTGCGTAATGGAAGATATTTTAAAGCTTGACATACAGCTTGTCGTTTTGGGTATGGGAGATCAAGATTATCAGGATTTCTTTGAGTATTATGCTTATTCGTACCCGGGTAAGGTTGCGGCCTGTATGAAGTTTGATAACACGCTTGCATCTAAGATTTATGCCGGAGCGGATATTTTCCTGATGCCTTCACTGTTTGAACCTTGCGGGCTCAGCCAGATTATTTCTATGTCGTACGGTACGATTCCTTTAGTACGTGAGACAGGTGGGCTTAAAGATACAGTTATACCGTACAATGAGTATACCGGGGAAGGAAACGGATTTTCTTTTGCAAATTATAATGCACATGAGATGTTAAATGTGTTACAATACGCTACCTTGCAGTATCACAACAAGGAAGCCTGGTCTCAAATAGTAAAGCAGGCTATGAAAGCTTGCTACGACAGAGACCGTCAGGCAAGAGCGTACTTGGAAGTTTATCGTGAATTAATAGATTAACCGGAGGAAAACAACTTGAATCTTAATAAAGAAAATTTTATTCAGGACTATAAGCGTAAAATGATATCAATGTATCAGGTATCCGTAGAGGAGGCACCTGATATGATTAAATATATGACGTTAGGTGCTACTATTAGAGATTACATGTCGTATGATTGGCATGAGACTCAAATTGAATATGATAAAAGCAGAACGAAGAAGGTATATTATTTCTCTATGGAGTTCCTTATCGGCAGACTGATGGATTCAGCGTTGATAAATCTTGGTATCAGGCAAGTAGTACAAGAGGGGTTGGCAGAGCTTGGTATTGATCTTGTGCAAATGGAGGAGATTGAGCCGGATGCCGGTCTTGGCAACGGCGGCCTGGGCAGATTGGCAGCGTGCTTTATGGATTCTATGGCATCTATCGGTGTCCCGGGTGTTGGTATAGGACTCAGATACAGATATGGCCTTTTTAAACAGCAGATTGTAAACGGCTATCAGATAGAAAGTCCTGATGATTGGCTTAAAATAACAAATGTTTGGGAAACACGTCGTGATAATGAAGCTTGCATGGTAAGATTTGGCGGTACGTGTAATACATATTGGGGTGAAGACGGTAAAATGCACGTATCGTATACAGATTACGAGCCGATATTAGCAATTCCTTATGATATGCCTGTTCCCGGATATCAAAACGGTGTGGTAAACACGCTGAGGCTATGGAGCGCCGAAACAGGCGGGGTGGGTTTTGACTTTGCTACCTTTAGTCGTGGTGATTTCGAAAAAGCAATTGAAAGTCAGTCTGCTGCAAATGCTATAACCAGCGTTTTATATCCTGATGATTCTACTGCAAGGGGAAAATTACTTCGCTTGAAACAGGAGTATTTTTTCACCAGTGCCGGAATACAAAGCATAATCAATTCAGCAAAGAAGAATGACGTTAATTTGTATGAACTTCATAATTACGTGGCAATTCACGTAAATGATACACATCCTGCGCTCGCCGTGCCGGAACTTATGAGAATTCTTATGGATGAAAACGGAATGGATTGGGACTCTGCTTGGAACGTGACCGTAAAAACCATTGGATATACAAATCATACAATTCTTGCTGAGGCATTGGAGAAGTGGAATATAAACGTATTTAAGCATCTTCTTCCGCGTATATACATGATTGTAGAAGAAATTAACAGGCGCTTTTGCGTTGGATTGCAGGAAAAATACGGTAATGACTGGGATAAAATCAGTCGTATGTCCATTATTAAAGATGACGTTGTAAAGATGGCTCATCTGGCGATTGTTGGCAGTCACAGTGTGAACGGGGTTGCTAAATTACACACAGATATATTGAAAGAACAGGAATTAAAGGATTTTCATCTTTACTATCAAGGTAAATTCAACAACAAGACCAACGGAATTACTCACAGGCGTTGGCTTATGCAGGCTAATCCGCAGTTGGCGGATCTGATTGATAATACTATCGGCACTTCTTGGCAAAAAGCTCCATTGGAACTAAAAAAACTGAGAAAATACGAAAATGACAGTGCTTTTGTCGATAAATGCGCTGATATTAAACGACAGAATAAGGAAAATCTTGCTGCTTATATAAAAGAAAATTACAATATAACTGTTGACCCCCAATCTGTATTCGACATTCAGGTTAAAAGACTTCACATGTATAAACGTCAGATCTTAAATATAATGCAGATTATGGATTTATATAATAGACTGTGTGAGGATCCCGGCCTTAATATTGTTCCGCGAACGTATATTTTCGGCGCAAAGGCATTTCCGGGTTATACCATCGCGAAGAATACCATAAAGCTGATATGTACTGTTGCAGATAAGATTAACAATGATAAAAGGATTCAAGACAAACTAAAGGTTGTTTTCGTACCGAATTACGGTGTGAGTAAGGCTCAAATAATGATTCCGGCCGGTGACATTAGCGAACAGATATCAACAGCTTCCAAGGAAGCTTCCGGTACAGGCAATATGAAATTTATGATGAATGGCGCTGTGACGGTTGCGACTTTAGACGGAGCTAACGTTGAAATTCATCAGGTGGTTGGCGACGATAATATCATACTCTTTGGCTTAAAATCAGATGAGGTTATTGCTTATCAAAAGAATGGAAATTATTCTGCTGCAGAAGTTATCAACAAGGATTACAGGATTAAAAACATCTTAACGCAGATTAAAAACGGTTACTTCGGATTAGCTCCGGAAAGTGAATTTGATCTTATTTACGACCAGCTGGTAACACATAACGATCCTTTCTTTACTCTTAAGGATTTCGCTTCATACGTTGATGCGCAGAATAAGGTCGGTGAATTGTACAAAGACAAAAAAACATTCAGGAAAATGTCAGTTGTTAATATTGCTGAATCAGGTATTTTCTCCAGTGACAATACGATAAGAAAATATGCAGAGGAGATATGGCGCGTAAGACATGACTATCAAGCATAATTCACGTGATAAAAAATATAAAGACCCATACGGCGCGGTGCCTTGTATGACCCGCGTCCGTCTTTCGTTTGATATAAACGATTCGGATTGTGATTTGTGGTCTTTACCTCTTTATCTGCGATGGGAGTCGGGATATTCAAAAGATGAGATATCCTTGATGCCGATGGAAGTAGCAGGAAATTTTGTTACGTATTATCTGGCAGAGGATTATCTATCCAGACCGGGTACGTATTATTACTACATCAACGGCTTTTGTGAAAAGCAACTGACTGTATACAGACAGGACCTGGATATTCCGGAATGGTTTTATGATGCCATAATTTACCAGATTTTTCCTGACAGAT
This sequence comes from Clostridia bacterium, assembly GCA_017517275.1. Classification (GTDB taxonomy): domain Bacteria; phylum Bacillota; class Clostridia; order UBA1212; family UBA1255; genus SIG424. The sequence continues at coordinate 12,629 of JAFWZX010000031.1, forward strand.
TTTTCCGTGGTAACGGAAGTGTTTTCTTTAAGAAAGATTCGTTTATTTATGCCACGTGGGAAGATATGCCTATGTACATAAGAAACGAGGATAATGAAATTGTCAGATGGGATTTTTACGGTGGAAATTTATGGGGTGTCGCACAGAAGCTGGAATATATTAAAGCCTTAGGTGCAAACGTTATATATCTTAATCCGATTTTTAAGGCGGTAAGCAATCATCGTTACGATACGTGTGATTATACGAAGGTAGATGAGGTCCTCGGCGGTGAAGAGGCCTTTTCATATCTGCTCTCTCAAGCGCAAAATGAAAAAATCGGCATAATGCTTGATGGTGTTTTCAGCCATACAGGCAGCGACAGCATATATTTTGATATGTATAATAAATATGGGAACGGTGCGTACCATAACGAGGATTCTCCTTACAGAAGCTGGTATCGTTTCAAAGAAGACGGAACGTACGAATGTTGGTGGGATATAGCTGCCGTGCCAAATGTAAACGAGTTAGAACCGTCTTATCTGGATTTTATTGTACGAAACGACAATAGTGTGATAAAGACACGAGGCAGACAAGGTATCTGCGGTTGGCGTCTGGATGTTGCAGACGAGCTTCCCTCCGAATTTTTGCGAGAACTCAGGGCGGCTGTGTCAGACAATCAGATTGTACTTGGCGAAGTTTGGGAAGACGCATCAAATAAAGTCAGCTATGGAGCCAGAAGAACGTATTTTACAGAAAAAGAACTGCATACTGTAACAAATTACGTTTTTCACGATAATTTACTTAGTTTTTTAAAAGGTGAAAAGTCGGGCGGCAATCTGACTGAGGTATTTGAATTACTTAAAGAAAACGTTCCGAAGCACAATTTCTATGCGCTTGTCAATATGACCGGAACTCATGATATAAAGCGATTGGCAACGGAATGCAATTGTAAAAGTATGGTAAAAGCTTTTACGATGGTAATGTTTACTTTTCCTGGAATACCTCTGATATATTATGGAGATGAAACACTACTCGAAGGTTCAACAGATCCTGATAACCGAAGACCAATGCCGTGGAACAACTTAGATGAATCTTCCGTTAAATGGTTTTCTGATATGGCTTGTCTGAGACGATCTGACAGTGTTTATACAAAAGGCGAAATATCATTTGTTGATATGAAGGATGATGATATTTTTGCATATAAAAGGACCTTAGATGAGAAAGAAATAATGGTAATTATTGATAGAAAACATAGGGGTATTGAATATTTTGACAAAAAAGTATATAGTGTGTTAGCAGATGCCGACGGATGGGGCTATGTGTTAGAAAGAATATAAGAAAAGGTGATAGTTGTGAAATGTCCTTTTTGCGGTCATATGGAAGACAAAGTAATTGATTCGCGCCCGACAGAAGAGGGGAGTGCAATCAGAAGAAGACGTGAATGCCTTAAATGCGGTTCGCGCTTTACAACGTATGAGAAGATTGAGGATACGCCTCTTATCGTTATAAAGAAAGACGGTACACGTCAAATATACGATAGGAATAAAATTATTAATTGTATACTCAAAGCCTGCAGCAAACGTCCGGTATCCATTACACAGGTAGAAGATCTTGCTATAAACGTGGAACAGATTATATTAAATACAATGAAAAGAGAGATTACTTCTACTGAAATAGGTGAGTTAATTATGCCGCGCCTTAAGAATCTTGATGATGTTGCATACGTTAGATTTGCTTCTGTATATAAGCAATTTAAGGACGTTGACACGTTCTTGTCCGAATTATCCAAAATTATCCAAGAAAAGTAATTCGGGAAATATATCCAAAGAAAATGAAACAATTTTTTCACTGCTTTTTTGCAAAAACAGTGAAAAAAACGAAAAAATATTAATATTTTACACTGCTTAAATGCACCTGTCGGGAAATATAACCCGGGGTGTATTTTTTTGCGTTCGAGCCTATGCTACACTCTTTCTATCTGAAAAAGAAAGGAATGAACATATGTTATCGAAAATAATCACATATGGGATTTGGGGCACAAAAAGCTTTAAAATAGACCTTGAAACAAATATATCAAGAGGAATTCCGGAATTTAACGTTGTAGGACAGGGAGACGTTTCTATTAAAGAGGCACGGGTTCGTGTTCGTACTGCGATTAATAACAGTGGATATAAATTTCCTAACGGAAGGATTGCTGTCAATCTTGCTCCTGCCGGGCTAAGGAAAGAAGGTGCTTTTCTGGATCTACCTATGGCAGTGGGAATATTAGCTGCCGGCGGGGAGGTTAAATGCTCGTGTATAAATAAGTGTGCAATTATTGGTGAACTGTCATTAAACGGAAGCGTAAGACCGTCTGTCGGAGTATTGATACGCCTTGCCCAAGCTGCAAAAGATGGCGCTTTGCATGCAATTATTCCTTGTGAAAATGCAAATGAAGCGCTTAACGTGAAGGAGTTAAATATTTTCCCGGTAAGAAGTTTAAAAGAAGCTGTCAGTATACTCAATTCCATAACAGTAAAGACGCAAGGAATGAACCGGGGGTGCTTGGATAAATGGGGGAATATGGAAGCACAGTCGAATGAAGACAAGATTAGAAATGACGAGCTTCTTGACTTTTCAGATGTAAAAGGACAATATCAAGCTAAACGAGCTATGGAAATTGCTGCGTGCGGAGGCCATAATATCATTATGGTTGGAGCTGCCGGGTGTGGGAAAACCATGCTGGGAAAGCGCTTTACCGGGATACTTCCGCCTTTATCAGTAGGCGAAGCCTATGAGGTTACAGGGGTGTATAGCTTGGCCGGAATGCTTCCTTCTGATTACGGATTGATGAGAACAAGACCGCTTCGCCTTATAAGTCCGGGGATTACAAGATCCGCTTTAATCGGAGGCGGAAGACCATTAATCCCGGGGGAAATCTCACTGGCCCACAAGGGTGTACTTTTTATGGACGAAATGACCGAATACGACTCATCCTTGATTCAACTGCTTCGACGACCGTTAGAACAAAAAAATATGCTGATATCCCGTTTGGGATACACTGAAAATTTACCAACGGATTTTATCTTCATAGGGGCGGCAAATCCATGTCGCTGCGGAAAGCTGTTTGAAGGCACGTGTAAATGTACGCCTCTTCAGATAAAGTCCACTTTATCAAAAATATCCAAGCCCGTTTTTGATAGAATTGATATCCATATTCCTATGAAAAGAGTTCCTTTCAAGGATATAGATGAGGACGGCAACAACGAAAGCAGCGCTGTTATTCGAAGCAGAGTTGTTAAAGTAAGAGAATTGCAATCAGCTCGATATAAAAACTGTGATACCCGTACTAACAGCAGCATGACGCTTCGTGAACGAGAAAAGTATTGCATTCTAAGTAAAGATGGCAAACTTCTACTTCAAAAAGCCACGGATTGTATGGGTTTTAGCGCCAGGGCATACGACAAAGTTCTTAAGATTGCAAGAACGATTGCCGATATGGATTTTGAAGAGTCAATTAAAGAGGCGCATATAGCAGAAGCTATTTCATACAGAACGTTAGATAGTGTGATGGAAGATGAGTGAGGTGTTTATGGATAATGAATTTAATACTGTTTTTCACATATGGCTTACACTGCTGACCGGCACAAAGCGGTATGAATTGCGAAAAAAATTATTAGAGGATTTTCAGACTCCGGAAGCAGTTTATAATTTAAAAAGCTCCAAAGATTTTTCACCTGAGTTGATGAAAAAAAACGAATTGATCTCTCGGATTCTTGATTATTCATTAAAAAAGAAAGCTACGGAAATATTCCAACAGGCGCGCAAAGACAAGATTAGTATTGTTTCTTTTGATGATGATGACTATCCGCGATATTTAAAAGAATTATATTCTCCGCCGCTTGTGCTGTATTATCGGGGGGATATATCACATAATTACCGTTATTCCGTATCTGTAGTCGGATCGCGAAATGCAGACGGCTACGGAAAGAAGGTTGCTTATGACATATCAGGAGATCTGGCACGTATGGGAATGATGATAATAAGCGGTATGGCAAGAGGTATAGATAGTTATGCTCATTTAGGAGCGTTGGATAGTCAGGGCAGAACAATTGCCGTCTTAGGTTGCGGCGTTGATTTTGTATATCCCCCTGAAAATAAGAAATTATACGACCGTATAATAAACAATGGCGCTGTCTTAAGTGATTATTTACCGGGTTCTCATCCTCAAAAACAAAATTTTCCCGCAAGAAACAGAATAATTGCAGGCCTTAGTATGGGAACTTTAGTCGTTCAGGCAGGTAAAAGCAGCGGCGCACTGATTACAATTGATAATGCACTTCGGGAGAATCGGACAGTGTATGCAATCCCCGGAAATGTCAATAATGAATTATCTCATGGAACTAACAGTCTGATCAAAAGCGGATGCGTATGTGTTACGTGTGCGAGTGATATTATTGATGATATGGGAATTGAAGTTATATCTTTAAAAAAACAGAAACAAAACATAGGAGATCTTAACGAAAATCAAAAATTGGTATATTCTGCCTTAGAAAAGAATGCTTCCAGCATGGAAGAAGTATGCGAAATAACAAAGCTGGATGTGCCATCAATTCTATCTGCCATAACGGTACTAAAAGTAAACGGTTTGCTTGAAGGTGCAAGCTTCGGGTCGTATGTTGTAAAATAATATGCAGCGTACGGCAGGACTCCTACGATAAAAAACACTTTACATATTCAAAAACAGAGGGTATTATAAAAAAATCGTTTCAAATACGATGACTTTTGATTAGAGGAAGGGTATTTATATAATGGCTGATAATTTGATTATCATAGAATCACCCGGAAAAGTTAAGACGATAAGTAAAATTCTCGGAAGTAAATACAAAGTAGTTGCTTCTGCTGGTCATCTTCGCGATTTGCCTGCAAGCAAGCTGGCAATAGACGTTGAGAACGATTTCAAACCGGAATATATAAATATAAGAGGTAAAGGTGACGTTATAAAAGAGCTTAAAGCTGCAAGCAAAGCGGCAAAGAAAGTTTTCTTGGCAACAGACCCTGATCGGGAGGGAGAGGCAATATCATGGCATCTGTCATATCTGCTTGGCATAGATCCGAAGTCTCTTTGCAGAATAACGTTTAATGAATTAACTGAAAAGGCAATTAAAACAGCTGTAAAAGAGCCGCGTAGTATAGATATAGAGAAAGTAGATGCCTACCAGGCTCGCAGAGTTTTAGACAGGCTCGTAGGATATTGTATCAGTCCCGTCTTGTGGCGTAAGGTAAAAAAAGGTTTGAGTGCCGGCCGCGTTCAATCAGTAGCCGTACGTATGATTTGTGACAGAGAAGATGAAATAGATGCTTTTGAAAGCAAGGAATTCTGGACAATTTCTGCGGTTCTTAGTAAAAATACGGAAGTAAAGTCAAAGGCTAAAGATTTTTCAGCCAAATTCTATGGTACAAAGAATAAGAAAATCAACATCGATACAGAGCAACAGGCACAGGAAATTACTCAGGCTGTATCAAAAGAGACTTTTACCGTGGACACAATCAAAAACAGCGAGAAGAAAAAGTCACCGCTGCCTCCTTTTATTACCAGTACACTTCAACAGGATGCTTCAAGGAAGCTGGGCTTTGCTGCATCGAAGACGATGAGTGTGGTACAAACTCTATATGAGGGTGTAAATTTGGGAAAATCGGGAGCTACAGGTCTTGTTATGTATATAAGAACTGACTCTATGCGTATATCAGATGAAGCGGCCCAAAGTGCTATGGAGTATATTGAGCATACCTACGGAAACAATTTCCTTCCGCCTAAGAGACGTATATATAAAAACAAAAATGCGGCTCAGGATGCACACGAAGCGATTCGCCCGACCCATATCGATCTTAAGCCTGATGATATAAAGGATAGCCTGACAAATGATCAATATAAATTATATAAATTGATTTATGAGCGTTTTATTGCAAGCCAAATGGCAGATTGTGTATATGACGTATGTGCGGTTGATATACAAGCCGGTGAATATGTGTTTAAAGCAACCGGTACGGTTGTAAAATTCCCCGGTTACACAAAAGTATATGAAGAAGTAAATGATAAAAAAGAAAAAGAAGCTGGGGAAAATGGCAAACTTCCTCAGTTAGAAGAACATGAAGAGCTTAAAACAATAGAAATTCTTCCAAAACAGCACTTTACCCAGCCTCCGTCCAGATATAATGAGGCTTCCTTAATAAAAGCCCTTGAGGAACACGGAATCGGCAGACCGAGCACATATGCGCCAACGATTACGGTTGTACAGACTCGCGGATACGTAGGAAAAGAAAAAAAGATGCTTTATCCTACAGCGTTAGGGCGAATTGTAAATGATCTTATGAAAAGTAGCTTCCCTGATATTGTAGACGTGACTTTTACTGCCAACGTAGAAGAGAATCTCGACCGTGTTGCAGAAGGCGATATTTATTGGGTAAAAGTAATACGTGATTTTTATACAGACTTTGACAAGGAAGTCAAAGTGGCTCTCGAAGAATTGGAGCATGTTAAGATACCTGATCCTGTAAGTGACGTTCCGTGTGACAAGTGTGGTCGCATGATGGTGATTAAAACAGGTAAATTCGGCCAATTTTTGGCCTGCCCGGGCTATCCTGAATGTAAAAATACTAAGCCTATTATTGAAGAAACCGGTGTCGATTGTCCAAAATGTGGTAAAAAGCTTATATACAGGAAATCAAAGGCGGGTAAAAAGTATATTACGTGCAGCGGATATCCGGAATGTAAGTTTATGTCATGGAATCTTCCGACGGGCAAAGATTGTCCTCAGTGCGGAGAACACCTTGAGTACGTAATAGGTAAGACTGGCCGTTTTGTTGCATGCAGCAATAAAGACTGTCAATATAAAATCGGACTTAAAGAATACAAAAAAAGTGAGTGATTTAAGTGGCTGTATGTGTAATCGGCGGAGGACTTGCAGGTTGTGAGGCAGCGTGGCAGATTGCCCAAAGAGGAGTTAGGGTAGATTTATATGAAATGAAGCCTACCGGATATTCTCCTGCTCATCATTCTAATGATTTGGCAGAAATGGTGTGCAGTAATTCTCTTAAGGCAAAGACACTTGATAATGCTTCCGGCTTGCTTAAAGAAGAAATGCGCCGTATGAATTCCATTATTTTGAAATGTGCCGATGATAATAGTGTGCCGGCAGGCGGAGCACTTGCTGTGGATCGAGAAAAATTTTCACAGAGTGTCACATTTGCTATATGTAATCATTCATTGATAAAAGTTATCAGGGAAGAAGTTAAGTCGATAGACGAAAAAATAATGTCATATGATGCGGTTATAATAGCTACCGGACCGCTTACTTCTGATGCACTTGCGTCAAAACTTCAGGAGAAAGGTCTTGCACTTTTGAACTTCTTTGATGCAGCTGCTCCGATTATAATGGAAGACAGTATTGATCACTCAAAGGTTTTCAAAGCTGCCCGTTATGGAAAAGGCAGTGATGATTATATCAACTGCCCTATGAATAAGGAGCAATATCTTGCTTTTTACAATGCCTTGATTAGCGCAAAGCGAGCGGATGTACATGATTTTGATAATTCTTGCGTATATGAAGGTTGTATGCCGGTAGAGGTTATGGCAGAACGCGGTGTAGATACTCTCCGCTTTGGACCTCTAAAGCCTGTGGGGCTTAATAATCCGGACACGGGGGATGAATATTATGCAGTATGTCAGCTAAGGCAAGATAATAGCGAAGGAACTATGTTCAATATGGTCGGCTTCCAGACACGCCTTACGTTCGGCGAACAAAAACGCGTATTTGGATTGATTCCGGGTCTGGAAAATGCAGAATTTGCCAGATATGGCGTTATGCATCGTAATACATACATAAATTCTCCGGGAAACCTTGATGAGACGTATCTTGTTAAGAAATCGGCAGACGGTGTTCCTCTGTTCTTTGCAGGACAGATAACCGGTGTAGAAGGCTATATTGAATCGGCATCCTCAGGGCTTGTTGCAGGTATTAATGCGGCACGCATCGTGAAAAAAGAACCAAAACTGATTTTTCCGTCATCTACTATGATCGGTGCTCTGGCAAATTATGCCGCCAACTATCAAGGCAGTGATTTTCAGCCCATGGGAGCTAATTTTGGTATTGTGAAGCACAACGTAGGTTCTACCGTATATATAGACGGCAAAAAGAAAAAAATCGGAAAATCAGAAAAAAAACAGTTGATATCTGAGTCTGCATTAAATATACTATCTACAATTAATTAAAAAGGAGGCCCCTGATGAAGAATAAAGATTTTTGGAGTAAAGTCAAATGGATCTCAGCCGTTGCTACTGAAGGTGCTGAGGGCATTCCTCTTTTCAGGAAAAAATTCAATTTAAGTAAGAAACCGGCTAAGGCAACTTTATATGCTACGTCTCTTGGCGTTTATGATGCATATATTAATTCACAACGCGTTGGAAATGATGAAATGAAGCCAGGCTGGACGGACTATGATAAACGAGTTTTATACTACACATATGATATAACTGATTTGCTTAAAGAAGAAAACTGCATATTATTTGCTGTTGCCAGCGGTTGGTGGAACGGCCGCATTTCATACGGAACGTATGCAAATAACGACATTGCGCTTGCTGCATATATTCAACTTGAATATGAAGACGAGTCTGTTGAGCGCATTGTTACTGACAGAACATGGCAGTCCAAAATCGGTGGACCTGTTATCAGTGCAGATATTTGGGATGGCGAAACGTACAATGCCAACATTGACTCATATTCAAAGATGTCTACCGTAGAGTATAAAGGAACAAAATGGAAAAAGCCGGTTCTTTTCAAGCATTTTCACGGTATTATTACAGAACATATCGGACCTACGGTAAAGGTTCGCCCGCAGTTTTGTCTTGATCCTGTTAAATCTGTTCTTTATTCATCAATCAACGATAACGGAACAGATCATGGTGAGATTATAGAAGACAAGGTTGTTGATGGTAAATATACCGGTAAGATTAAAGCAGGTACAACTCTGGTAATCGATCTTGGACAGAATATGGTCGGCTGGGAAAAGGTTACGATAAAAGGTAAGAAGAATACAACGGTTACTTTCAGGTTTGGCGAGATGCTTAATGACTCGGGAGCTGTAAGCCGCGGAAATGACGGACCGAAAGGATCTATTTACACTGCGAATTACAGAACGGCAAAAGCAACCGGTCAGTATATCATGAAAGGTGCTAAAGAAGGAGAAACGTACAGACCTAACTTTACTTTCTTCGGCTTTAGATACGTTGAGATTACTGCAGACAAAGACATCAATCTTATTGATTTTAAAGCAGAATTTGTAAGTTCAGATATGACAGAGACCGGTTTCGTTGAGACTTCTAATGATGACGTAAATAAACTTATCAGTAACGTATTCTGGGGCCAGCGTTGTAACTATCTTAGCGTACCTACAGACTGTCCTCAACGCGATGAACGTCTCGGATGGACAGGCGACACGCAGATCTTTGTAGGCACAGGTGCATATAATGCAGATGTACGTGGATTCTTCCATAAGTGGATGCAGGATGTACGTGACAGTCAAAGTGAGGACGGAAGATATTCTGACGTTGTTCCACGCTCACGTGTTGTAGGAATGGGTAATGCTGCATGGGGAGATGCCGGTATCGTTGTTCCGTACGTTATATACAGAACGTATGGAGATATTGACATTATCAAAGAGTGTTACGCATCAATGACGAAATATATGAATTTCCTCATTAAGCACACAAATATGAACGGTCCGGCAGGCGGCTACGGCGATTGGCTGGCTTATGAACCTACAGATAAACAGTATATCGGCGTTGCATATTATGCATATGATTCTACTCTTATGAGCCAAATGGCTTCTGCGTTGATGGAAGATGCGCAAAAGTCATGTGACGAAGCATTGGCAAAGAAGTATGCCAAAGATGCCGCTAAATACAGAAACCTTTTCAAAAAGGTTAAAAAGGCTTTTCAGGCAAGATATATGCCGGAAGGTGAGTTGGTTGAGACGTCTCAGACTGCTTATCTTCTTGCTCTGTATTTTGATTTACTTCCGAAAGCATACGCTAAGAAAATCAGAAAGCGTCTTCTTGAGAAGATTAAAGAAAACGGATATAAGCTCAGTACCGGGTTTGTTGGTACAGGTATTATAAACAAAACTCTTAGTGAAAACGGCGCAACTAATATGGGATATTCACTGCTCCTGCAGACACAGAACCCGTCTTGGCTGTACAGTGTTTACCAAGGAGCAACAACAATTTGGGAGAGATGGAATTCATATACACTTGAAACAGGTTTTGGCAAAGTTGCGATGAACTCCTTTAATCACTATGCGTATGGCTCCGTGTTGGAATGGGTATACAAATATGTTGCGGGAATAGATACAGATGCAAATATAGCAGGCTACAAACATATAGTATTAAGACCTATGCCTGATACACGTAAAAAATCTGAACTGCCGGAAGGACAGAGTAAGATTACTTGGGTACGTGCGAAATACGACTCCGTTTCAGGCACAATAGAAAGTGCTTGGTCAGTAGAAGATGGATTATTTACATATGAAGCGACGGTTCCTGAAGGGACGGTGGCCTCTGTTCATATTCCTGTTTTCGACAAAAATGCAAAGACCATAGTTATAAATGGTGTTGTACATTCAACGGAGGAATATGAAGTAAAAGAGCTTTCATGTGTGAAATGCTATGTTATTGATTGTGCACCGGGAAAATACACGTTTGAGATTATGATGTAATTTAACTGATTGCCACTAAGAAAGAAACGTCCGGCATTTCACGAGTAATAATAGTGAAATGCCGGTTTTATTTATTATAGAAGCAGGAGGGTACAAATGGAAATAACAATCCGGGACATAATTGAACTTTTAATAAACAAACAGTATAAACAATTGCGAGCTACGTTGGAGAACATGTATCCATATGAGATAGCAGCACTTTTTAACGAACTAAATAAAGAATACGTCCCGGTTGCCTTCAGATTGCTTCCAAAAGAGCTTGCTGCCGAAACGTTTGTTGAGATGGACAGCGATGCACAGGAGCTGTTGATAAAAAGTTTTTCTGACAGCGAACTTAAAGAGGTTATTGAAGAATTATACGTAGATGATGCCGTTGACATCGTAGAGGAAATGCCTGCTAACGTAGTACGCCGTATGCTTGCTCAAGCGACACCGGAAATGCGACGCAGTATTAATGAAATACTCAAGTATCCTGAGTTAAGTGCCGGCAGTATTATGACTACAGAGTTTGTAGAACTCAAGTCCTTTATGTCTGTAACAGAGGCAATAACGCGTATTAGACGAACAGGAGTAGATAAAGAAACAATTGATGTTTGTTACGTAACTGCAGGCGACAGGAAACTGATAGGTGTTATATCGCTTAGAACACTTATTCTTGCAGAAGAAGACAGTATTGTTGCCGATTTAATGGAAATTAACGTTATTAGTGTTAATACTTTAGAGGACAGAGAAGAAGCTGCTAATATGTTTAATAAATATAACGTTACTACACTTCCTGTCGTTGATAACGAATCACGACTTGTAGGTATTATTACGGTAGACGATGCTATTGAGGTTATTGAAGAGGAGGTTACTGAGGATATTGAGAAGATGGCCGCTATCGTCCCGGGTGATAAACCGTATCTTAAAACAGGTGTTTTTGAAACGTGGATGAGAAGAATTCCGTGGTTGCTTCTTTTGATGATATCTGCAACATTTACAGGAGGAATTATTAATTCATTTGAAAAAGCGCTTACCACAGTTCCTATTCTTATTTCTTTTATTCCGATGCTTATGGATACCGGTGGTAATGCAGGCGGCCAGACATCTGTCACTATTATCCGTAGTATGGCGATAGGTGACGTTGAGATGAGAGATATATTCAGAGTAATCTGGAAGGAATTGCGAACGTCAATATTATGCGGAATGACTTTAGCCGCTGTGGGTTTTGTTAAAATATTGCTGGTGGACAATATGATATTCAAAATGAATGTCTCTTACACGGAAGCATTTGTTATATGTGTTACGATTATGATTACCGTTATTTTTGCTAAAATAGTCGGATGTGTACTGCCTATGTTCGCAAAACGAATAGGCCTTGACCCGGCTGTAATGGCAAGCCCTTTTATTACTACAATTGTCGATGCTATATCTCTTTCTATATTTTTTATCTTTGCAACCTGGTTCTTATTATGAAAAATGTAAATAAAATGTAAAAAGATGGTTGCAAAATAATATTATATAATGTAAAATACAAAATAGTGTTATTGAATGGGTGGTTATCCTTTTCAGTGATAAAAAAAACATCGGAGGTAAGATTATGAAGAAAATTGTTTCAATTTTAACAGTTTTGGCTATAGTTGCGTCATTGTTTTTAATGGCTATGCCAATGACTGTTTCAGCAGAAGCGGTTGAATTCTCAGGAGATGCCAGTCAGATCCCGGAAGGCAAGATTGTTCTCACTGACGACATTAGTGGTGAGTTCAACAGAAGTTCCGGTAAATATGAGATTGACTTGAACGGTCATAAATGGACACATAATGGTCCTGCGGTTTACTTGAAAGGTACTGCAGAACTCGTTATTTACAATGGTACCGTAGATAACAGCGCAGGTACGTCAGATGGCTTTTCACTTGAGGATGATGCGAAGGTTACTGCTACTAACGTTACAGTTATAGGCGGCAAAGGTGGTGCAGACGCATTCTGGATTAAAGGCGGCAATGCAACTATTACGGATTGTACTATATCTGCTGGTAAAGCTGGCATTGATGTAGATAACGGTAACGGTAACGCAGTTGTATCAGTTGACGGTGGTAAATTTGTTAATTATACAGGTAGCGCTGATGCCAGAAATTGCGCAATTGAGATTAGAAGAGACGGTGCTATTTCTTTGACAGGTAACATTACTTTTGAAAACAATAAGATCCTTGCCGGAAAAACTATGAATAAAACTCTCGGCGAGTCTATATCTGTTAAAGGCGCATACGAGGCAAAGCTTGCCAATGCTTCTGTGAACAACCCGGGCGACGCAAATCCGAATACTTATACTACTATTGACTACAAGGCTGTTAAAGTTACAAAGTCTATTGACTACTTTAATGGTGTAAGAGGATCTATTGCTGATTGCAACGTATTTGAGGGACAGGATGCGATTACTATCCTTGGTTGGATTATTACAGATGCCGGTTTGTCAAACGTTAAGTATTCAATTGACGGCGGCGAGCTCATTGAACTTAATCCTACAAGAGAAAGACCTGATGTTGTTGCAGCCGTTAATTATACAGGCGAATTAGTTGCAGCAAACAAGGTTGGTATTGGTTTGGATGCTGAACATGCAAAGATTGACATTTCAGGCTTAGAAATTGGTGAGCATGTTGTTAAGCTCTATGCATTCACAAATGCTGGAACTCAAGTAGAGGCAGGTTCTTTCAAAGTTACAGTTTTAGCTCCTTTGGCAGATGGTGAAGTTGCTGATCTTTCTACTATTAAAGAGCCCGGTGAATATAAATTAGTTGCTGACGTAAAAGGAAACTTAACTCTTACTTCAGGCGACTATGTAATTGATCTTAACGGTCATACATGGACAAATGGTGGTATTGCTCTGAATGTTCAGGGCGCAAAAGTAACACTTACTGATACAGTAGGTACTGGCTATATCAAGGCAACTAACGACTGTATTGATATTAGCTCAGGTTCGATTACTGTAACAGATGCTACTGTAATTGCAGAAGGTGCCGATTTTGATGCGATCTTCGTTGGCGGCGGCGTAGTTGTTACTAATAATGCTACTCTTTATGCAGGTAAATCAGGAATCAATGCATCACAGGCAGCAGTAGATATCACTGTAAACGGTGGTACGTTCGGTGGTGTATATTCAGGCGATAAGTTTATACGTACATCAGCATTTGAATTCAGAAATAATGCGAAAGTAAAATTAAACGGCGATATCAATTTTGTTGAAACTGCGATTATCCGCAGAAGTGAAAAGCATACTATTTCATGGGCAGAGAGCTTCATAGTTGGCGATGACGTTACAGTAACATTTGCTTCTGATGATACAGATATCGGCGTATTCTATGACAATCAGTATCACAGCAATGCAATTAGTTATACTAAGAGCAAGTCTGAACCTAAAGATGTAGGTATTACATCTCACTCAGGTCACTATGGTTCTCCTGTTTTGTGGCTTAAGAACTCAGAACATTTCTACCAAATAACAATTAATGCAAAGGGCGCATTTAATTCAATTATTTCATCTTTGTGGGGAGCAAATGCCGGTACAACATGTACACTTGATATTTACGCATGGGATACAAATACAGAGGTTACATTGAATTCATTACCTGCAGCAAGTGTTACAAAGACATTTACAGGCAATCCCGCAAATTTTGTATTTGATTTTGATACTCTTGAAGCAGGACAGTATATCATCAAAGTGACATGTTCAGAAGGTTACGTTGTATTACCTGTTGCAGATGCAACAAACGGTGTTGAAGCAACAGTATTAACAGAGAACGAGTCAAACATAAAGAATAAGTACTGGGTTGCATCTATTAGATTTGTAGACTCTAATGCAGCATCATTCGATAGCCTTATTGAAGAAGTTAACTATGGCGATACAGAAGAATTGCCTTACATGATCTTTGATCAGGAAGATAAGGTAACAGTAGGCGCTGGCAAGACATTCTATATTAATGCTTTCTGGGGCGGAATGAACGTTACTATTACAGGTGAAGGAGACTTTAGCGTAGTATATAACGGAACAACGTATGAATCTAATAACGGAAAGGTAACCTTTGCAGCAGCTCCTTCAATGGGACGTATGCCCACTGCATTTTCTATAACAAACAAGACAGATGCTGCAGTAGAGTACTCACTTAAGGGAGAATATCCTGCAGGTACAATGATGAATCCTGAGAAGTATGATGATCAAGCAGATAAGACAATCAAGACAGAAGAAGGCAATGGAGAAGGATATTTCTATGCATTCGACGCTGACAAAGACGGTTCTATCACTTTATACATCAGCGAGATTACAGAAGGTGTAAACGGAAATATCGTAATTCAAGTTATTTCACCTGACGATACTGTTAAATATTTATCATTAGATGAAAACGGCGTTGATGGCAAACTTACGGCAGACTACAAGGCCGGCGATCGGGTTGTTATTAACGTAGCTGTATTACCGGATGCATCATGGAACGTTCCTGCTGCAACAATTACACTGTCTGAGTATACAGAGGGTGCAGATACAGGTGACTTCGGTCTTATTGCTCTTGCATTCGTGGCTGTTTCTTCAGTAGTTGTTAAAAAGAGAAAAGAAAATTAATCAGATTTTATCTAGCTAATTTTCAATAAGTAAGGGCTGCGATTGAGCAGCCCTTGTTTTATGGTAGGATACTACTATTGTATAGTATGCAGTAAAAACATGGAACACATTATATTGTGTTTTTCGTCTTGACACAAAAGTTCTTCGGATATAGAATACTGTAGTTAGATTATACATTTTAGGAGGCTTTTTATGTCTTTAGCAACAATCATTAAGATATCAAATAAGTACGGATCAAAGCCTGAGTTTGTTTTGGCAGGCGGCGGAAACACTTCTTTTAAAGATGACGATTTCCTCTACATTAAAGGTTCCGGTACAACACTTGCTACAATCAAAGAAGCAGGCTTTGTAAAAATGAACAGAGCAAAGCTTAGCGCAATGTTTGACAAGAAATATTCAGAAGATACAGTTAGCCGTGAAGCAGAAGTATTAGAAGATATGATGGATGCAAGAGATAAAACAGAGCTGGCAAAACGTCCAAGCGTTGAGACTCTTCTTCATAATCTCATTAACTATACTTACGTTGTTCATACTCATCCATCTATGTTAAATGGCCTTACTTGCGGCAAAGACGGTGAGAAGATTGCAAAAGAATTATTCGGCGACAACATTATCTGGATTGAATGTGTAGAACCCGGATATATTCTTGCTGCAAAATTAAGAGAAGCAATGATTGAGTATAAAGCAAATACAGGTAAAGATGCAGATATTATCCTTCTTCAGAATCACGGCATTTTTATCGGTGCTGACTCAGCAGAAGAGATTGATAGCAAGACAGATGCAGTATTTTCAAAGATTAAGTCAAAAATAACGCGTGAACCGGATTTTTCACCTGTGCAATTTGATAAAGAAAGAGCAGCCTTGATTGCTCCTGCTATCAGAATGATGCTCAAAGGCGATAACGCTACTTCTATAGTTACGTTCAGGACGAACAAAGAAGTTATGAATTTCGTAGCAGATAAAGACGCTTTCTATCCTGTTTCTTCAGCATACTCACCGGACCATATTGTATACTGCAAGCCTTTTGCACTGTTCGTTGAAGCTAAAGAAGATATTGAAGAACAGTACGTTGCAATTAAAGCGGCTATTGAAGAATATACAACAAAGAATGGCTTTGCTCCCAAGATTGTCGCAATCCAAGGTCTTGGCTTCTATGCTTGGGGCACATCAAAGAAGAATGCTGACATTTGCGCTGAAGTATTCATCGATGCTTGTAAAATCGGCGTTTACTCACAGAGCTTTGGCGGTAGCCAGTTTATGTCAGATTACATGATTAACTTCATTTGCAATTGGGAAGTAGAATCCTATAGATCAAAGGTAAGTCTTGCAGCCGGTGCGGCTAAGAGACTTGACGAGAAGATTGCTATTGTAACAGGCAGTGCGCAAGGCTTCGGTCAGGGTATTGCCGATGAGATGTTAAAACAAGGCGCAAACGTTACTATTGCAGACCTCAATATAGAGCTTGCAAGTGCAAATAGCGATAAAATGAATGAACTCTATGGTAAGAACAAGACAATCGCATGCAAAGCTGACGTAAGTTCAGAAGAAGCTGTTGCAGACATGGTTTACGATACTGCCTTAGCATATGGCGGTCTTGACGTGTTTGTAAACAATGCAGGTATCGCTATTGCAGGTGCACTGGAAGAAATGACAGTTGCTAAATTTGATCTCGTTACGAAGATTAACTACACCGCGTATTATATTTGTGCGAAATTTGCTTCCAGAATAATGAAAATTCAGCACAAATTTGCACCGTCATATATGATGGATATTATCCAGATCAACTCTAAATCAGGCCTTTCAGGTAGTAAAAACAACTTTGCTTATGCAGGCAGTAAATTTGGCGGCATCGGTCTTACACAGAGCTTTGCACTTGAACTTGTCGGTTACAATATCAAAGTTAACGCAATCTGCCCGGGCAACCTTTTAAACGGTCCACTGTGGTCTGATCCTGTAAAAGGTCTGTTTGTTCAATATCTCAACGCCGGCAAAGTACCCGGTGCTAAGACCGTTGCTGACGTTCGTGAATTCTATGAGTCTAAAGTTCCGATGCACAGAGGTTGCGAGATTATTGACGTAGCGAGAGCTATTCTCTACATCATTGAGCAAGAGTATGAGACAGGACAAGCAATTCCCGTAACAGGCGGACAGAATATGCTTAACTGATAGGTATAATATTTTCAGCAAAGGATAAACAAATGGCAAAAAAAGATACTTACGATAATGAAAGTATTAAGTCGCTGAAGGGGCCTGACAGAGTCAGGCTCCGCCCGGCGGCTATTCTTGGTTCTGACGGACTGGAAGGATGCGAGCATACTTTCATAGAAATACTCGCAAATTCCATTGATGAAGCACGTGAAGGATACGGAAAAGTAATTGAGATTACACGGTTTAAAGATCACTCGATCCAAATTCGTGATTACGGACGTGGATGTCCTGTTGATTACAACGCAAAAGAGAAACGCTACAACTGGGAGCTGGTATACTGCGAGCTGTATGCCGGCGGTAAATACAATAACAACTCAAGCGGAGACTATGAATATAGCCTTGGCTTAAACGGTCTTGGCAGCTGTGCAACACAGTATAGCTCTGAGTATATGGACGTAACCGTTTACAAAGACGGATATAAATACGATCTTCATTTTGAAAAAGGATATAACAAAGGCGGCCTTAAGAAGGAGCCTTTTCAATATAAACAGTCAGGTACTATTCAAAAATGGAAGCCTGATTTAGACGTTTTTACAGATATTAACATTCCATTAGAATATTTTCAGACAGTATTAAAGAAGCAGGCGGTAGTAAACGCCGGCCTCAAATTCAAACTTTTTGATGAAGTCAGCGGTGAAAAGTTCGAGTATCTTTACGAAAACGGAATAATTGACTACGTTAAAGAATTATCACAGGATCAGGGCTTTTCATCTCCTCAATATTATGAGACAAGCACAAAGGGGCGCGATAGAGAGGATAAGCCGGAATACAAAGTGAAAATGCAGTTTTCGTTTTGTTTTAACAATAAGATTAACGTTATTGAATATTATCATAATTCCAGTTATTTGGAAAACGGCGGTTCTCCGGACAAAGCTGTTAAGGCTGCTTTCGTGGCAGAAATTGATAAATATATAACAAAAGAAGGTAAATACACAAAAAATGACGATAAAATTTCATTTACTGATATTGCCGACAGCCTAATCATAGTAACGAACTCGTTTTCAACAGAGACCAGCTACGAAAATCAAACAAAAAAAGCTATAACAAATAAATTCATAAGAGAAGCAATGACAGACTTCATCAAGAAAAATCTGGAAGTTTATTTTATCGAAAATAAGCTTGAAGCAGATCGGATTATGGAGCAGGTGCTTATTAATATGAGAAGCCGTCTGTCTGCTGAGAAACAGCGTGTTAATATTAAGAAAAAGTTGCAAGGCAACGTTGACATGACAAACAGAGTAAAAAAGTTTGTCGATTGCCGTACGAAGGATGTAAACAAACGCGAGCTTTACATCGTAGAGGGTGACTCTGCATTAGGTTCGGTAAAGATGGGTCGTGATAGTGAGTTCCAGGCTATTATGCCCATTCGCGGTAAAATATTAAATTGTCTTAAGGCCGATGACAGCAAAATTTTTGAAAGTGATATTATAACGGATCTTGTTCGTGTTCTTGGCTGCGGCGTACAATTAAAAAGCAAGCATAATAAGGATTTATCGATGTTTGATATAAATCTTCTGAAGTGGAACAAAGTAATTATCTGTACCGATGCAGACGTTGACGGATACCAGATAAGGACGCTTGTTCTTGCTATGATTTACAGGCTTATGCCGGAATTGATCCTGCATGGTAAAGTTTTCATTGCAGAATCTCCGCTCTACGAGATAAATTGTAAGAAAGATACGTATTTTGCATATGATGAGAAGGAGAAAGCACAGATTCTGTCAGAGATTCAAGGTAAATACACGATTCAACGTTCTAAAGGTCTTGGTGAGAATGAACCTGAGATGATGAGGCGTACTACTATGAATCCCGAAACAAGAAGACTCATAAAAGTTATGCCTGATGAGGCAGAACAAACGGCAAGTGTCTTTGAAATGCTGCTTGGAGATGACCTTGAACGACGCAAGGAGCATATAAGATTATTTGGTCACTTATATTTAGATGACCTTGATTTGGCTTGATGAGGAGGGAATATAATGGCAGAAGATAAAAATCTATATAAAGAACAAATCATCACAGACACCCTTGAGGTCAATTATATGCCCTATGCAATGAGTGCTATTCTATCTCGTGCTATTCCGGAAATAGACGGATTTAAGCCCTCACACAGAAAGCTTTTATACACCATGTATAAAAAAGGATTGCTGACAGGTTCAAGAACAAAGTCGGCTAACGTAGTAGGTGAGACAATGAGGCTCAACCCTCACGGCGACCAGGCCATCTACGAGACGATGGTCAGAATGACAAGAGGAAACGGTTCTCTACTCCATCCTTACGTAGACTCGAAGGGAAACTTTGGTAAAGTATATTCCAGAGATATGGCCTTTGCCGCTTCCCGTTATACAGAAGTAAAATTAGAAAAAATCTGCGAAGAGGTCTTTAGGGACATAGACAAGGACACGGTTGATTTTGTGGATAATTATGACGGTGAAATGAAAGAGCCTGTGCTTCTTCCTGTTACTTTTCCTACTATACTTGCAAACTGTACCCAGGGTCTTGCCGTTGGTATGGCTACCAATATATGCAGTTTTAATCTTCATGAACTGATTGATGCAACGTGCAGCTATATAGACAATCCCGAGTGTGATTTGCTCCAATACATACAGGCTCCTGATTTTTCAACGGGAGGCACTTGCGTCTATAATAAGAGTGTAATGTCATCTGTAATCGAAACAGGCCGCGGAAGTATAAAAGTCAGAGGAAAATACAGATACGATAAGAAAAACAATTGTATCGAGATTTACGAAGTCCCTTATACAACCACTGCGGAAGTTATCATGGATGATATTATTAAGATTTTCAAAGAGGGAAAAATCAAGGATATCCAGGATGTACGTGACGAAACTGATATTAACGGACTTAAGATAACAATAGACGTTAAGAAATCAGCAAATGTAGAAGATATAATGAATAAAATATATCGTTTTACAACTTTGCAAGACAGTTTTGCGTGTAATTTTAATATAATTGTCGACGGCGCTCCTATGGTACTCGGTGTTCGCGGAATTCTTAAACACTGGCTTGATTTTAGAATAAAGTGTTTAAAAAGACAAATTGCACATGATATCACTGCAAAGAAAGACAGACTCCACCTTTTAAAGGGCCTTGAGAAGATATTGCTTGATATTGATAAAGCTATTAAAATTATTCGTGAAACAGAAAAAGACGATTTGGTTATTCCTAACTTGATGTGGGGCTTTGGCATTGACGAGATTCAGGCGAATTTTATAGCGGAAATCAAACTGAGAAATATCAATAAAGAGTATATTATTAACAAACTGGATGAGATAGATAAGCTGCTTAAAGAGATTGAGGATCTTGAGGATTTAATAAAAACAGATAAGCGCATTCGCAAATATATTCAGAATCAGCTTAGGGCTATCGAAAAGAAATTTGCCAAGGAGAGGAAAACAGATATAATTCACGAAGAAGAAGTTGTTGTCGTTACTCAGGACCAGATGATTGAAGAATATAACGTAAGACTCTTCTTGTCAGAAGAAGGATACTTTAAGAAGATTCCTCTAACGGCTCTTCGTAACAATCCTGAACATAAATTCAAAGAAGGAGACAGCTTTATTCAGGAGTCGGATTGGCATAACAAATCTGAGATTATATTTTTCTCAGACAAGCAGAGCGTATACAAAATGAAAATCTATGATTTCCCTGATAGAAAAGCCGGTGAAATAGGAGACTATCTTGTAAACAGCCTTGGACTGGAAGACGGGGAGAAGATCCTTTGCTTTGTGCCTACCGACGGTTACACAGGTAACTTGTTATTTGGCTTTGCCAACGGAAAAATAGCAAAAGTTCCAATGGACAGTTATGCCACGAAGAATAACCGTAAGAAACTTATCAATGCATATTCAGACGTCAGTCCTATAGCAGGAATAGAATTTTTTACCGAAGATATTGACGTGGCAATATGCGCAGAAAACGACAGATTACTCGTTATAAATTCATCTTTGATACCGCTTAAGACTACAAAGAGCTCTCAGGGAGTTCAGGTTCTGAAGATGAAGAAAGGTATGAACGCAAAATACATGAAACATGTAGACAAATGCGGCTTTGCGGAGTATAAAGTATATCGGGTTAAAAATATCCCTGTAGCCGGCAGCTTCCTTAAAGATGCCGACAGACAAAACAAACAACTAAGTTTATTTGATGATTGATCATATTTGGAGGTAATAAAATGAAAAAAGCAGAATTACTTATTGAAAAATTAAATGACAATGACGTTAACGTTAGACTTGACTCTTTAAGACAGCTCAAGGCTATGATAGATAGTGGAGAACTTGAAGCTCCTGTTCAGGGCAATGACGTTAATAATCATATCCATACAATTTATTCTTTTTCTCCGTATTCACCTACAAAGGCAGTGTGGATGGCATATCAGGCAGGGCTCAAAACCTGCGGTATAATGGATCATGATTCACTAAGCGGCGCACGTGAGTTTATAGAAGCTGCAAAGATTATTGATCTTTTGTCAACAATCGGAGTTGAATGCCGCGTAAAAATGTCAGGCACGCCGTTAGTCGGAAGAAGAATTAACAACCCTGACCAGGATAGCGTTGCGTATATGGCGCTTCACGGTATTCCTCATCAGTATATCGATACAGTCATTGAATTCTTTAAGCCCTACGTAGCTGCAAGAAATATCAGAAACAGAAAAATGATTGACAATATTAACGCTCTGACAGAACCTTACGGAATTACAACCTCCTTTGATAATGACGTTGTGCCGATTTCTATGTTTCACGACGGCGGTTCGATTACAGAGCGTCACTTACTGTTTGCCGTTGCAAAGAATATAGTTGCCAAGCTTGGCAAAGGTCCTCAGGTTGTTTCTTTCCTGGAAGACGAGATGAAAGTTCCGCTGTCTGCCAAGGTAAAAGGCTTCTTGAATGACAGCGATAATGACGTTTACGAATACGACCTTCTCGGTGCATTAAAGAGCAATATGGTAGAGAAGTTCTACATCGATGCTACGGATGAGTGCCCCGATGTTCGTGAAGTAATTGCACTTTCCGAGAAAATCCACGCTTTCAGTGCATATGCTTATCTCGGTGACGTAGGCGACAGCGTAACGGGAGATAAGAAAACGCAAAAGTTTGAAGATGATTATCTTGATACTTTATTTGAGGTTCTAAAAGAGCTCAAGTTTACAGCTGTTACGTACATGCCTTCACGTAATACCATGGATCAGCTTCACCGCGTAAGAGATCTTTGTGTAAAGCATGATTTATTCCAGATAAGCGGAGAGGATATTAACTCACCAAGACAGTCATTTATTTGCGTAGCTCAGAGGAATCCGGAATTCAAAAATCTTTACGATGCTACGATGACTCTCATTGAAAGAGAGAAGAGGTTAACTGATGAAAACGTATGATATTGTTATTATCGGCGGTGGTACAGCCGGTATATTTGCTGCATATGAATTGAATAAGCTTAATCCTGATTCAAAAATTGCAATTATTGAACAGGGTCATCCAATAAGATGCAGAGTATGTCCTATTGTTGAGGGTAAGGTAAAGACGTGTATCAACTGTAAAAATTGCTCGATAATGAATGGCTTTGGCGGAGCCGGGGCCTTTTCAGACGGTAAGTTTAATTTTACTACTGAATTTGGCGGATGGCTTAATGATTATCTTCCGGATAGTGAAGTTATGGATCTTATCGAATACGTTGACAGTGTAAACGTAGAATTCGGAGCTACAACCCAAAGGTTTTCTACATACTCAGATGCGGCTCGCGCTTTGGAAAAGAAAGCGCTTGAACACGACTTGCATCTGCTCCAGGCATCAGTAAAACACCTTGGAACAGAGAAAAATCTGGATATTCTTACTAATATTTATGATTATTTGCAGGATAAAATTGATATTTTGTGCAATACCACGGTAGAGCATATTATCAAAACCGGTACCGGTGAGTACGAGCTTATGATTAATGGCGCAGCGGACGTAAAATGTCAGTATTTAGTCGCGGCTCCCGGACGGTCCGGTGCTGAGTGGTTCTCGGCCGAATGTAAGAAGCTCGGTATAGAGCTTGTAAACAACCAGGTAGATATCGGAGTAAGAGTTGAGCTTCCTGCAAAGGTTTTTGAAGACATTACGAACGTTGTATATGAAGCAAAACTGGTTTACAGAACAAAACAGTACGGCGACAATGTAAGAACATTCTGCATGAATCCTAACGGACACGTTGTTATGGAGAACGTAGACGGATTAATAACGGTCAACGGTCACAGTTACAGCGAGGCTTCATTGCAAAGTGAGAATACAAACTTTGCGCTTCTTGTAAGTAACCGTTTTACACAGCCTTTTAATCAACCATATCAGTACGGTAAGAGAATCGCATCATTATCGAACATGTTAGCCGGAGGTGTCCTTGTACAGCGCTTCGGAGATTTGATTAAAGGCGTGAGAACAAATGAGCATAGATTAGGCAAGAGTTTTACAAAGCCTACGTTGAATGCTACACCGGGAGATTTGAGCCTTGTTCTTCCCAAACGTCATCTTGATAATATTATCGAGATGATTTACGCCCTTGATAAGGTTGCTCCCGGAACGGCAAACCACGATACTCTGCTATACGGAGTTGAGGTTAAGTTCTACAGTTCAAGAATTGTTCTGAGCAATCAGTTAGAAACGGAACATACAAATCTTTTTGCCTGCGGTGACGGTGCCGGAATTACAAGAGGCCTGTCTCAGGCGGCTGCCAGCGGTGTTCACGTTGCTCGTGTGGTTAGCAAAAGGATGTCAAATTGACAAAATTTATTTGGCGGATAGGTTGCATTTATCCGCCATTTTTAATATAATCATATTTGATTTACAATTTATGGGAGGATACGTTTTATGGAAATGCTGAAGCAAATGATATTAAGTCGCGGCACTGTAAAAAGTGGCGGGGTTCTTAGAGTTGACAGCTTCCTTAATCATCAGATAGACATTAATCTGTATCAAGAAATCGGTAAGGAATTTTACCGTTTGTTTGGTAGCGAGAACGTAACCAAAATTGTAACCATCGAGGCATCCGGCATTGGAATTGCCTGCATTACCGCGCAATTTTTCAACGTTCCGGTTGTTTTTGCAAAGAAGAGTAAGACTTCGAATGTGGCCGATGATAATTACGTAGGTCACATTTATTCTTTTACTCATCAATGCAATAATGATATTTTGATTCATAAATCCTATATCAATGAAAATGACAGAGTTCTTCTTATTGATGATTTTCTGGCAAAAGGCAGTGCTCTTGAGGGTTTGATTGATATAGTTACTACAGCAAAAGCCCACCTTGTTGGGGCAGGTACGGTAATTGAAAAAGGTTTCCAGGGCGGAGGGGACAAGCTAAGACAGGCAGGAATCAGAGTCGAGTCTCTTGCTATTATCGACGCTATGGATGAAGACGGGACGATAAGCTTCCGCAATTAATATTCGGTGTAAATTTTATTTACATATATCTTTTAATTTTGCCATATAGGCAGGGAGGTTTTATACAATGAAAAAAGTATTATCTTTAGTACTGGCTTTAGTTATGCTGTTTTCTTTTGCTGTAGTAACAGGTTGCGGCGGAAATAGTGATAGCTCAGAAGATGATTTCCTCGTAGGTGCTATTTATATCAATGGTAAGAATGACACTGCAGGTTATACTTTTGCTCATCACAATGGTATTACAAAAGCTATGGAACAACTCGGCATGGACGTTTCTAAACAGCTTAAAATCGTTGATAACGTTCCGGAAGATGACGCTCAGGTAACAAATGCTATTAATACTCTTGCTTCACAAGGTTGTAAGATTATTATCGGTATCAGCTTTGGTTATATCAATGCCATGGAAGCTGCTGCTGAAAAATATCCTGAGATTATTTTCAGCCATGCAACAGGTTATTTATCAAACGACAAGAACTTCAACAACTACTTTGGTAGAATTTACCAAGCTCGTTACCTTGCCGGTATTGCAGCAGGAAAGAAGTCCCTTGCTCTTGGCAACAATAATATCGGTTACGTAGCAGCATACGGCACAGAATATGCTGAGACGTGTAGCGGTATCAATGCATTTGCTCTTGGTGTTCAGGCTATCAATCCTGATGCAAAAGTTCACGTTATGAAACTCAATGCATGGGCAAACGAGTCTTTAGAGCGTCAATTTGCTGAACAGCTTATCACACAGTATGGTTGTGGTGTTATCGCTCAGCATTGCGACAGTGCTCAGCCTCAGATCGCAGCTCAGGATAAGGGTGTATTCGGTTGTGGATACAACTCAGATATGACAAGCCAAGCTGCTAATGCTCATCTTACTGCTCCTATCTGGAACTGGGATGTTTATTACAAACTCGCTATTGAAACAGCTAAGAATGATCCTGATAACTTTATGACAAAAGTTGGTATTTACTACGGCGGTCTTAAAGAAGGTTTTGTAGACATTTCTCCTTTAACAAATAACTGTGAAGAAGGCACAAAAGAGATTATCGATGCTGTTAAAGCTATGATGGTTAGCGGCGAGTGGGACGTTTTCACAAACGTTAAGCTCTCTATTGCTGCTGATGGCACAATTACAAAAGTAGACGGCGCTATGCTTGATAACAAGGGCGGCGAAGTTATTTCTGCTGATAACACATATTACGTTTACGCTGATGGCGCTCTCAAGGCTGTAGACGGCGGAGCTGCTGCTCAGGACGGCGTTATTAAGGGTTCAATGAACTGGTATGTAGCAGGCGTTGAAGAAAAATAATCGATAAGGACAACGTATATGGACAATAATATTTATGCGATTGAATTAGAGAATATTACTAAAACTTTTGGTAGTGTTGTCGCAAACAAGAACATAAACCTTAATGTCAAGCAGGGCGAGATTCTCGCCCTGCTTGGCGAAAACGGCTCCGGAAAAACAACATTGATGAATATGATTTCCGGAATTTATAAACCGGACAGCGGATCTGTAAAGGTCAATGGTGTGCCGGTTTCTATTAATTCACCGGAAGATTCCAAAAAATATGGGATCGGAATGGTCCATCAACATTTTAAGCTGGTTGATGTCTTTTCAGCGGCTGACAATATTTGGATGGGAACAGAAGGAACGGGTTTATTACTTAAAAAAGACCGTTATGAGAGGATTTCCGAAATAAGTAACAAATTCGGATTTGATTTTAATCCTCGTAAAATAGTTGCTAATATGTCTGTAAGTGAGAAGCAGACACTAGAAATTCTGCGTGTGCTTTATTATGGCGCAAAGATTATTATTCTTGACGAACCTACTGCAGTTTTAACCGTACAGGAGATTCGTAAGCTTTTTGACGTACTCAGACGAATGAAGGCTGAGGGTCATTCGATTATTATTATTACTCACAAATTAAATGAAGTTATGGAAATAAGCGACCGCGTAACAATATTACGTAAGGGCGAATACATAGATACAGTAAATACGAGTGAAACAAACGAGCAGAAATTGACAGACCTGATGGTTGGTCATAAGGTTAATCTTAATATTGCCCGTGTTGAGACAACGTTTGACAGACCTTTGTTGGAAATTCGCGACCTGTCAATTAACAATGATGAAGGATCAAAGGCAATAGATAGCGTTAATTTTTATATTCGCGGAGGCGAGATTCTCGGTGTTGCAGGTATTGCAGGTTGTGGACAGAAGGAATTATGTGAGGCTATAGCAGGACTTCGCAAAGTTGAGGGCGGTCAGATTATACATAAGGGCGACAATATTGTAGGGCTTCCTCCCAAGGCTATCATTGAAAAGGGTATTGCAATGAGCTTCATTCCTGAGGACCGTCTGGGAATGGGACTTGCTCCTTCCTTGTCAATTACAGATAATATGATGCTCAAAAACTATAACAAGGGCAAGTCCATATTAGTGGACAGAGATTCCGCACGTGTTAAAGCTCAGGAAATAATCGACAAGTTGGGCGTCGTTACACCTTCTACCGAGACTCCTGTAAGACGTTTATCCGGAGGTAACGTCCAAAAAGTTCTTGTTGGCCGTGAGATTGACGCAGGTCCTAACGTTATTATCACAGCATATCCTGTAAGAGGTCTTGATATTAATTCATCATATGCGATTTACGATATTTTAAACGACCAGAAGAAAATGGGCGTGGGAATATTATTTGTAGGCGAAGACCTTGACGTTATGCTTGCCTTATGTGACAAAATAATGGTTCTTTGCCACGGAAAATTAATGGGTGTTGTACACGCTCATAAAACATCAAAAGAAGAATTAGGCCTTATGATGACAGGCGCTAAAGATATTTCGCTGATAAATGGTAAAGTCGCCGGCATTGCAAAAGATTCCAGAATAGAAGAAACAAAGGAGGCTGAGGTAGAATGACAAAATCAAGTAAAGAGCCTCTTATCCGCGTCGTAAAAAGGCAAGGAATCAAGACGTGGCAGATTTGTTTGTTATATTTAGGTGCAGTAATTCTTGCTCTCGGTATAGGGGCTGTTTTGTTGCTGTTTTTAAAAGCAAATCCTTTTGAATACTATGAAATGATGTTTACTCTTAATACAGTGGGCAACAAAATGGCATATATTCAGTATGAAACGTATATACAGGAATTAGTTCCGCTTCTTATTACGTCTCTTGCTCTGTCTTTGGCATTTAAAATGAGATTTTGGAATATTGGCGGTGAAGGCCAATTTTTCCTCGGCGCTCTTGCCGGTGCTGCCGTAGCATTTATGATTCCTACTTCCGCTAACGTTTTCTTGACGATATTCCTTATGGTTGTAGCAGGTAGCCTTGTTGGTGGATTAATCGGATTGTCTACTGCCGCATTAAAGGTAAAGTTTAATACTAACGAGACGTTGTTTACGCTCATGATTAACTATATTGCTCTTTATATTATGCGATTTTTTGGAGAAACAAAAGCAGACTGGAATATATTCCTTCGTCCTGATTCAGAGCGTCCTAAGTTTAATCAAATACCGGATAATGCTAAGATGTTTACGATTCCAATCGGAAAATTTTCACTGGAATTGTCTTTTATACTTGTTATTTTGCTTGTTGCTGTTGTGTATTTCTATCTCAAACATACGAAACAGGGGTATGAGATTGCGGTAGTAGGAGACAGTATCAATACGGCACGTTATGCAGGTATGAAGGTTAATAAGGTTATTTGCCGTACAATGTTTATGTCAGCTGCGTTAATCGGCGCTGCCGGAGCACTGCGAGTATCAAGTGTATACGCTTTGTCTGATACAATATCAAATGACGTTGGCTGGACAGGTATAGTAGTAGCGTGGCTTGCAAAATTAAATCCTATCGGAATTGTTATTGTTTCAGCGTTGATTACAATTCTTCAGTGCGGAAGCGTGGTTGCATCTTCGAACTTCAGTAACGTTGACAGCCACTTTGCTGATTTGCTGCAGGGTATTATCCTGTTTGTTGTACTTGCCGCGGATTTCTTTATAAGATTTAAAATTGTTTTCCGTAAGAAAAATACAGAGAAACAAAGTAAGGAGGCAAATGTATGAACGTTTTTGCATCATTTATCGCAGCTTTATTAAAATACAATACGCCTCTGCTATACGGTACCGTAGGTGAGATCGTTACTGAAAAGTCCGGAAGTCTCAACCTGGGTGTTGAGGGTACTATGGCAATCGGTGCAATCGGCGGCCTGCTTATCGGTTGCAAAGCAGACAGCCTGCTTATCGGTATCCTCGCGTCATTCTTTATTGCGGCATTATGCGGATTGTTCTTCGCATTTATGACAGTTACACTTCAGGCAAATCAGAACGTTACCGGTCTTACTATTACAACCTTCGGTTTGGGCCTTTACTTTTTCATAGGCAACGGTTTTAAAAGTGCAGGTAAATGGCCGGATATGCTTCAGTGCGAAGGCTTTTTAGAGAGTACGAAGCCTATAAATATTCCTTTATTAAGCAAGATTCCGTTTTTTGGAGAAGCTTTTTTCTCGCAGAGTATTTTTGTGTATCTCGGTATTATTATAGCCGTTGTTATGTGGTGGTATCTTAAATATACAAAGCCGGGACTCAGAATTCGTTCTGTGGGTGAAAATCCTGCGGCAGCAGATGCAGTAGGTATTAACGTTACTTTATATAAATATATCCACATTGGTATCGGGTCCGGTGTAATGGGTATCGGTGGTCTTCTTATGGCTGTAAACTTATCGGGCAGCTTTGAAGGCAGCAAATGCTGGATTGACGGATACGGATGGATTTCAATTGCGTTGGTTATTTTTGCCAAATGGAACACGTTGCTTGCTATTCTCGGTACTTTTGTTTTTGGTATATTCAATACGCTTCAGGTGTTCGGACCGACTCTTGCTGAGAAATTCCCGGGTGTACTTGGTTGGCTTAATAAGATTCCACCGCAGTTTATGAAAGCGCTGCCTTTTGTTATTACAGCTGTTGTATTGGTTATCACCTCTATCAGCAACAAGAAAAATGATCAGCCGGCGGCAATTGGCCGAAATTACTATCGTGAAGAGAGATGATTATAATGGATAAAAAGAAAAGAATTTTCAGTGGTATACAGCCATCAGGCAATTTGACTATTGGTAATTATTTAGGTGCATTAAAGCGCTTTCCGGAGCTCCAAAGCGAATATGACTGTCTTTATTGTGTTGTTGACCTGCACACTCTTACCGTTCGTCAAGATCCGGAAGCCCTGCGTCAGCGTTCTTATGCGCTGCTTGCGTTATACATGGCATGCGGCCTTGATCCGGAACAGACTACACTTTTCCTGCAGTCACACGTATCAGGCCATGCAGAACTTGCATGGATTTTGAATTGTTATACGTATATGGGCGAGCTTAGTCGCATGACACAGTTTAAGGATAAATCGCAAAAGCACGCAGATAATATAAATGCCGGATTATTTACGTATCCTGTTTTAATGGCAGCGGATATTCTTCTGTATCAGACTGACGTTGTGCCTATCGGGCAAGATCAGAAGCAACATCTTGAAATCGCTCGTGATATTGCAATTCGTTTCAATAAACTCTACGGTGACACTTTTGTTGTACCGGAAGCTCTGATTGCAAAACAGGGAGCCAAGATTATGAGTCTTCAGGAGCCTGATAAGAAGATGTCTAAATCAGACACTAACGTTAACAATTTTGTGCTTCTTATTGAAGAGCGTGATGCGATTATTAAAAAGTTTAAGCGTGCTGTTACAGATTCCGGCAGTGAGGTTAGATTTGATCCTGATGAGAAACCTGGAATCAGCAATTTGCTTAGTATTTATGCGGCTACACGCAGTATTACGGTAGAAGAAGCCCAAGCAGAGTTTGCCGGCTCACGGTACGGAGATTTTAAAATCGCAGTTGGTACTGCAGTTGCCGATATGTTGGCACCTATTCAGGCAGAATATCGCAGAATCCTTGACGATAAAGCGTATCTTGACCGTGTGCTTAAACTCAACGCTCAAAAGGCATTTGCTATTGCAGAAGAGACGTATCGTGACGTTCGTCAGAAGGTCGGCTTTATAGTTTGATTTTTTTTACTGCGGCTTTTGTTAATAGATTGCTGCTTCGTTAACAAAATATTGTAGGCAAATTGTTATCTTGACACACAAATACCCACTATAGTAAAATTATTGTTAATAATTTAGCAATAATTGGGTGGGTGTTATATGCGTATTACGAGAATAATGAAATTCTGTATATTCTTTGTTGTGATAGCGGTTATCAGTACGGCTGTGTTATCATTTGTGGCTTGCAAAAAGGTGGTTGATGAACCGGAACCGGAACAGGAAGATTTCATCCCGGAAGATCCGCTAAGCTTCAGGATAAAAGCAATTACACCCGGCTCGTATCCGGTGAATACCGACAGTTCTCTTTCTGCCAGTTTTGCATATTCCGGCAGTATAGCAAATGGTGTACAAGGTTTTTATACTAATGCTGATAGGGAGTTTTATGCTTTAGTAAATACGGATATGAGTCTCGTACATACGTTAGAGAGCACTGATGAATTGAACGTAAGAGACATTGCTAACAAAGACGGTATATCTTATGCCCATGATACTCTTGATGTATTTATAAAGACACAAGATAACAAAATGTATTATTCTGGCAACTCTTCAACCTCAGCCAGAATGAATACAACCAGATTAGGATATTATTATTACGAAACGCACATACGTGATTTAGGCTTTGGCGAGAGAATATCAGAAGACAGTTTTCAACAAGAAGTAAGTAGCACTACTGAAGTTAAGATTGATGCAGGATGGGCAGTAAACCAAATGTCTCAACCTATATACGATCAAGGCGGAGTAACTTTTAAGGCGGTAGACACGTACGATCCTTATTGCTATATTACTAATTTAGATACAGAAGGCTCTGAATCAGATTATCTGGAGGTAACGATTAATTCAACGGGAACGACAACCTCAGCAGAACTTTTTATTTCTACAACGTCCGGTAAGGGATTTAACGGCGAACAGAGGATTGGTTTTGCTATTAAATCAAATGCGAAGGACAATACGTACAGATTGGATTTGTCCGGAATAAAAAGTCAAAAAGAAGGCATTGTCGGTCTGCGTTTTGATTTCGGACAGACAATCGGCGACTCTTTCACAATCAAATCAATAAAACTAATTGGCAGAAAAACAAGTTCCTTAAGTTATAAATTAGACAAAATCTTCCATTTCTACTCAGATAAAGTTCATCAGGAATACAGATTGATCGATAACAAAAAAAGCTCCGGCGTTAAAGAGTTTGATTCCTTTGGCGTTGAACTCAAAATACCGCTTCAGAACGTTATAGAATATAAAATATCATATGACGGTAGCGGCAATCCGGAATATGTTGCCGCAAGTGTACAATATGCAGGAGTAATAGGATTTATTATTCCGAATGATGGAAGGACGTATAGTGTAACAGCAGAATCTGAGGGTGATTTCCTTGTAATAAGACAGTCTGTTGCGTATAACAAGAGAGATTTGGTTATAGGCAGCAGAATATATAATGATGAATCAAACAGTTTTGACGGCATCGCAGAGCAAGCACGGATAGAACGCAATCCATTGACACAAATCTCTGTTGAATCCAATAAGAAAACCGGCACAAGATACGTAAAATATGACCCGTTGCGAGGCTCTTACCATTTTACTTTAAACGGTTCTGAGTTTAATGTGGCATATAAAGCAAAAAATGAATATTTCTCATCGGATATAACAATTACAAATGATACTTCGGAAGAACGCAGTCTATATGTGTGGATGAACAGCCGTACAGGTGCTTTGGAAGGAGCTGCAGTAGTAGACTCCCAAGGTATCTTGCAACCTATACAGCCTCAGGTTTGTAAGAATTTCTCAGGAGAAAAGGAAGAACCTTTTTACGATCCTACCGATACAGGCTACGGCGATAGCTTTGTTCCTTTGAAGATTGCTTCCGGACAAACGATAGAGTATACGCTACATCATATATATCAGAATTGGGGAGTTTTTCCTCTGAAGCAAATATCTTCTATCCAATTTCATATTTCATATTATCATCTGTCTACAGGTGTTACAGAGTCAAACTGCATTGCTCCTTATTTCGTATACGGCAAGGATTTGTGGACTTTACCGGACTTTAGAGGTTGCAGTGGTATCATGTGGACGTCTCAGCCTCAGTATAATTCTATTGGCAGGCTTCGTTTTGTATCCTTCTATAAAGATTCGCTATACGTTAAGTCAGAGTATACGGATTCATATATAAGATCCTCCGGAAATACATATGCGGATATGGATTATAATTACATTTCTGATTGCGGCTCTTTTAAATATTCTTTAAGACATTTAGAATTTCCGCAGAACGATGAAAACAGAACGTATTACACCATGGACCTTCAATTTCTGAAGGATTTGAAAGTTGAGGATGTAAAGAATACGTTTACTTTATTTAGCTTTGACGGTCGGTCGGAGAATTTTGATTACGTCGGATACAGTAATAAGAATGGTGAAGCTGTAAATAAAAGAACAAAAAAAATAGACGGCTCATTTGAACTTATCAATATAGGAAATAAGGCTCCGTATTTTACATACTACGGATTGAATAATCCTAACACCGGCGTTATGAACTTTGCATATATAATGATTGATTATGATATTGTAATCGGCGGCAAAAAGTGGAACGGAGATTTTGCATTCAGAAATTCTTTTGCAGGGAATTTGAATTATGGTGAGCTTTCTCTAATGGAAGATACAGTATCATTTAAAAAAGGCGACCATATCGTAATAAACTTTATTCTTCTTCCGTGGGGGAATGGAACAGATACAAATGACGCAAACGTACAGGCTGTAAGACAGGATTCTGTATTCAATAATTTAAAACTGTCTGCAATTTGCGGCACCGAAGTAAAAGATACGTTTTTACCGGGAATCAAGGCGCATAATAATCTGGCGGAGTTTACCGTTTCAGGCGGACGCAATCGCTTTACTGTCAGAATAGACGGAATGACTTCGATTGCCGGAATCAAGATAGAAGAAAAGGTAGGATCTTCTTGGAGCCCCTACGTTACTAACGTAGAAGCCTACGACGGATATCAGATTACTTATAATGAAGACGGCACGTACAGCTATTTCTTTGTTTTTGAAATGGATGATGTGGGATCTGCAAGAACGTTTAAAGTCACGGCGAAATAATTTTCATAAACAAAATCAGGCAAAACAAAATGTCTGATTTTGTTTTTTTTTCATTGTATTTTTAACTGCTTCGTGATATCATACGAAGACGTGGGTCGGACGCCTTACATTATGACTTTATAGAGAACAGGATTTAATCGTATGCAAACAGGATTCGATAATAGTAAGTATTTGCAAAAACAGACTGAACAGATTAAGAAGCGTATAGAGCGTTTTGGCGATAAGCTGTATCTGGAATTCGGCGGAAAGTTATTTGACGATTATCACGCAGCCAGAGTATTACCCGGCTTTGCATATGATGCTAAGATACGCCTCTTATGCGAATTTAAGGATATTTGTGAGATTTTGTTCTGTATTAATGCTACTGATATAGAAAAAAGCAAAGTTAGAGCAGATTTGGGCCTTACGTATGACTTAGAACTGCTTCGTTTAATCGATTCAATGCGCGAACTTAATCTTAAAGTTGATAATGTCGTTATAACACAGTATAACGGACAGCCTGCTGTAGATAAATTCAGAAATAAATTGGAAAGACACGGAATACATACGTATCTTCACTATCCTATTAAGGGATATCCTACAAATGTGAATCTTATTGTAAGCGATGACGGATACGGTAAAAATGAGTACATACCCACATCCAGACCGCTTGTTGTCGTTACTGCTCCCGGACCGTGCAGCGGTAAAATGGCTACGTGCTTGTCTCAGCTTTACCATGAAAACAAACGTGGTGTCAAAGCCGGTTATGCGAAGTTCGAGACGTTTCCTATATGGAATATACCGCTTAAGCATCCTGTGAATCTTGCTTACGAAGCTGCAACTGCAGATCATAACGATGTAAATATGATCGACCCGTACCATCTTGAATCATACGGAGAACTTACTGTAAATTACAATAGAGATATCGAAATTTTCCCGGTTGTTAAAACGATTCTCAAAAGAATTTTAGGAGAAGACGTTTATAAATCGCCTACGGATATGGGTGTAAATATGGCGGGTTACGCAATTTGTGACAATGATATTGTATGTAAAGCTGCAAAAGATGAAATTATCAGAAGGTATTACAGGATTAAAGCAGACTACGTTCAAGGCCTTGTTGATTCAGAGACTGTCGATAAGATTAGTATTATAATGCAGCAAGCAGAACTTATGCCCGAAGACCGCGGTGTTGTTAAAGCTGCTTTGGACAAGCGCGCACAATCAGGCAAACAAGCAATTGCCATTGAATTACCTAACGGAGGCTTCGTAACGGGCAGAGATACGGATCTTATGATTGCAACTGCCAGTTCTTTGTTAAATGCGCTAAAGAAACTTGCTGATTTGCCTGATGAACTGCTGCTAATATCGCCGGAAGTCCTAAAACCCATAATTGATCTCAAAGAAACACTTAACGGTAAAAAGGACCTTGTCTTAAACATTGAAGAGATTTTAATTGCTCTGAGTATCTGTGCCGGATCTGACGAGAATGCTGCTAAAGCATTGGCACAATTAGAAAAATTACGTAATCTCGAAGCTCATTCAACAACGATTCTTCCTGCTACAGACGAGCACCTTCTCAAAAAAATAGGACTCAACCTTACTGTTGAGCCCAGCTTTGCATCAAATTACTTGTATAACGGTAATTAACTAAAAAGCAAATCGTATAAATAGTTTTGTAAAGAGGAGGCTACCTCAGGTTGGTATGCCTCTTTTGTTATTTCATTATTTGAAATAACTCTGATACCTGCACAAGGTACGCCAAAGTGCTTGCACACTTCATACACGGCAGCACACTCCATTTCCTCTGCAATCTCTCCGTACATATCACGCAGTTTCTTGATTTGATTTTCATTTCTGCTAAACAAATCGCCGCTTCCGAGTATGCCTTTGAAAATCTTGATGTTTTCACCGCCTGATGACAGTTTTTTTACTAAGTCAACATCACCGTCAAGGAATTTAAATTGATTATCAAGAGGAATCCCGGCATCATCGTTTCCGAAATTGATATTGATGTTCACACTTTTTTCCGCTACTACGAAATCTCCTACGTGCATTTCGGCAAGATGAGCACCGGCTGTTCCTTGATTAATAATATACGTGGGGTGAAAATGGTTGATAGCAATAGTGGTTGCGATAGTGGCGTTTGTCATTCCGATTCCTGTCAAACTGATTACAAGACCGTTTGATACGTAAAATGTAAAATCGTTTATAATAACTTTCTTAAAATCGTCACGCTTTGCAAGCAGATCCACAATTTCCACCATCATGGCGCCTTGAATCAATATAAGGGGACGATATGATAATTTATCGATAGTCCAGTGCTCCAAAACTCTGCGCATTTTATTAGCTAATTTACATGCGCCGTACAAATCGTGTGCCAGATAGTTGCCGCATTCAACTTTAGAACAACCGGGGATATATGACAAACTATAGCTGTGATCTTCGGCCAGACTTATGAAATCAAGCGCGTCACGGACAAGCGTTATAGCATCTTCGTATGATACAGTGTTTCGAAGAAGCAGGTAGAAGCCCGTCATACAGCCCATCGGTCCAAAATATACTACTTCAGCGCCGAAATGACTGTTTCTGACAAAAGTTGCAAATAAATGTTCAATTGTATGAGCTGCCTCAACACTCATAAACGGGGGAGTGTTGGGCTTAATAAAACGTATATCATACGTAACTACATCGCCGTCTATACGGGATATATACATTCCCGGTTCAAGTACGTCATGATTAACTTCAAAACTCGCGATACGTTTTAACTCCTTCATCTTAAGTCCACAACCTCTTCCCATTTAAGACCGAGATTCTCTTTGCCGAAATGTCCGTAATTTGTAGTCTTAGCATATAAAGGAGTACGGAGATTCAAATACTTAATAATAGAAGCAGGTTTCATATCAAAATGTTTTAAAATACGGGCTTCAATCTCGTTTTCAGGAATTGTATTCGTACCGAATGTATCTACTCTTACGCTTACGGGCTCTGCTACACCAATGGCATAGCTAAGTTGAATTTCAC
Organism: Clostridia bacterium; assembly: GCA_017517275.1. Taxonomy (GTDB): domain Bacteria; phylum Bacillota; class Clostridia; order UBA1212; family UBA1255; genus SIG424. The sequence goes on from JAFWZX010000031.1 coordinate 49,746, forward strand.
ATTTAGAAGCAAGCTTTGAAGCTACTACGCTCTTTGCAATATGGCGCGCCATATATGCACCGCTTCTGTCTACCTTCGTCGGATCTTTTCCGCTGAAAGCACCGCCGCCATGACGTCCCATTCCGCCGTACGTATCAACGATTATTTTACGTCCGGTAAGACCTGAATCGGCACAAGGGCCTCCAAGTACAAACCTACCTGTGGGATTTATAAAGAATTTTGTATTATCATCAATAAGCTCAGCGGGCAAGACAGCTTTAATAACGTATGTCTCTATATCTTTGCGCAAATCTTCAATAGAAACCGAATCTGCATGTTGTGATGACACAACAACAGCATCAATGCGCAGTGGCTTATCATTTTCATCATATTCAACTGTAACTTGTGATTTACCGTCCGGTCTTAGGTAGGGGAGAACGCCTTCTTTTCTTACTTGTGTAAGTTTATAAGCTAACTTGTGAGCAAGACTTATCGGTAGCGGCATTAACTCCGGAGTCTCATCGCAGGCAAAACCAAACATCATACCCTGGTCGCCGGCACCTTCTATGTCTACACCCATTGCAATATCGGGAGATTGCTCGTGTACGCAGTTGAGTACGGCACATGTATGACCGTCAAAACCTAATTCGGAAGAATCATATCCGATGTCAACAACGGTATCTCTTACGATTTTCTGGAAATCAACGTACGTTGTAGTGGTTATTTCCCCCATAATAAGAATTTGTCCTGTTGCTGCTGTTACCTCGCATGCAACACGTGCTTTGGGATCATCGTTTATAATAGCATCCAATATACGGTCTGCAATCGTGTCGCAAATCTTATCGGGATGACCTTCTGTAACTGATTCTGAAGTAAAAAATTTTCTTGCCATATAAAACACCTCAATAATTATATTCTTATGGAAATACCCTTGCTGCTTAAATACTTCTTAAGTTCGGGGATTTCCAACTCTTTAAAATGAAAGAGCGATGCTGCCAGCACTGCCTGCGCATGACCCTGAGTAAAACAATCGTAAAAATGCTCCATTGTACCTGCTCCTCCGGATGCAATAACGGGAATACCGACGTTGTCGCTGACAACTCTTGTAAGATCAATATCGTATCCTGATTTAGTTCCATCGCAGTCCATACTTGTAAGAAGTATTTCACCGGCTCCCAGACGGTAACACTCAATAGCCCACTTAACAGCATCTATGCCCGTGTTAACACGGCCTCCGTTTAGATAAGCATCATATCCAACTACTTTACCGTTGGAATCATAGCGCCTTTTTGCATCGATTGCAACAACAATACATTGACTTCCGAAGCGGTACGCTCCTTGTGAAATAAGCTCCGGATTCTTAAGTGCGGCAGAATTTATTCCAACTTTATCTGCTCCGGCAAGTAACGTATCTCTGATATCGTTACTCGTTCTGATACCGCCGCCTACCGTAAACGGAAGGAAAATATTCTCTGCGATCCTTTTTACCATATCAAGCCTTGTGGCTCTGGCATCACTGGAAGCAGTAATATCAAGGAAAACAAGCTCATCGGCACCTTGCGCATCATAAACTTTTGCACATTCAACAGGATCACCGGCATCTATAAGATTAACAAAATTAACTCCCTTTACAACACGTCCGTCTTTGACGTCAAGACACGGAATTATTCTTTTTGTATGCATAAAATGCTCCTTTTCGCAAATAAAAGCCAATAAAAAGGCTTTGAAATATTATAAATCAGATATATAATAAATGCAATTACAAATACACGATACTTTCTCAAAGTATCAAAGGAGAGGACCTGATGAACAACTCAAATTGTAAAATGATATGGACGGACGTCGACTGCGATATAAAAGAAAATTTATACGTTCATTTTAGAACTGCTTTTATCGCTTCTCCTAAAGTCGATCAAAACATACCATATACTTTTAAAATCAGTGCTGACAGCCAGTATGCGCTGTGGATTAACGATAATTTCGTGAATTACGGACAATATGCTGATTTCCCTGTATATAAATGTTATGACATTTTGGACGTTACTGATTATATTGTACCTGGTGAAAATAAAATAAGTATACTTGCTTATTATCAAGGTCAAAGCTCTTTTACGTATATCACAGGAAGAGCCGGCATATTGTTTACGTTAGAAGAAGGCGATCGTGTTGTTGCACAAAGTGACGCTAATGTAGAGTGTGCTGTTGCCGATGAATACAAAAACGGACCGATGGAAAGAATTACCGGCCAATTGGGCTATTCTTTTGAATATGATGCTACGAAAATCGACGACAGGAACTGGCAAAATGCCGTTGTTGTAGGTTCGTGCATTCGTATGAATCCAAGACCTATACCTAAAATGATCATCGAAAGCAGAAGACTCGGCAAAATAATTTCACAAGGAGTTTATAAATATTCTCCTGATACAATAGATTCTCTTACAGCCTGCAAGATGCAGCAGGCATATCTGTCAGCCCGCCTTATGTCTTCAATTGCGCCTGATTCAGGTGCTGCGCCGTTTAATCTTGACGGAACAAAACCATTTTCAGTAAGAACTAAGTGCGATGACGGAGTATACGTTATAATCGACCTGGGAAAAGAAACTGCCGGCATATTTGACCTTGAGATAGAAGCAGAGCGTGGGACTGTTGTAAACATTGGATACGGTGAGCACTTAGATGACCTTCGTGTACGCACTAACGTAGGCGGCAGGTGTTTTTCTGGTAAGTATACCTGCAAAGGAAACGGCATTGAGCATTTTACACATTTTAATAAAAGATTTGGTTGCAGATATATTGAGCTTATGGTAGAAAGTGGCAATTTTGATCTTTATTATGCAGGTGTACTTCCTACTGTATATCCTGTGAAAAATGTGGGACGCTTTGGCTGTTGTGATTCTCTTCATAATAAGATACACGATGTTTGTATAGACACTTTAAAGCTTTGCATGCATGAACATTACGAGGATACTCCATGGAGAGAACAGGCTTTGTATGCAATGGATTCACGAAACCAGATTTTGTGTGGATATTACGCTTTTGGAGAATTTGACATGCCAAAGGCAAGTATAAGACTTCTGGCTCTCAGCCAATTAGACAACGGTCTGCTTGAAATTTGCGCACCGGCAAAATCAGCGACAACTATACCTTCTTTTTCCTTGCAATGGATACTGGAGTTGTACGAGTATGTTTTGTATAGCGGAGATACTGATTTTGCCTACGAGATGTGGCCGTATGCTGAAAGGATAATATCGGCCTTCTGGCGGAAAGCCGGCGGCAGAGACCTGGTAGGTCCGTGGTTTGATAAGAAATGCTGGGAATTCTACGAATGGATGCCCGGTCTTTGCGGCGGGTATATGAGTAACGTAAGAGACCGTAATAATCGTGAAAATTACGATGCTCCGTTATCATGCTTCTATATGATTGCTTTGGACAGTATGGTAAAAATTGCAAAATGGCTCGTACCGTATACAAGTGAAGATATTGATTTTATGGAAAAAGCTTCATGGTATGAGATGCTTGCAAGCGGAATCAGGGATTCTTTTGATGATGTCTTTTGGAACGAAGATAAAGGTTGTTATGCCTCTTTTGTAGTAAACGGTGAATTAACAAATCACTTTTGTAAACTTACAAATGCATTGGCTTTGTACGCAAAACTTGTACCTGAAGATAAGATTTTTGCAGTTGCAGATAAGCTTGCTTATGATGATACACTCATTGATACGAGTCTTAGCGCTTCTATATTTAAATATGAAGCTTTGTTAATGCTTGGTGACACTTATGCCCAGTTTGTTTTCGATCAGATAGGTCAAAAGTGGGGACATATGCTCTATAGCGGCGCAACTTCCTTCTGGGAAACAGAAAAAGGTGCATGGGACTTTGATAATGCAGGTAGCTTATGTCACGGATGGAGCGCTGTTCCCTTGCTGCTTTATTACAAATATCTTCTTGGTGTAAGTCCTAAAACAAAAGGATTCGAGGATTACACATTCAAACCTCTTAGAACGTCAATAATTGAAGCTCACGGCAATATAATACGCAAAAACGCTAAGCCGCTTTTTGTCGGTATCACGCCGCAGGGTGTTGTTGTGGAAGAACAATATTCTTGACTTTTGACAAGGTAGACAGTATCATACAACGTTGATATATTATTTTTATGTCTAAATATGCTATTAGGTGATTAATATGACATTCGGAAGTACAAGAGGAATGAGTAAAGGATATAGTTTTTCAGATGCGGTACTAAGAGGTATTGCCCCTGACGGAGGTCTTTTCATTCCTGATGATTTTTACGTATATGATTCTTTTCAATTGTCTGAACTCTCAACAATGGATTATAAAAGTCTTGCTTGTGAGATTTTCAGCCATTATGCAACGGATTTCACAAAAGAGGAGATCCAAAGATGCGTTGACAACGCTTACACAAATATGGACGTAAAGCTTACCTCAGTAAACGGATATCTTAACGTTTTAGAGTTGTGGCATGGTCCCACGGCGGCGTTTAAGGATATGGCTCTTCAAATTTTGCCTGAGTTTATGTCTGTCGCTTTAACAAAGAATAACAGACATGAGAAGATTGCAATTTTAACTGCTACTTCAGGTGATACGGGCAGCGCAGCGCTCAAGGGTTTTAAAGACGTTCCCGGTATAAAGCTTATGGTATTTTATCCGGCACATGGTGTCAGTCAAATGCAAAAGCAGCAAATGGTAACGCAGGAAGGCTCAAATCTTAAAGTAGTTGCAGTAGAAGGTAATTTTGATGATGCTCAGACAGGTGTAAAGAATATTTTTGCCAACTATGAGTTTTCACAGAGAATGATGGAAAGAGGATACAGTTTGTCTTCTGCAAACTCGATTAACATCGGCAGACTGCTTCCTCAGGTAGTTTACTATTTTTACGCATATTTCCTTATGTGTAAAAAGGGCGTGGTTTCCTTTGGAACAAAGATCAATTTTGCAGTTCCGACAGGCAACTTTGGTAACATTCTTGCATGTTATTATGCTAAAAAGTGCGGCCTTCCTATCAATAAGATTATTTGCGCAACGAACGATAATAACGTAGTATCTGATTTTATGAATTCCGGAACGTACGACGCAAACAGAAAATTCATGGAAACAATCTCTCCTGCAATGGATATTTTAATTTCATCTAATCTGGAAAGATTACTGTATGATATGACAGGCAGCAACAGTCAGTCAGTTACTGATATGATGGTTTCTCTTAAAAGTAAGGGTGTGTACAGCGTGGATAAGAGTACTATGGATAACATTAGTACACATTTTTGGTCTTCTTACGCAACACAGGAAGATTGTATCAGGACTATCAAATCGGTTTACGACAGGTACGGGTATTTAATCGATCCTCATACCAGCGTAGGCTTTGATGTTTATGATAAATACGTAATCTCAACCGGAGATACAACGAAGACAGTCACAGTCTCAACTGCCAGTCCTTTTAAATTCAATAAGACAGTTTCAGACAGTATATTCGGTGAAAAGGATACGGAACAAATGAATGAGTTTGAAATACTTAAGTATTTGTCAACGAAAACAGGAAACCAAATTCCGTGGCCATTTAAGGATCTTGATAAGAAGAAAGTATTGCATAATAAAGTATGTAACAAAAACGATATGATGAAAGAGGTAGATGAGTTTTGTTCAAAATAGCTATTTTAGGAGGCGGCGTAGTCGGCTCAGGCGTTGCCGATATATTGATTGATAAGAGCAAGGCGCTGTCAGAGCGTTTCAACAAAGATATTTCACTTAAGTACGTTCTTGATATCAGAGATATGACAGGCACAAAGTATGAGCCGTATTATACCAACGATAAAGAGGTAGTATTTGGTGATGATGAGATTAAGCTTATCGTTGTTACTATTGGAGGACTCGATCTTGCTGCTGATTTTTGCAGACGTGCTCTCAAATCAGGAAGACACGTTGTTACCTCTAACAAAGAGGTAGTAGCTGCAGTGGGTTGCGAGCTTACTTTGCTTGCCGATGAGAACAACGTAAGATTCCTTTATGAAGCCAGTGCAGGTGGCGGTATTCCGATTATCCGTCCTCTTAATCTTTGTTTGGCATCAAATGATATTTATGAGATAAACGGCATTTTAAACGGAACTACAAACTACATCCTTACTTGTATGTATCAGGATAGATTATCTTTTGATGTTGCACTTAAGAACGCTCAGGCAGCCGGATATGCAGAAGCGAATCCTTCTGCTGACGTTGACGGCTTCGATGCCGCTCGTAAGATTGCTATCCTTTCATCAATTTCATATAATAAATTTGTTGATTACAAAGATGTAAAATGCATGGGTATCAGAGACGTTATTTACGACGACCACGAATTTGCAGCCGGTGCAGGCTACGCAATCAAACTCATCGCCGGTAGCCGTAACACAGATAAAGGCGTTACAATCAGCGTAGAACCCAAGCTTGTTCCTAAGACAAATATGCTGGCAGCTGTTAATTCAGTATACAACGCAGTTCTTGTAAAAGGCTCATATACAGGTGATACTCTTATGTATGGTCAGGGTGCCGGAAAACATCCTACTGCCAGTGCTGTTGTAGGAGATATTATTGACGTTCTTACAGATGCGTGCAAACAGTCTATTCCGGGATTTGTAAACAGTAATGCCGTTGTTATTGAAGATAAAGAAGAGACCAGTAAGTATTACGTACGTATTTCTATTGAGAATCATGATAACGAAAGCGACGAACTTAAGGCAGCTACGGTTAAATGTTTCGGCAATGGGGCTTCTTTCCTGGGTGCATCATTATCAAACAATAATATCGCAGCTTTGATAACAGATATGTGCACGGCTGAAGAATTTGACAAGAAATTATCGGATTTTTGTGACATTACAGGTGCAAAAGCAGAATATAAATTAAAAGTAATAAACTAATTATTTGGTGGTACGGGTAAAATGAAAGTTATAAAATTTGGCGGCAGTTCTCTTGCCGATGCAAAACAGATATTAAAGGTATGTAAGATTATATTATCAGATGAAGAAAGACGCCTCGTAGTTGTTTCGGCTCCCGGTAAACGTTACAGTGATGATAAAAAAGTTACTGATATGTTGATTTCACTGGCGCAAGCAAGTTATAACGGTGAAAATACTGACGTTATCTTAAATGAAATCGTAGAAAGATACGCAAGTATATCCGTAAATCTCGGCCTTGGAAAAGATATTGTCAATCTTATCAGAGCTGATCTTATACAAAGAATAAATACTAAGACAGAAAGTTACGGTAAATTTGTTGATTTGCTAAAAGCTGCGGGCGAGGATAATAATGCAAAGTTGATTGCAAGCTACCTTCAGAGCAAAGGTGTTAATGCAGAATACGTTAATCCAAAAGATGCAGGGTTGATACTGACTGAAGAATTCGGAAACGCGCAGGTTCTTCCGTCTTCTTACGAAAAACTCAGTGAATTGGCAAAGCGCGACACGATAATGATTTTTCCGGGATTTTTTGGATATTCCGAAAAAGGAGAGGTTGTCACATTTTCACGCGGCGGTTCTGATGTTACCGGAGGTATTCTTGCAGCTGCAATTAAAGCTTCTGTTTATGAAAATTTCACAGATGTTGATTTTGTATATGCGGCTAATCCGAATTTAATAAACAACCCATTTCCTATACCGCTTTTTACGTATGAGGAGATGCAGGAATTATCCTATGCAGGTTTCAGTGTTCTTCATGAAGAAGCTTTGGCTCCTGTATACAAGGTTGGTATTCCTGTAAATATACGTAATACAAATAATCCGGATGCGAAAGGTACTATGATAGTACCCGGTAAGATGGCTCCGAAGCCAACGCTTCCGGTTGTCGGTATTGCTTGTGATAAGGGATTTTTAACTCTGCACGTTCATAAGTATATGATGAACAGGGAAATTGGTTTTGGTCGCAAGCTTCTCCAAATATTAGAAGAAAATAACGTTTCTTTTGAACATATGCCTTCCGGTATGGACAGCATTTCAATTATCATGAGAGAAAAGCACTGTGCAAACGGTATTCTTGAAAAAATGGTTGAAGAAATAAAATTGAAACTTGCTGTTGACAGCGTAGTTGTAGAGAAGAACCAGGCAATACTGATGTTGGTAGGCAGAGGTATGACAAAGAGCGTAGGTGTAGCGACCAGGGCTACTGCTGCTTTCTCAAAATCAGGAATTAACATCAAAATGATAAATCAAGGTTCTTCTGAGGTCAGCATTATGTTCGGTGTTGAAGAGCAGGATGCAAAGGCTGCCGTAGTTGCTCTTTACAATGAATTTTTTGAATAAGGTGCTGTTTATGATCACAAACTTAACCGAATATAAAGAGTTTATAAAAAACAAAAAGATTGCTGTTATCGGTCTCGGTATCAGCAATCAAGCTTTAATACGCTTTCTAAACGACTGCGGTGCTTTTAATATAAGTGTTTTTGATAAAACAACTGCTGACAGCTTTATTAAATTATGCGATAAGCTTGTATCAGACGGAGCAGTTTGTGATTACTACTACGGCAACAACTATTTATCCCATATAACGGAGGGGGGATACGACGTAATATTTCGCTCTCCCATAGTTCGTTACGATACTCCGGAAATAGCACGATGTGTGGCAAACGGAAGTATACTCACTTCTGAAGTTGAGACAGTTCTTCAGTTGGCCCCGTGTAAGACGTATGGAGTTACCGGCAGCGACGGAAAGACTACTACAACAACGTTGATAAGTAAATTTCTGTCCGCTCGTTATGAAAATACGGATACAAAAATATGGCTCGGCGGTAATATAGGAATTCCGTTGATTGATAAACTGCCGCAAATTAAAAAACAAGACAGAATCGTTCTTGAACTCAGTAGTTTTCAGTTAATGGATATGAAAATCAGCACGGATGTTGCTGTTATAACTAATATTTCACCGAATCATTTAGATGTACACAAAAGCTACGACGAGTATGCTTTTGCAAAAAAAAGCATTTTTGCTTTTCAAAATCAAGGCGGACGTCTGATTTTAAACGCAACTGATGAAATGTCCGCACGTCTACTGGGTGACAGGCGCGATAACGTTTTTTATTTTTCTGCTAAAACTGATAAAGTACCTGATTTTTCCTGCGGCAGCTCGCTACTCACTGACAATGGAACTCTATTACGATATAAAGACAACGAAATAAATCTTGAAATGGACAGATCTCATATTCGAATACCCGGGTTTTTTAATATCGAGAATTTCCTTGCGGCTATGTGTGCCGTAAAAGATGAAGCTAATATTTTGGATATTATAAAAGCCACAGATTCTTTTTACGGGGTAGAGCACCGTCTTGAATTTGTAAGGGAAGTAAGCGGAGTGAGGTTTTATAACAGTTCTATTGACAGTAGTCCCAAAAGGACGATTTCAACTCTTTCAGTATTCGATAAGAAAGTAATTATGATAGGAGGCGGCAAGGACAAAGGAATTTCTTATGAAGAAATCGGTCCTGTTCTTTGTGAAAAGGTAAAGGTTCTTGTTCTTGTAGGACCTACATCCAAGGCTATTGAGGATGCAGTATGTCATGCCGATCCCAATCATACTATAAATATCATAAAAAAGGATAATTATCCCGATGCAGTTTCCTGTGCATACCTCGCAGCGGACGATGGCGATGTCGTTGTTTTGTCTCCTGCAAGCACAAGTTTTGACCTGTTTAAAAACTTTGAAGAGCGTGGACGCAAATATAAAGAAATTGTAAATTTACTAAACCTCAAGTAAAAAACTCATAAAATTTAAAAGGGTAATAGTTGACACTGTTGCATAAAATCTATATAATCGTTTTGTTTAGTTTGCCCAAATCTAACCTGGGCGCATTTTGTGTTATTAATCGTTTCACAATCTACAATATGGAAGGTTGAGCGTATGAATAAAAAGAAGAAGAAGAGAATTATTCAATTATCGGTCGTGGCCGGTCTTCTCATCATTCTTATTGCTGTTCTCGTTATCAACTCTGCTACCAAAGAACCGGGAGCGCAGCAGTTTGAGTACGAAAACTTCGATGAGATGGAATTTAATCCGTTTATAACGAATGAAGACAGACTCGACAACAGTTTACTCAAGTACGGTAAAGTATTGAGTAAGTATGCGAAGAAGGGTTACAAGTATTACACAGGTGATGATATCAGTTATGATTTCTCAACTGATACTAATGGTAATCTTACTATCTATGAGACAGGTAAGCCTGAGACAGCTGTTACAGTAGAAGGCAGCGATGCATCGGAGGCTCTTTCTTTGTTTTCACAGATAGAGATGTTCGCAGAAGGATTCAAGTATACTGATCCGTCAAAGGATGCAGAAGTTGTTGTTACAGACATTGAAGATGGTCTGTATGCTTCTACAGGCAAGACTACCATTACTTTCCAGGTAACAATCCCCGAGGCAGCTTTATATTCGTTGAAGTTGGATTATTATCTTTTAAGCGGAAAATATGCAGATATGCTTGTTTCCTTTACAATTGACGAGAAATATCCTTTTGCTGAGGCAAGCAATTTGTCCCTTAAACGTACATATACGTTCTATGATACGGATTACTTAGAGAATAAAGATATAGTAGGTAATCAGATTCGTGGTAAGACAATGATTCTCTATGGACAGAGAAGTCAGATAATGACAAACCCTGACGGATTGTATAAAGATCCTTATAGATTCTACATGACAGAAGGTACACACGTTATTACAATGACTTTTGACAGAGAACCCGGTGTTATAAATGGAATCAGTTTCGTAGCTCCTCCTGTTGTAAGTTCGTATGAAGACTACAAAGCAGCAAACGGATTTAGCGAAGGCGCTATTTATAAAGGCGGTATCATCAAAACTGAACTTGAAGTTGCTGATTTTGTTACAAGCATCAGTACCCGTATGGAAACAGACGGTAACTACTGTACGTCATCAGATGTAAATGCAAAGCCGTATAAGGTTACTCTTTACAATATCTTCGGCGGAGACAAATGGAATACAGGCGGAGATATGGCAAAATGGACGTTTAGCGTTCCTGAAACCGGATGGTACGAACTTGGTTTCAGATACAAATCACAACTTACATATGTTGCTTGCTATAGAGAGATTAGAATTGATGATGAGATTCCTTTTGAAGAGATGAAAGAGTACTGCTTCCCATATTCAAACGGTTGGATCGGAACTTCTCTTTGTGATGCCAATCAAAATCCTTACTTGTTCTATCTTGAAAAAGGTACTCATACAATCACAATCACAAACAAAGTTGGTCCTCTCAGACATGCACTCCTGTCTCTGGAAGAGTCAATGGATTCAATCTCCACGTTGATTAACAAGATTGTTAAGATCACAGCTTCAACACGTTCAAGCTCCGGCGGTTATATCGTAGACAGCAACCGTGACTGGGACTTACAGAAGTACATTCCTTCCATACAAGAAGATATTGCTACATATAGAGAGCTTTTTGATAAGACCTATGAAGAGATTCTTTCTTTGAATGGAAATAAAATTCCGTCCTATGCATCTGCAATCCAGGTTGCATCTGAGCTTTTTGAAAAATTTGAAGAGGATCTTGAAAAAATACCTACTTCTCTTAATGATATTAATAATGCACTTTCCGGTTTAAGTACAACACTTTCTTCTATAAAGGATCAGCCTATGACTGCTGACTATATGGTTGCTTGTACAAGTGGATATGATTATCCGAATACGATAAGTTCCGGCTGGCAGAATTTCAAGGTCGGAGTTGTTAGATTTATTGATTCTTTTGATACAGAAAAGTATAAGAATTATGGCTTGAGAGAAGAAGTAACCGATGATGATACAGAGATTACAGTTTACGTGTCGCGTGCAAGAGAATACGTTACAATTCTTGAGAACATGATTGGTGAAGACTTTACAGCTAAGTATGGCATTAAAGTTAACGTTAACATGGTTGCCGGCTCTTCGGAAGGTTTGATTATGCCGCGTTATGTAGCAGGCACAGCTCCTGATGTTGCTATTTCAATTGGTGTAGGTACTCCTTTTGAATATGCTGTACGTAGTGCACTGACACCTTTGGATACGTTTGAAGCCGGTGAATATAATGGTCAGCCGTATCTTGGATTTGAAGACCTCAAGGGCGAATCGTATTATGACGAAGTTTTCAGGCCTATTGTATTTAAAGATCATTGTTACGGTTTCCCGGAGACACAAGGTTGGTCAGCTCTCTTCTATAGAACAGATATATTTGAAGAATTAGGCATTACTCCTCCTGATACGTGGCAGGATGTATATGATATTATTCCTATCCTTACAAATTCAGGTTATGACTTCTGCTATAACTATGGTGTAGGCGGTTATACACCATTCCTTTATCAGCACGGCGGTACGTTCTATGATGAACACGGCATGGTATCAGCTCTTGGTACACAAGCAGCATACGATGGATTTATTGAATATTGTAACTTATATTTGCAGTACAACTTTGTATATGCAGCTAACTTCTATATGAGATTTAAGTCAGGTGAGATGCCGATCGGTATTGGTGATATGGGCTTCTACTGCCAGCTCAATTATGCAGCTCCCGAGCTCGAAGGTAAGTGGGCAATGAGACCTGTTCCGGGTCATGCTACTATCAACGAGGCAGGCGAAGTTGTAATTGACAGATCTATGAACGCTGTTGGTACGTGTTCAATTATTCTCAGCAGTTCAAAACTCAAGGAAGAATCATGGATTTTCTTACAGTGGTGGGCATCTGACGATGTTCAGGCTGAATATGGCAGAGAGATTGAAGCTACTTTCGGTGTTGCCGGAAGGTGGACTACTGCTAATAAGAACGCTGTTCAGGAATTACCTTACACAGCTGAGGAATTAGAAGTTATCAACGCTCAGTGGGAATGGATTAAAGAAACTCCTCAAACACTTGGCGACTATTATACATCAAGATACTTGGTTACTGCTTTGAACCAGACTGTATTACAAGGACAAAGCGCCAGAGTTGCTATTGAAGATGCTATACGTGAAATCAATAAAGAAATGAGACGTAAGCAAGAACAATATTGGGATATTTTGGCTGATGGCCCAGATCCGAGCATTGGATCATGTCTCCATAGCCTTAAGGAAAATTAAGAGGTGAGTAGAGTGGCAAAAAATAATGATTCCAACAAAAAAGAATCGGCTGTGCCTGCAGTTCAAAAGCCAAAGAAGCGTTTCTTTAACGTAGAGAAACGTTTTGGTTATACACTGCATGAGATTTGGCGTTATAAAATGTCATATGGTCTTATTGCACCGTTCTTTATAGTATTTATAATTTTTTCACTGCTTCCGTTGCTTGCTTCTACAGCATTGAGTTTTACATATTGGAGTATTTTGGAAGATCCGGTTTTCACAGGACTTGATAACTATCAGTATCTTTTCGTCGATGACCCGCTGTTCCTCAAGGCATTCAGTAACACTCTTTACTATGCTGTTATTGTAGGTCCTTGCGGATACGTTGCATCGTACTTCTTTGCATGGCTTATTAATCAGGTTCCTGATAAATTCAGAGCATTATACGTTCTTGCATTCTATGCTCCTTCTCTGACAAGTGGCGTTGCAATGGCAGTTGTTTGGGGTGTAATGTTCTCAAATGATAGCACGGGATATTTGAATGCGTTACTTTTAAAATTAGGTTTTATTTATGAACCTATTATGTGGACTCAGGACGTTAACTTGATCATGCCTGTAACAATTGTAGTTGCGTTGTGGTCTTCACTCGGTACAGGCTTCTTGTCTTTTGTTGCCGGTTTCAGAGGGGTAGACAGAGAACTTTATGATGCAGCTGCTGTTGACGGTGTTACATCAAGATTCCAGAGACTTCTGTACGTGGATATTCCGCAAACAATGCCACAGTTGCTGTTTGCTGCCGTTCTTCAGATAACGGGCGCATTTACTGTCGGCGGTACAATGGCAGGTCACCCGTCTCCTGAAGATGCAGGTCTTACAATTATGTTACACCTTGGTGACTATTCAGGAACGAGGTTTGAGGTTGGTTATGCTTCGGCTATTGCCGTTGTATTATCAGTGTTAATTTTGGGTCTTGGACGTATTGCGTTCAAACTCTTGCAAGATAAGGAGTGAGGACACACATGTTACAAGTTGATGTTGATTATTTAAAGAAAGCCAGAAAACACAGAGACTATTCAGGTCCGATTATTTTAATATTCTTATCATTGGCAGGTATCGTATCATTCCTTCCTTTGATTTATCTTGTAAGTACAGCTTTTAAGCCACCGGAGGAATTATTCCTATATCCTCCTACGTTCTTCGTTAGGAACCCTACATTGCAGAATTTTTCGGATCTTTCAACGGTTACTTCTAACAGCTTAGTACCATTTTCAAGATATCTGTTTAATACAGTATTTGTAACGGTTTGTTACTTGTTTACTTTGATTTTAGTTGATACGATGGCATGTTATCCGCTGTCAAAACACAAGTTCCCCGGACATAAAGCTTTGTTCAAGCTTGTTACAACAGCATTGATGTTTGTAACTGCTGCTGCTGGTATTCCTTCGTACTTGATTATTACAAAGCTTGGTATCGATAACACGTATTTTGTATATATTATTCCGGGCTTGGCTTCAACGACGGTTTTGTTCCTTATGAAGCAGTTCCTTGACCAGGTTCCGAATCAGATATTTGAAGCAGGTAAAATCGATGGTGCAAGCGAGTGGAAATTATATACAAAAATTGCTCTCCCGCTTTTGAAAAATGCACAGGCAACAGCGATTATTCTGTCGTTCGGCGGTATTTGGGGCGATGCAGGTACTTCTAATACATATATCTACGAAGAAAACCTTAGAACACTTGCTTTCTTCATGAACACAATCGGCGGCAACGTTGCCAGAACAGGTGCTACTGCAGTTTCATCGCTGATTATGACTTTGCCAAGTATCATAATCTTCATAATTCAGCAAAGCCGAGTTATGGATACAATGGCACATTCAGGTATTAAATAAAAGGAGGTTACAGATTATGAAAATGAAAAAATACGTTTGTTTACTCCTGTTGTTTGTTCTCGTGTTATCATGCACGTTTTCTGTTAGTGCCGACACACCGTATCCTAACTATTATATTAATATGTATAACGGTGCATTGGACAGACCGCTTCCGATTCCGGCTGCATATGAGGTTTATACCGTTATAGATAAGCCTACAACAGAAGAAGGTAAGCTTAGTAAGCCGGAAGATATTTTCATCGATGATGATGATAATATCTACGTAGTTGATACCGGTAATAACAGAATAGTAAAATATGACTCTGATTATAATTTTGAACTTGCTGTATCAGGCAAAGGAACGTATCCGGAAGATCAGTCAGCGCTTAAGAATCCTATGTGCGTTTACGTTGATTCTAAATCAGGCACGATTCTTGTAGCAGACTCCGGTAACTCAAGATTAGTAGAATTTACAAAATACGGCAACTTAAGATATTCTTATGAAATGCCGGAGAGTGAGTTGCTCTCAGTAGATTTTAACTATCAGCCTGTAAAAGTTACAAAAGATACCAGAGGCTACATTTACGTATGTAATACAGGTGACTATAACGGTATCATGCAGCTTAGTGCTGATGGTGAATTCAGAAGTTATTATGGTACTAACAAGGTTAATCTTTCTTTCTGGGAATCATTAGCGAAAGTTCTTTGGGACAGAGAAGACAGAAAGGGTTCAATTGTTACTCTTCCGTATACATTCTCTAACATCTATGCTTCTGATGACGGTTATATGTATGCTACAACCACTACAGATACACCTCCTCAGGTTAGAAAAATAAACATTGCTGGTTCAGACATACTATATGGATCATTTAACTTTAATGATTCAAGTTTGTCTTCTAACTACACGAACGTCAACCAAACGTTTATTGATGTTACTGTAGACAGTAACGGTAATATGTTTATTCTTGATCAGAGATTTTGTCGTGTTTATTCATATGACGAATGGGGTAATAACCTTTGCGTATTTGGTAGTGACGGTCTTGGCTACGGTCAGATCCGTGTGCCTGTAAGTATTGAAGTAGACAGCAGAGGTCGTGTATACGTTCTTGACAATGCTACTTCTACAATAACGGTTTACCAGCCTACGGAATTCATTAAGACTGTTCACGAAGCAAATAATCTTTTCATCGACGGTCTTTATGATGAATCTCTTCCTGTTTGGAAGGAAATTCTTGAAAAGGACAGTTATTACACTCTCGCTCTTATTAATATGGGTAAGATTGAGATGCGTAAAATGCAAGAGGAAAACTATAAAGTTGCTTATGATTATTTTGTTTCTGCTGAAGATGCCACTAATGCATCTGATGCATTCGAAGAAATCAGAACGTACTTTATCAGAGACAACTTTACAATCATTGTCGTTGTTATCATAGGTTTATTACTGTTAGCTCTCGCTTGGAAGACATTCAAACGTTATAGACGACGCAAATATGGTATTCCGCCGGAGAAGAACAATATATTCACAAAGATTAAAGGCTTCTTCAGCCGCAGCTATGGTATTATTCGTCATCCTGTAGACGGATTTGAAGGCATTAGATACGAGAATCAAGGATCATACAGTGATATGTTGCTCGTTATGGTTCTGTATACGTGCGTTGCAGTTGCTTCTGAATATGCTACAAGCTTCATTTTCAGAGGAGGTAAATCTCTCGACTTGATTAATCCGTTCTTTACTATTATATCGTCATTGCTGCCTTGGTTAGTAATGTGTGTGGTAAACTATGGCGTTACAACTATAATGTATGGTGAAGGTCGTTTAAGAGACGTATTTATTGCAGGTGCATACTGCCACACACCGTGGATGTTTGCAATGCTTCCTGTATATGCTTTAACACATGTTCTCACATTAAATGAAATGAGTTTGTGGAATCTTGCTGTTTCAATATTGATGATTCTTGTGGTATTTTTAGTATACTTTGCAATAAAAGGAATACACGGTTTTCATCCTGTTAAAGCATTTGTTGTATTCTTTATAACAGTTGTTGGCGTTGGAGCGGTTGCATTACTCTTCTTGCTCGTATACGCGCTTACAAATCAGCTGTTCTCATTTATAGCGCAAGTGGTAAAGGAGTTGAGTTATCTTGTTTAAGAAGAAGAATAAAGACATTGATGTTGAAGCAAAGAAGACTTCTTTATACATTGACGAAGCAGAGGCTGCTGCGTATGCTGCCAAAATGGCGAAGAAGAAGTTTTATTTGAGAATCGTAAAGATTGTCGTTGCTTTGTTTACAATTTTTCTCCTTGGATTCCTTATTATCAAAGTAGGTTTTGCGGAGTCCAGTACAGTTGCATTCAGTGATGAAGGCATTAAAAGTGATGTTCAAGTATCAAGTCCGTTAAAGGATAAAGGTATCAATGGACAGATGCTCGGAGATGAAGGTCTTACTGTAATTGCTCAAAACGAGTTTTTGACAATGAGCTATTCTCCTAAGGAAGATTTGTTCATTTTCAAAGACAATAAGACAGGCGAGCAGTTCAGAAGCTATCCTGAACCGATTTACGGTACAGAAGAGAAACCTGAGCAATCAGATATTGATATATTCCAAAAGGGAACGCCTACAGGAAATATTATTACTTCACCGGTTTTCATCGGATATACAAAGATGTCCGGTCGAGACGGAGGTTTGTTTGTTGGTGTTAACACTCAGGAACACGTTAAAAATGTTTATTATATCGAAAATGGTATTAGATTAACGTATGAGATGATCGAGCTTGAACTTGAATTTTCTGTTGAAATTACGATAGATGGTAATGAAGTTGTTTACTTTATTCCCAAAAACGGCATTATTGAGCGTCCGTATTTGAGTGATAATGAAGAAGATCATGCAGTTGAAGAAAGACCTTTGCTTTCCTCTATTGCAATTCTTCCTTACTTATTTGCACATCGTAGCGGCGATTCCGGATATTTTGTTGTACCGGACGGTTCCGGCGCAGTAACAGATTTTTCTGTATCAAGAATTGGTAACTCCAGTGAGTATGCAAAGAGAATTTATGGATGGGACTACACAATAGATTCCGTAACGGATGCAGAATCTCAACCGAGATATAATAACCACAATATACTTTTAGGTGCATACGGTATTATTGAGAATCTTAGCGAAGATGCAAATGACGTTAATAAATATGCAAACTCTATGATTACAGGCTTCATTGAACAAGGTGATGCAAATGCGTATTTACGTGTGTCAAATCCAGGTGTAAGAAACGTACCGTTCTATGCGATTTATGTTCAGTATACTTATAGAGAATATTTTAACAGACAGGTTTCTAAGACAGGTTCTGCATATTCTGATATTACAAGAACTATGCAGCTTGGTGACGTAAAGCAACGTATTACGTTTGAGTTGTCTTCTGATAAGGATTATCATTACAGCGATCTTGCTAAGTCTGTTCAAAATAAAATCATTGCACAGTGGAAAGAGAGATTCAACGTTGACGTTACTGTCGGCAATATTGAAGACTTTGATGTTTTGAATCTGAGAACCTTTATGGGTGCAGAGAATGTTACAGGCGGTCTTGCTGAACAACTTAAAGTTATGACAACTTTCAAGGATGCTCAGAACATATATAACGATCTTAAAAATAAAGGTATGTCTGACGTTTCTCTTACTATGGTAGGTTGGATGAATCACGGATATTTCTGGAATGCGACTTCAAAACTTAAGCCGGACAGCGGGTTTGAAGATGATATGGATATGGAAGAGTTCAATAAGTGGGCTGAAAAGAACGGTGTTAATGTTAATTATGATAATAACTTGTTGTTCTTATATGGCTCACCCAAAGGCTCTGCTACACTCAGATCATCAGTTGTAAAGATTCCAAGCACGTTCTATCTGAGGAATAGGCTTAAGACGGTTTCCGGTGCTTTCTACAAAGGCGGCAATGGTTACTTGATTAGCCCTGTTTATTACGAGAGCAAGATTCTTTCCGATAATATCGAAAGATTGGAAGAATATGGTGTATCGGGCGTTGCTTTGCAACAAATTGGTGATCAACTTTTTTCTGATTATAACCAGTTTAATGCCCTTTTCAGAATTCAGTTAATTAATTCATATGTTGATTGGCTTATTGAATATGGTGAGAATTTTGAGAAGGTATCTGTATATAACGGTAACTCATATGTAGTTCCATTTGTTTCATCAATACTTGATATGTCAATGACTAAGTCTTCTCACGTTGTTCTTGATGAACAAATTCCGTTTGTACAGATGATCTATCATGGTATCGTTCCTTATTATTCAAAGGCAATCAACAATTGTGACGTAGAGTATTATTCATTGCTCAAGTCAGTTGAATATGGTGCTCTAGGTTCTATTGAAGTAACAGAGGAAGAATCTGCATTACTTAAATGGACATATTACGACACGTTATATAAATCTGAATATGACTTGCTTAGTGAGCTTGGAACAATTGATATGGTTTATAAGGCAATAGAAGAGGCTGTTGCTCCGTTTATTAATGAATCAATTGTAAATCACTACAAACTTTCAGATAAACTTGATGTATATTGTACTGAGTATTCAGATGGTTCTAAAGTATATGTTTGCTACGAAACTGAAGCTGTTGAGGTTTCAGATCCTTACACAAATGAGACTATAACATTTGAAGGTCAAGGATATAGCGTAAAAAACGCTAAGGGGGAGTAATCTATGGCAAAAAATAAAAACACAAAAGTCTTAACAAAGAAACAGTTAGCTCACAGAAGAGTTAAAACTACGTTTCTTTCCTTTGAGAGAAGACGAAACCTTGAAGGCATAGTTTTCTCGATTCCATGGCTTATTGGTCTTGTATGGTTCTTATTTATACCGCTTTTCATGTCTGTAAAAATGAGTTTTTACAACGTTAACGGACAGGATTTGTGGTGTAATACAGGTCTTAGTACGTGGGTTGGATTTGATAACTACGTTGAGGTTATCAAAGATCCTGAGGCCGGTCAGGTTGTTTTGAATTCATTTATGAGTGCATTATATCAGGTTCCGGTAATTGTAGCATTCGCGTTGTTCGTTGCTGTTTTGCTCAAACAAAAATTCCCGGGCCGAGTATACTTCAGAGTAATATTTTTTATTCCTGTTATTCTGTCAGGTGTTATCATGTCATATTTGTTTAGTGATAATGTAGGTAATATCAGCGTGTTCGGTCAAATCGTAGCTAACAACCAGTTCTTAAGTGGATTTGGCGGCATTGCATCTCAGATTGGTCACATAATGTGGAGAAGTAGTGTAGAAATTCTCATTTTCCTTGCAGCACTTCAGAGTGTACCTGATATTTTGTATGAGGTTGTTGACCTTGACGGTGCTACAGCATGGGAGTCTTTCTGGCATATTACTTTGCCTTACGTATCTCCTTTCGTTATCCTAAACTGCATCTACGCTCTTGTTGACTCCTTCGTTGATTCTACGAACCCTGTAATGTCATTGCTCAATGGCATGGATAAATACGGTGAAAGAGCGGCATTAAGCTGGCTGTATATGTTGATGACTTTGATAGTTATTCTAATCTTCATTCTCTTTACTAGGAGGTGGCTGAGATGAAGCGATTGATTAATAATATAAAGGATTTCGTACTTCGTCTTTACAAAAAATACGAAAATCTTGGCTACAAGGTAAAGAAAAAAATTAAGTTTATAATAGGAAGAGTATTTTTATATTACGTTCTTATTGAGCTTGCGTACTTATTCTTATTGCCGTTCATTTATATTTTGACAACATCTATGATGTCAGCTCAAGACTACATGGACCCAACGGTACAGTATATTCCTACTCATATTAATTGGGAAAACTTCCAAAAAGCATGGATGGGTCTTGATATCGTAGCAGTAGATCCTTCTTTGGATACTGATATGTTTGATCCGACAATAAGTGATTATTATTCTACTTTATTGAACACAATTATCCTCTCACTGGGTAGTGCAATACTTCAATCTGTAACTTGTGCATTAGTTGGATATTCGCTTGGTAGATTTAAGTTTAGAGGCAGATTATTTATAATGTTATTTGTTATCATTATTCTCTTAATTCCGCCGCAAACCACAATCACAGCTTCCTTCTTCATGTGGTCTCAGATGGCTATGGCCGAAGGCTTCTATGCAGTATTGATTCCGACAATTTTCGGTCATGGATTAAGAGGAGCACTATTTATATTGATTTATATGTACTTCTTCCAGAGAATACCGGATGTTATGGATGATGCTGCCAGAATTGACGGAGCCGGACCAATCAGAGTTTTTGTTCAGATTATGTTCCCGCTTGTAAAGTCTGCTCTTACAATTGTATTTATTTTCTCGTTTGTATGGCACTGGAATGATAATCAGGAAACGTTAACGTATACGTATCTGCCTCAGCATAATACCTTCCAGGAAGCACTTAGTAAGATTCAACAGAATTATCTGGAAGAATTAGGATATGATGGCGGTGCTATTAGTGAAACTCTCAGAGCATCTTCAGAACCGGTACTTTTCGCCGGATGTTTGATGGTAATGTTCCCGGTATTGATTGTTTATATTCTCGGTCAAAAGAGACTTGTTGCCGGCATCGAGAGAATTGGTGTCATTGAGTAATATTGTAGGAGGTCTATTAAGATGAATAAGAATATTATTAAATTGGTTACAATGTTGTTGGCCGCAGTTATGATGATATCTCTCATATCTTGTTCAGTTGAAGAGGATGATAATGAGGAAATCGTAGGTTTATCAACACCTGTGCCGATTCCTGATGAACTTATTGGTTCTATAGTTTTCTCCTCCTATCGTTGTGATGATGGTGAGTATGCGTGCTTTGATTATATGCAAACCTTCGTAATGCAATATCCGAGTGTTGACGTAGAACTTGATCTTGCAGATAGTGCGGAAGAGTATTTTTCAACTCTTGAAGAGAGAATCGAAAACGGTACGATCGGTGACGTGTTTACAATTGATTCTTCAATGCTTGCTAAGTATGC
The DNA here is from genome assembly GCA_017517275.1 of Clostridia bacterium. Taxonomy (GTDB): domain Bacteria; phylum Bacillota; class Clostridia; order UBA1212; family UBA1255; genus SIG424. The sequence goes on from JAFWZX010000031.1 coordinate 71,642, forward strand.
CGAGAAAAATTACATTGTAGATTTAAGCAATCACAGTGAAGGTGTAATTGATTTTACAAGTGATGATTATAACAGGTTATATCCGTCAAAAATATTTTATCCGGCAGCTTTAGCAAACTCATTGTACGACGGAAGAATGTATATGTGTCCTGTCGAATACAATAATACAGTAATGTTTTTGAACCTTGATATGTTATCTTCCGTGGGTATAGATCCTCTTGTACCAAATGACGATTGGACGTGGCAGGAAGTAGAACAAATTGCGTTAAAGTTGATTGAAGCAGGTTATGAAAAACCAATTGCGATGGATTATTCAGATTACTCTGTTTGGGGCGCGTTTGCCAGAAGCAAGGATGCTGCTTTATATGAAGAAATTAATTTTGCTGATAAGGATTTAGCGTTAAAGTTAACAAATCCCGACGTTCTTTCAGGTATTGAGTATCTTGCAAATAACTTTATCAAAGCCGGCTTAGTTGCAGATAAAACTCCCGCAGAAATTAAAGCAGAAGATTTATCAAAATACGGACTGATTATCTGTGATCACTCAGATCTTGTAAGATGGGAAAAAGGTCTCGTTTCAAATATTGAAGGCGAAAAATCATTAGATTGGGAACTTGCACATTTTCCGAGATTTTATGATGAAAAAACAGATAGCAGTGTGGCATCTATCGGTGTTCAGACTATTGGTCTTGCTGTATTTAACCGTGAACAGTTCAATCTTGATAATGGTGTGTACGATGCTATTGAGGATGATGAATTGTTGGCAGAAGAAAAAGAAAATGTTGAGAATTCTATTGTGAATTCCATACGATTCGCATTATATGCAATGGTTGAAGAGGCAGCTGTTGCTATCACCGGTGAAGATGGTTATCGAGTACCGGCATTAATGTCGGCCAATGCAATGAAATACTGGAGAAACTATCCTGTTGACGGTAAAAACACATCAGTATTTTCATTGTATAGTGCCTATGACTATCCGGCAGAGATTACGTCTTTCTTATTGCTCGCGCCAGCCGCTGAGATAAACGATGCGATGGGTGAGGCTATTAAGAAGTATGCAGCTTCTGACGATGTTTCTTTTGATGCATATATGCAGATTATACAGGATGCTGTAAATGCACACTAATGCTATTTGTAATAAAATATTCATTTTATTGTGTATTTACTTTTTTAAAAACTATGTTATTATTATTGTAAATGTAGAATACTACTTAGGAGGTTTATTTAATGAAAAAGATTGTTAAAAGAGCAATAGTATTGTTCATTGTAACACTCACATTATTTGGTATGGTTGCTTGCCGTCAGGCTCCTATCGTTGACGTTAATAACGTAGGCGCAGGATACGAAGCAAGTATATCAGGTGAGATTACGTGGACATTCAATGTTGGTAACGCTTTCGAAAAGAGAGCTGCAAATTCTTTTATCAAAGCTTTCCAGAGTGCATATCCTAATGCATCTGTTAAGTTGGACGCATCTTCTTCTTCCACAACTCGTGTAAATGGTGGTACGATCGGTGACGTATTCTATTTCTCAGAGACACAGATTTATGAGTATGCCGTTACATGTAATGGTCTTATGCCCCTCGAAGGATATGTTGCCGCTTTAGAAATGGATTTATCCGATGTTTACATGGGTATTTTTGAATTAGGAAAGATTGATGGTCGTCTTTACTATGTTTCAAGAGACTATAATGCAATTTGTTTTACGTATAACAAAGACAAGTTGGTAGAACACAACCTTGATTCCATGGTTAAGAATGAATGGGCTTGGAGCGATCTTTTACATATTTCAAAGACAATCACAGAAGCTACAACTGAAGATAACGAGCGTTTCTACGGCGCTAATATCGACCTTACGTATTCACCTGTTTACGTAACGTTCTTTGAATCTGCTGTAGGTGGTACATGGTGTAACACAGAGGATAAGAAGATTACATTTATTGATGAAGACGGACGTACTCTTCAGGCTATGCAAGAGTGTATTGATGCAGCTTTAGCAGGATATATCAATCCCGGTGCAAACTCTGTAGCTAAAGGTACACCTGTATTCAAGTACTGCGTACATCCTCAGGTCCTTGCTCAAGGTAATGACTATGACACAGCAGGCGTTGATTGGGATATCGTAGCATTCCCCGGCTTTGGTGAGAATGGTGAGAACAGAGGCTTTGGTTGTGGTTCATCAGGATTTGGTGTATATAACAGAACAAGAAACAAAGACACAGCTGCTGCTTTTGCCCTTTACTTCTATACAGAAGACGGACAGAGAGCTTACAATGGTCAGCCTGGTGCATCAGTTCCTGTAATCGGTAGCCTCAAGGATGACTCTTCTTGGAGATATCCTGACAAAGCTGAAGATGGTTGGGACGTTAAGAACTGGGATGCATTCGTATTTGAAGCTCAAACAGCAAGTATCGTAGGTCAGGTTGTATGCCGTATGCCCTACGAGATCGCTAACAAGATTAATAATGAAATGAAGAAGATTATTCCAGATGTAATGCAAGGTAGGACTGCACTCGATAACGCTTTCACTGAACTTCAAACAACATGTAATGACCTTTGGTCAACTTTAGTTGATTATTAATGTGTTTAATTAAAGTTCTAAAAGCTCTGCTGTATGGCAGAGCTTTTTTTACCTTCTACAGATATTATAAACTGATGGACTTTTTGTGATTTGTATAGTAAAATATAAAGATAGTACAGTTGAGAGGATGGTGTGTATGCCGATTAAAATTCCAAATGATTTACCTGCAAAAGAGATACTTTTACACGAACATGTTTTTACTATGGATGAAAATATGGCATATCATCAGGATATAAGACCACTTAAAATTGCTATTATGAATCTTATGCCTAAGAAAATTGAGACTGAGACGCAGCTTCTTAGGCTGCTCAGTAATTCGCCGCTTCAGGTGGAAGTAACACTGATTCATCCTAAGAGTCACGTATCTAAAAATACTTCGGCAAGTCATTTGAATTCTTTTTACGTTAGCTTTGATGATATAAAGGGTTCTAAGTATGATGGTTTAATTATTACCGGAGCGCCTGTGGAATTACTTGAGTTTGAACAGGTTGAATATTGGTCAGAATTATGTGATGTAATGGAATGGTCAAAAACAAATGTAACTACAACTCTTCATCTTTGTTGGGGCGCGCAGGCAGGGATGTATTATCATTACGGAGTAAAAAAACATTTGCTAAAGAAGAAATTGTTTGGCATATTTGAACATAAGTCTGAAAATGAATTTGTAAGACTTTTGAGAGGGTTTGACGACTGTTTTTATGTACCTCATTCAAGATATACGACTACATCTATCGATGAAGTAAAGGCAACTCCGCAATTAGATATTCTTGCTACATCTGAAGATGCCGGCTTATGTATTTGCGCATCTCACGACAGACGTCAAATATTCATGACAGGACATTTGGAATACGATCGAGATACATTAAAAAATGAGTACGAAAGAGATTTGGCCAAAGGATTGAATACCGGGATGCCGGAGAATTATTTTCCGGATAACAACAGTGATAACATACCTACGTTTCAATGGAAAAGTCACGCGTATCTGTTATATTCAAATTGGCTTAATTATTATGTATATCAAGCTACACCGTACGATTTATCTGTAATAGATGATAAATTTGCACCTGCTCAGAAGGGTATGATTTCAAATGACTGAAAATAAGATCAAAACGTATATAACGCGCGACAAAAAGAGAAATGCAGTCATAGCTTTTTGCGTTGTTTTTTTTGTATTTGTTATTATATCAATTCTTGAATTAGTACCCGGAAACATAACAGACCCTACACAGGATGACGATATGGGTGTTGGCAGAGTACAACTTTTTCCTTTTGTTTTCACCGACAGTGATGCAGCTTTGTACGTTGTAAATGATACGTATACAGTGTTACCGATTGACGATTCTGTGACGCAATCTATACATGATGTTTCGAAAGGCAATGTTTATTACCTGAGGAATAACCAATTATTTGAATATGATATTTCAGCTAATACCAGGAAGCAGTTAATTGATAATTGTGCTTCTTTTATATTATTCGAAGATAGATCTGCGATTTTTACTATTGGCCTTGATAATTCTGCGTACCTATATCTTTATAAAGGTGATAAATATGTTAAGCTAAGTGAGAAATCTATGTCTAATATTTTAACTGACAGTTTATATTGTGTCGGTGAAAACGGAGTTCTATTTGCTGATAATTCTAATGCAGAGACGGGTAAAATGGATTTATTATATTGCAACCGCAATGCAAAGGTTATAAAGATTGCTGAAAACATAGATCCCGGTAAATCTTTTTATATAGATACATCTTCAGAATATGTATGCTATAAAAAGGACGGAACCTTGTTTTTTGCAGACTTGAAGGGTAATGTTGTGGCAAAAAATGAAGGGGCACAGTTGGTTAAAAATTCCTCTGAAGCCTATATTACTGAGCCTATTAATAAAAAAGTACAGTCTAACCAGTCTGTTGCATTTAAATATCTATTGTCAAATATTGTATCTGATGTAGACGGAACTACAGCTGGGTTAATGTACTTTAAAAATGGAAAATTGTTAAAAGTGGCTGAGAAAATATCCAACGTCATTTACTATTCACAAAAAGATGACATGATATTATATACTGTACAAGGAGAAAATTCGTCGACTATATACATGTCAAGTAAGGGCGGTAAACCGCAGAAACAAATAACGTGTGATAAAGATGCAACGTTTCTCTACCAGGAATCTCTCGGATTGTTGTATTTCAGAAACGAAGATGCCACGTTAAACAGATATAAGGTGTTGGACGTCTCCTTGAAAATATCTAAAATATCCGACAACACCGGCTTTCTATATAGCTATTACAACAAAAAAATAATGGGATATCAAAAAAATGACGGATCGAATGATACCTACATTCTGTTTAAAAAAGGCGATATAGAGAGAATTGACATATCAAATGAAATCAGACTGTATGGCCTTGATGATGATGAATACCTGTTGTGTCGGAAATACTCAGAAAATAAATTATCTCTTGATTTGGTTATTAATGACAGAGCCACGAGATTATGCCAAAACATTTCAAAAGAAGTATTCTTCGATGCTAATTTAGATTATATATTGTATTCATCAAACGATAAAGTATATATCTGGCATGAAGGAGATAGTAAAACGATAGGTGATTTTACGGGAATTACAGCCGTTGATATCGCCGCTTAACAAAAGGACATAAGATGAAAAAAAAGATTACTGCTCTTATAAATTTAATATTGATAGTTGCCATTTTGATATTTTGCTTATCATGCCATAGAAGACCGGATACAGAGGCAATGAGTAGCCTAAAGCCCACTATTGAGGCAATAGTAACTCCCGTAGCCACGGCAGATCCTAACAAGGCTTCACCGACACCCGTAGGACAGCAGGATATAACCTTCAGAGATCCTAATTTTGAAAAGGTTATACGAAAGGCTTTGGGCAAGAATATTGGCAATATTCTTATCTCAGACGTACAGCAAATTAAATCTTTGACTGCTAGGGTTTGCGGCATAATGTACGTTGATGAACTTAAGTATTTTTCGTCGCTGGAGTTTTTGGATATATATGGAAACAGAATTAATGATTTGACACCTCTGTCTAATCTTAAGTCTTTAAAGGAATTAAACATTGGAAAGAACTACAATGTTTTATATTCATCGAACAGAAACGGTTTGGATATAACACCTTTAAAGTCATTAATTAATCTGGAGAGATTAGATCTTCGTGAAAATATGATAACGGATATTTCTTCTTTGTCGTCATTGGCCGTACTTAAAGAATTAAACGTTACAAATAATAGGGTATCTGATATTTCATCGCTTCGAAATTGCGTATCTTTGGTTTCAGTAGATCTTTCTTCTAACAGATACGTTGATGATACCGGTGTTGAGAGAGGAATAGAATCACTTGAGATGTTATACAGGCTGCCGTTTTTGAACACTATTATAGCTAACGATTGCGGGATTAAAAACATAAAAAACATAGCATCTTTAACTTCCTTAGAACATCTTGAAATGGCATATAATTACATTGACGATATATCACCGATTTGTTTTATGACTAAGCTCAAGACCGTGGATTTGAGTCATAATATTATAACGGATATAACGTGTTTAGGTGGAGATTTCTCGATAAAAACATTAAACGTGTCTTATAATCTGATTTCAGATTTCTATGTCATATTGAATATGCACACGCTAGAGAATATCGTATGGGCAGGCAATCCTATTAATGATTACACGCCTATAGATTCATTTGAAAATAAAGAAGGGAATCAAGTAGAAAATGAACCGGTCCAACGAAGAATTTAATAATGAGATAAGAGATAATTCAAACATACAATGGTTTCCCGGTCATATGGCAAGAGCCAGACGCCTTCTTGCGGAGAACTTGAAATTAGTAGATGTTGTTGTTGAATTAGTAGATAGCAGAATACCTTTTTCCAGCCGTAATCCGGAGATAGACAAGCTCATTCAAAATAAGCCACGTGTAATAATTGGTAATAAAAAGGATTTGGCAGATCCGACACAAAATAGCTTTTGGGCAAACTACTATGCGTCGCAAGGAAAACGTATTTTTTTCACAGATTGTAAAACCGGTGGAGGTAGCAAGGACGTAATCAAGGCTATAAATGATATTATGTCAGATAAAACCGCAAGATATTTGGAAAAAGGCAGAAAGGCGCCAATCATTAAAGCTATGATTGTTGGTATACCAAACGTAGGTAAGTCGTCTTTTATAAATAAAGTAGCAGGCTCTAACGTTGCAGTTACGGGAGATAAGCCCGGAGTGACACGTAACAAGCAGTGGCTTAGAATGTCAGATAACATATATCTGTTAGATACTCCCGGTTTGTTATGGCCGAAATTTGACGATCAAATAGTTGGATATAAATTAGCTGCTACGGGAGCAATTAAAAACGATGTTCTTGACGTTCAGGAAATAGCAATATATCTTATTCGATATATGAGCAAATATTATCCCGGTGTACTGAAAGAAAAATACTCCATACAGGGTAACTCCTACGGGGGATTTCCAACATTTGAAGAAGGTTTGGAAATGCTGGAGGCATTTGGTCGAAAAAGAGGCTGCTTGGTAAAAAAAGGAGAAGTAGATTTGTATAGAGCTTCTATGTATCTTTTAGATGATTACAGAAAGGCAAAATTTGGCAGAATTTCCTTGGATAACCGAGATTGTTTGGGAGAAGATAATGAAGATGAATGATGAAAAATACATAGAAATGTGTAAATTCGAACGGGAATATGCTTCTTATGGTGCCAAAATTATTGGCGGAATAGACGAAGCAGGTCGCGGTCCGCTGGCAGGCCCTGTTGTTGCTGGATGCGTTTTTTTCCCGTCTGAGGGACCGTTTCCACCGGCAGACGATTCTAAAAAGCTAAGCGAAGCAAAACGTGAACTTCTCTATGACGAAATCATAAATCAATGCCTTGCGTGGGGAGTTGGTATTGTAGATAATATAGTGATTGATAGTATCAATATACTTAAGGCAACGCACGAGGCCATGCACCGTGCCTGCGAGAATGCAATAAAAATGCTGGAAGAAAAGGGTAAAAGGTATAAGCTGGCCAGTTATGACGTAATATTTGTAGATCACGTAAAATTAAACGATATGCCATGTAAGACTGTATCTATAACACATGGCGATGCCTTGAGCGTTTCTATTGCTGCCGCATCAATTATTGCTAAAGTCACAAGGGACAGAATGATGGTTGAATATGACAGGCAATATCCCGGATACGGATTTGCTGCTCACAAAGGGTACGGAACAAGAAAGCATTATGATGCGATAAAACAGCAGGGAATGTGTGAAATACACAGAAAGACATTTTTGAAGAATTTCTCATGTGAGTGATTTTAATAAGGAAATAAGGAAGTAATATGACAGTTAAAAATTCAAAATTTGTTATATCGGCTGTTTCCCCAAAACAGTATCCTGAGGGTGATTTGCTCGAGATTGCTTTTGCCGGGCGATCTAACGTCGGCAAATCTTCATTGATAAATGCATTGGTGAACAGAAAAGACCTGGCCTACAGCGGTTCTCGGCAGGGTATGACGAGGATGATTAATTTTTACAATATAAACAATGAAATTCATTTTGTGGATTTGCCGGGATATGGCTTTGCGATGCGTGCAAAAAGCGAATTGGATTTGTGGGGGAAGGTTATTGAGCAGTATCTTAACGTAAGAGACAGGCTATATCTTATGATAATGCTTGTGGATGTAAGACATAAGCCCAGTGCAGATGATATTAAAATGTATAATTGGATACTGGCTTCTGGCCTTGAATACATAGTGGTTGCAACGAAAACAGATAAAATAAGTAAAATGCAGGTTAAGGAAAATATAAAGATAATTAAAAAGACTTTAGGTCTGCCGGACTCGATGCCGGTTTATCCGGTCTCTGCAGAGACGAAAACAGGAATACCGGAATTGTGGACAGCGATAGATAACATAATAACTGAGGAGGAAGAATAATGAAAAGACCGTTTTTTGATAAGAAATATATAGATGAAGTATGTGAGAAGTATCCGACTCCATTTCACATTTATGACGAGAAGGGAATACGCGAGGGAATCCGCAGATTACAAAAAGCCTTTTCCTGGAACGAAGGATACAAGGAATATTTTGCTGTAAAAGCTTGCCCAAATCCTTTTCTTATAAAAATGATGTTAGAAGAAGGCTGCGGTGTGGATTGTTCTTCTTATACAGAACTTATGTTAGCACAGAGTTTAGGATGCCGTGCAGACGATATAATGTTTTCATCTAACGTAACTCCGGCAGAAGATTTCAAATATGCACGTAAATTAGATGCTATTGTTAATCTTGACGACTTTTCACATATAGATTTCTTGGCAGAAAATGGCGGTATTCCCGAAAATATTTTTATCAGATACAACCCCGGCGGGGATTTTAAAATTGATAATGCGATTATGGGAAGACCGGCTGATGCAAAATATGGCTTTACCCATGAACAATCTGTAGAAGGATTAAAAAAATTAATGAAAATGGGTGCAAAGACCTTTGGCATACATGCATTTTTGGCAAGTAATATGACAAATAACGATTATTACCCAACGCTTGCAAGAGTTCTTTTTGAAACAGCTGTGGAGCTTAATAAAGCGACCGGCGCTGATATAAAATATATAAATTTATCCGGCGGAATCGGAATCCCATACAGACCCGAGGAAAACAGCCCGGATATCGAGTATATAGGTGCTCAGGTAAAGAAGGCTTATGATGAAGTTATTGTTCCTTCTGCTTTAGGCAAGGTACACTTAAAAACAGAGCTGGGAAGGTATATAACAGGGCCTCACGGTGTTCTTGTTACAAAGGTGCTGCATGAGAAGAAAACGTACAAAGATTATATCGGAGTGGACGCATGTGCAGCAAATCTCATGAGACCTGCAATATATGGAGCATATCACCATATTGTTGTAATGGGCAAAGAAGACGAGCCTTGTGATTACTTATATGACGTAACAGGAGGCCTTTGCGAGAATAACGACAAGTTTGCTATTGACAGACAGCTTCCTAAAATTGAAATCGGAGATATCCTTGCGATTATGGATTCCGGAGCACACGGCTATGCTATGGGCTATAATTACAACGGTAAGCTAAGAAGTGCGGAATTGCTGAAATGCATGGACGGCAGTACAAAACTAATTAGAAGGGCAGAAACACCTAAAGATTACTTTGCAACGTTTGATTTCAGTGATATAATCAAGTGTTAATAGATATATGAAATGTGGAGGCAATAAATGAACACTGTTAAGATAAAAGAAATAGCATCAAGAGTTCAGGAATTAAGAGAAATATCAGATTTGACTGTTGAAGAAATGGCTCAAAAAATGAATCTTGACATTGAACTGTATAAGGCATACGAAAATGCGGAAAAGGATTTTCCTGTCAGCGTGCTATACGAGGTAGCAGCGCAGCTTGGTGTGGATCTAACAGAATTACTCACAGGCGTTTCGCCTAAGCTTGCTAATTGCTCTCTTGTGAGAAAAGGAGAGGGAATATCGGTTGACAGATATGAAGGGTATGATTTTGAAAGTATTGCATACAAGTTTATTGGCAGAAAGATTGAACCGATGATTGTCACTGTAGGTAAAGAAACAGAATATAATATTCCGCCTCTCGTTTCACATACCGGTCAGGAATTTAACTATGTAGTAGAAGGTCGAGTCCGTATCATATTTGGCGGCAAAGATTACTTATTAAATGAGGGCGATTGCTTCTATTTTGATCCTATGGTGCCTCATGCACAAACGGCACTTGATGGCAAGGATGCGAAATTCCTGACAGTTATTTTCTGATATTATTAGGGAGTTGTAGATTAAATGGATTATATATTAAAGAAATATCTTCCTCGTATAGAGTTTGATTCATATGAGGATTTTAAAGCAGAGTACAAAGTAAACGTACCTGATAATTTTAATTTCGGATTTGACGTTGTTGATGATTGGGCAGAAAATGAGCCTGATAAGAGAGCTCTTGTTTGGTGTAACGACCGGGAAGACGATGCCTATGAAGAATATGTTTTCACATTTGCAGATATTAAGCATAGAAGTAATCAAATGTGTAATTATTTCAAATCATTAGGAATAAAAAAAGGCGACCGTGTCATGCTTATAATGAAACGCAGATACGAATACTGGATTACAGTTACGGCGCTTCACAAACTTGGTGTAGTAATTATTCCGGCGACTTTCCAGCTTACTGAAAAGGATCTTATATACAGAATTAATGCCGCGAGTGTTAAAATGATTATTTGCGCTCCTGATGAATATATAATTGATCACGTTGAGAACTCTCAGGCTCAGTGCCCGACGCTTCAGCATAAAGCACTTGTTATCGGTGAAAAAATCAATAGAGCTCAGATGGAAGCTACAAAAAAACCTTCAGGAATAGCAAATACAGATATTCGTTCAGGGTGGCTTAATTATTGTGAAGGATATCTTGCTCAGGATTCAGTTTATAACAGGCCGATTGGTACGGATGAAGACGTAATGTCAAACGATCTTATGATAATTTACTTTACGTCAGGTACTACAGGTATGCCCAAGATGGTTCAGCACGTACAGTCATATCCTCTTGGCCATATTGTAACAGCTAAATATTGGCAATGTGTAGAAGAAAACGGACTTCACCTTACAGTTGCTGATTCCGGATGGGCAAAGTTTTCATGGGGTAAGATATATGGACAGTGGATATCAGGCTCTGCGGTTCTGGGGTATGACCACGTCAAATTTGACGCCTTTAAGCTTCTTAAGGTAATGTCTAATTTTAAGATTACAACGTTCTGCGCTCCTGCTACGATGTATAGGTTTATGATAAAAGAAGATCTTGAACAGTTTGATTTTTCATATCTTCATCATTGCTGTATGGCAGGCGAACCGCTTAATCCCGAGGTATTTCATCAGTGGGAACGAATCACCGGTCATAAGCTTTATGAAGGCTTTGGACAGACAGAAGGTCCGGTTCTTCTTGCAAACTTCAAGTGGTTAACTCCAAAGCCGGGATCTACAGGTAAGCCGACACCGGCCTTTGATATTAAACTTTGTAATAGCGAAGGAAAAGAATGTGAAATAGGTGAGGAAGGTGAGATCGTAATTTGTGACGCTGCCGCAAAGCGCCTTACCGGCCTTACAATCGGATACGCAAGCTACGATAATTCAGCTTTGTTTGCCGGCGGAGATTATCACACCGGTGATAACGCATGGTTTGATGAAGAAGGATATTATTGGTTTATCGGAAGAGTAGACGATGTAATTAAATGCAGCGGATACAGAATCGGTCCTTTTGAGGTTGAAAGTGCGATTATGACACATCCTAGCGTATTAGAATGTGCTGTAACGGCAGCCCCGGATCCTGTAAGAGGACAAGTTGTTAAAGCTACAGTCGTCTTGGCAAGAGGATATGAGCCGTCAGAAGAGCTTAAAACGGAAATAAAGAATCACGTAAAACGTACTACCGCCCCCTACAAATACCCACGAATAATCGATTTTGTGGATGAATTGCCAAAAACTACCAGCGGTAAAATTAAAAGAAATGTTTTAAGACAAAATAGCAAATAATATTTGCATGTTTTAATATGATATGATATAATCATCAAGTCACAATTTTTGGAGGTGTTATCAGTGGTAGCATTAAAGTTAATACTTGGTATTGTATACTTAGTTATATGCGTTATCTTGATAGTTCTTGTTGCAATGCAAGAGTCTAAGACAGAAGGTCTTGGCGGTGCTATTACAGGCGAGAAAACAGAGTCTTTCTACGGTAAGAGCAAGGGCGGTATGAGCAGAGAGAAGTTTTTGATAAAGCTTACAATTGTTTTATCTGTTACATTTGCAGTTATAGCTGTTGTTCTTAGTGTACTTATGAGAGCAGGTATGTAATAGATTTTCACATATAAGTATAAAATATACCGTGCCGCAAACGGCACGGTTTTTTGCGTTGGAGAGAAATATAGTGAAAAAGAAAAACAAAATCAAAAAACAAAAAAATAGGATTCATAGATCAAGAATACAAAAGCCTCGGTTTTCAAGGAAAAATATGGGAAAACCCCAGATACGTAAGATAAAAAATGACCCTGAGCTTCTGACCAAAGATGAACTTGACGTGTTTATTGAAGACAATAATACATTTCCGGATGATGTTTTAAGAGAGGCCGGCAGCATTTATCAGACAATTCCTGAAGAAGTGATAACTAATGAACTGGCATCTCATAAAAGGCAGGATTTGCGCAGCCTGGATATAGTTACTATAGACTCTGAAGACACGAAAGACGTTGATGACGGCGTCAGCATCGAAGTAACAAAAGATGGTAATTATTTGCTCGGAGTCCATATAGCCGACGTTAGCGAGTACGTGACGGAGGATTCTCCTCTTGATATAGAAGCAAGACGGAGGGGTACAAGCGTTTATTTCACCGACAAAGTACTTCCTATGCTTCCTAAAGAACTGTCTAACGGAATCTGCAGCCTGAATATAGGTGAAAATCGCTTTGCCTTATCTGTTTTTATGGAGATTAATTACAAAGGCAAAGTGTTACATCGAAAAGTATGCCAAAGTATAATCAAAGTAAAATATAAAAGAACGTATAATGAGATTAAAAAGCTTTTTGAAAATACACAGCCTGAAAAGCAAAAGGAAGATCCTTTATTTGACCGTCTTGAACTGATGAAGCAACTTGCTGAAATCCTTCATACCAAGAGGAGGAAAATGGGAGCTTTAGACTTTGAGTTTCCGGAAAAAAAAGTACTGATTGATGATAACAAACAGGTAGTAGGTATTACAGAAGCATTTCCGGATTTTTCACATAACATAATCGAAGAATTTATGATTGTGTGTAATGAAACCGTAAGCGAATTTTTTACAAGAATGAACGTGCCGTTCATGTATAGAGAACATAAAAATCCGGAAAAAGAACGTTTGGACGAGTTATCACTGCAACTGCGGGGCCTTGGCTTTACGCTGGATATTAAGAAAGACGATGTGCCGGAATACAAGCTTCAAAAACTGCTGGAAAAAGCAAAAGACAGTGAAAAGAAGCTGCTTATCAACACACTTGTATTGAGAGCTATGCCCAAGGCGGAATACGTTACTCAATCAGAAGGACATTTTGCCATTGCTACAGACTATTATTCACATTTTACGTCACCTATCAGACGGTATCCTGATTTATTTATACATCGCGTAATCAAAAAGGCTTTGCAAGGAGAATTATCCGAGAAGGAACGAAAAAGAATATCGTCATACAATGAAGCCCTTGCAAGTCATTGTTCTGAGACGGAACGACGTGCTCAGACTATGGAGGCATTAGAGACAAATATAAAAATATGCGAATACATGACAAGATTCTTAGGACAGGAGTTTGAAGCGACTGTGATAAGTATAACGTCGTTTGGCATATTTGCGAAACTTGATAACGGAGCAGAGGGATTACTTTTCTACGGAAATATGAGAGAGTATATGATATTTGATCCTGTGAAAATGGTCGCAATAAGTGAGAAAAGTAAAGAAAAAATATCGGTGGGTGATACTATAAAGGTTACCGTTGCAAGGTGTGACAAGCACCTTGGAAAAATTGAATTTTCTTGACATAAAGGCTCTTGGTAGTATACAATCAAGAGGTTAAATTTGTTTTGTGAAAAGATGATAATACAGCTTGCTTTGAAGATATTCAGGAGGTTATAAAATGGCTGAAATTGATGAGAAAAGAGCTCAAGAAAAGAAAAAAGCTTTAGAAATGGCTATGGCTCAGATAGATAAACAGTTCGGTAAAGGCGCTGTTATGAAGCTTGGCGACAACGTCAATATGAACATTGATACCATTTCCACCGGTTCATTAGGGCTTGATATGGCTCTCGGGGTAGGAGGTCTTCCGAGAGGACGAATTGTAGAAGTTTACGGTCCGGAGTCCTCTGGTAAGACTACTTTGGCGCTTCATTGTATTGCAGAAGCGCAGAAGGCAGGCGGAGAAGCTGCTTTCATTGATGCTGAACATGCACTTGATCCTGTGTATGCGAAGAATTTAGGTGTTAATATTGACAATTTGATTGTATCTCAGCCTGATACGGGAGAACAAGCTCTCGAGATTGCAGAAGCTTTGGTAAGAAGCGGAGCTATCGATGTAATTGTCATCGACTCTGTTGCGGCATTGGTTCCCAAGGCAGAGATTGACGGCGAGATGGGCGATTCTCATATGGGACTTCACGCAAGACTTATGTCACAGGCTCTGCGTAAGCTTTCCGGCGTTATCAGTAAATCAAAAACCATCGCAATTTTCATAAACCAGCTTCGTGAGAAAGTAGGTATTATGTTTGGCAATCCGGAAGTAACTACAGGTGGTCGTGCTCTTAAGTTCTATGCATCTGTAAGACTAGATATAAGAAAAATTGAAGCTATCAAGAATGGCACTGAGGTAATCGGTAACAGAGCGAAAGTTAAAGTTGTTAAGAATAAAGTTGCGCCGCCATTTAAGGAAACGGAATTTGATATTATTTACGGAGAGGGTATATCTAAGACAGGCAGTATTCTTGATATTGCTGTCAATTATAATATTGTGGAAAAAAGCGGTGCATGGTTTGCATACGGTGGACAGAAAATCGGGCAAGGAAGAGAGAATGCAAAGCAGTATCTTAAGGATAACCCTGCCGTTATGAATGACATAGAGATAAAGGTTCGTGAAGTCTTTGCAAAATCAAAAGCAAAAGATTCTGCTGTTGATTCCGCCTCGGTAAATAATGAGTAAAGGATATGTTTTATCTTGTGCGAAAGTGCAGGGGAACGGTAAATATGATTATATGATTACATTCTCGTCAGGATTGTCTTTGGGCTTTTCTGACGAGGAAGTTTTTGAGCACTTTTTATACGACGAAGATCGCTTGATAGACGATATAGAGTCTTTGTGTATCGGCGTTCTGTCTGCCAGATTCCGGAAGATTATGATAAGCTATGTTGCCTCTTCCGTACGCAGCGTGGCCCAAACAAGGAAATATACACAGGAAAAATTAAATAAGACTGAAAAGGATGACTGGGATATTTTTTTCACGGAAGCCTTTGATCAAGCACTTAGATATCTTCAGGATCTGGGATATTTAGATGACTACGAATATTGTCGGAAATATATAAATACCAGTATGAAGCTAAAGCCTTCTTCAGTATTGATGATACGTGCCGAGCTTGAAAATGTAAGGGGCATACCCGCAGATATTGTACAGAGTGTACTAAATGAGTACGAGTTGGATGATTTTGATGCGGCATATAAGCTTCTTATAAAAAAAGCAAAACAGACGGAAGATAAGAATAAAATGTTTACATTTTTAATGCGAAAAGGTTTTGGTTACGAAACGGTAAACAAAGCATATAAAAAGTACATTGATAATTTGTCAGAAACGGAGCAGAAGTAATGAAAATCGGATTGATATCTCTGGGTTGTGCAAAAAATACTGTTGATTCAGAAATAATGCTTGGACTGCTGGCTCAGGCAGGTCATGAGATGACAAATGATATACATGCCGCGCAGGTATTAATTATCAACACATGCGGCTTTATTGACAGTGCAAAATCTGAAGCAATAGATACAATAATAGAATGCGGCAAATTGAAAGAAGAAGGAACCTGCAAAAAGCTGATAGTCACAGGTTGCCTTGCGCAAAGATACCCGTCGGAGATAAAGCAACAACTTCCGGAGGTTGACGTTATACTTGGAATAAATGGTTATGATAAAATTGTTGATGCGGTAGAAGGCCGACTTGATTATTTTAATGATATGACGTTAGACATTTCTTACATAGATTGTGACCGTATTCTTATTACGCCCAAAAACGTAGCATACGTGAAAATCTCAGAAGGCTGTGACAACAGATGCGCTTATTGTGCCATTCCTAATATAAGAGGACCTTTTAGAAGCAGACCAATAGAGAATATATTAAGTGAGATAAAAAGGCTGCTTTTACAGGGAATAAAAGAGATTGTTATAGTAGCCCAGGATACCTCCAGATACGGAAAAGATATTTATGGACAGCCGTGTCTTGCAAAGCTTATGTATGAAATTGATAATATACCCGGAGATTTTTACTTCCGAATTATGTATTTATATCCGGACGAGGTAGCAGACGGATTGATAGAGGCTTTTGCTTCTTGTAAGAAAGTCATGCATTACGTGGATTTACCTATCCAGCATATAAGTGACAAGGTGCTGCTTGCTATGAATCGCAGAGGTGACAGCGAGAGCATATATAAGATTTTCAGGGATTTTAAAAGAAAAATACCGGATTGCATAATGAGAACGTCTTTAATAGTAGGCTTTCCCGGCGAAACTCAAGAAGATTTTCAAAAACTTAAAGACTTTGTCAGTTCGATAGAATTTGACAGACTCGGAGTGTTTGAATATTCAAAGGAAGAGGGAACGAAAGCCTATTCTATGAAGAGTCAAGTTCCGGCTCGAGTAAAAAAACAACGGTATAACGAAATAATGGAGATACAACAAGCCGTATCAAAAAAGAAAAATGCTGAATTTATAGGAAAAGTTGTGCGTGTGCTTGTCGAAGGCGTTAGCGAAGACGGGATTTTTTATTACGGAAGATCGTATATGCAGGCGCCTGAGGTTGACGGCTATATATATTTTATTGCGGAAAACCAAGCTATAGATATGATGAACGAAGATGAAATGCCTGTTAAAATCGGTGAGTACGTGGACGTTGAAATCTTGATTTCAGAGGAGTATGATATGACCGGTAAGATTGTATATACAAGGGAGATGACAGATTAATGTATTGCAATTATCATACACATACGCACAGATGTAACCATGCAGCACCTGATGAGAGACAATATATAGAATGCGCGATAGCTGCAGGTTTGAAGGTTTTGGGCTTTTCTGACCACACTCCTTATTTTTTTCCCGGAAGTTATTATTCTTCATTTCGTATGCGTCCTGAACTGACTCAGGATTATTTTGATACACTTTTAAAATTAAAAGAGGAATATAAAGATAAAATCGACATAAAAATAGGTTTTGAGACAGAGTATTATCCGGCTTACTTTGATAAGCTATTAGACTTCTATAAAGGTTTTCCTGTTGATTATATTATCTTAGGGCAACACTTTATTGAAAACGAAATAGGTGCCCATTACTCCGGCAGACCCACAGACAATAAGTCTATTTTGGAAGAGTACGTAAATGAATTAATCGAAGCTATAGATACAGGTTATTTTACGTATATTGCACATCCGGATTTACTTAAATGTACGGCTGATGACTCTTTTGCGCAGACACAATATCTGCGTTTGTGTCAAAAGGCAGTAGCATCAGATATGCCTTTGGAGTTAAATTTTCTGGGACTTTCCTCTGGCAGGCACTATCCAAGTGATTTGTTCTTGCAGATTGCAGGGGAGACTAAAGTTCCTATTATATTTGGCGTAGATGCTCACAAGCCGCAGGCGCTTAACGAACCGGAAACTCTAAGGAGAGCTACAACTTTGTGCGAACAATACAACCTGAATTTAATACAGGACGTAGATTTAATACCGGTTAAAAGTTTTTGACATATACTTTAATTGTTGTATAATGAAGCAGAATACATAAGAAAGGATGTTTTCTTTTGAATTTACCTAATAAATTAACGATATCAAGACTTGCTTTAGTTCTTGTTTTTGCTCTTTTTGCATTTCCTTTTCCGAATTATGAGATTTTCTCCGGAACATTTTTCACAGGCAATTACAGAAATGTTGTTGCACTGATTATCTACATAATAGCGTCTGTTACAGATGCTTTGGACGGTCATATTGCCCGTAAGAATAATCTTGTAACTAATTTCGGAAAGTTTCTTGACCCAATTGCGGATAAACTGTTAGTTACAGCTGCTTTGCTGGCGTTGATGACGATAAGCGACGTTTATTTATGGGCAACGTTGATTATTCTTGCCCGCGAGTTTATTGTGTCTGCTATTAGGATGATATCTGCAAGTAAAGGTGTTGTAATACCTGCGGGGATTATGGGTAAACTTAAGATGGTATTCCAAACTATTGCTATAATAACGTTGCAGGTAGGAGGCATCGTACCGGAGAACTGGGCATTGCGAGGAATTTCACTGGCAGGTGTTGTATATTTGTTAGGTAATATTATTCTGTTTGTTGCTGTTATTCTTACAATTGTTTCAGGAGCGCAGTACGTGTATAACAGTCGCAGCCTATTATCTACGAAGGATAACGATTGATATTTGATAACGCAAAAATATATCTTGATTTTACAAAGTGGTTCGTGTATACTACGACCTGTTAATATTATCACCTGGTAATAAATTAATAGGAAGAGTGATTACATGAGCTTTTTTTCACAGTCAAGGAAAATAAGACATGATAAATTAAAAGATAAAATTGCAGAATCCCCGTTTATGACAGACAGTGAACTTGCTGTCTTTCTTAATGTGAGCGTTGCTACCGTCAGGTTAGACAGAATGACTCTTGGAATACCGGAGGTTCGTGAGCGTGTACTGCTTGTGGCAGAAAAGCACGTATCTGACAGCGATGGTATTTCTGAAATAATTGATATTGAGGAAAATGTTCGAGGTGTTTCTGTTATGAACACTAATGAAGAAATGTGTTTTCCGGGTACTGATATTGTAAAATCACAATATATATATTCTATGGCAGAAGATGTTGCTATGAAAGTCACTAATATGAAGGCGGCCTTGATTAATGTTGCTAACATAAAATACAAGAGTACCGTTAATAAAGGTGTGAAACTTGTTGCCAGATGCAGTGTAAAGTCTGTAAGGACATCGGATTCTTTGGTATGGGTTATGGTATATAATAATTCAGTAGAAGTTTTTCGGTGTAAGTTTTTAATGCAGGAGAAAGGATGCGATCGCTCGTGAATATTCTTTTAGATACTATGGGAGGAGATAATGCTCCTTACGCAATGGTACGTGGAGCACTGGATGCATTAAAAATACAAGAGGGTTTTGAAGTAACACTTCTTGGCGATGAGGCGGCTATAGAAAATATTCTTATCAACGAAGAATATAATAAAGATCGCTTGCATATAAGACATACAACACAGGAAATTACTAATAACGATAAGCCTACTAAAGCTATAAAAATCAAAACTGACTCATCTATGGTTGTAGGTTTTAATATGTTGAAGAATAATGAGGGAGACGTTTTTATTTCCACAGGAAGCAGCGGCGCGTTATTGGTTGGAGCTGTGACGATTTTAAGGAGAATACCGGGAATTGACAGACCGGCATTGGGCACTGTGATTCCAAGTAAAAAAGGCAGAGTGCTTCTGATTGATGCAGGCCTTAATATGACTTGCAGACCGGAACATTATCAACAATTTGCTTATATGGGTTCTGCTTATATGAAGGCTGTATTTGAGACGGACAATCCGAAAGTCGGCCTTGTAAACGTAGGAACTGAAGAAGGCAAGGGAACTTCTGTTGTCAATGAAGCAAACGATCTTCTTAAAGGTTCCAATGTTAATTACGTAGGATACGTTGAAGGCAAAGATATTTTGTTGGGTACAGCAGACGTTGTGGTCACAGACGGCTTTACCGGAAACGTAATACTCAAACTAATAGAAGGCGCATCTGATTTCTTTTTATCCGGAGTAAAAGATGTTTTTACTTCGCGGTTTTTCACTAAAATCGGTGCTCTCTTTTTAAAAAAAGGTTTTAAAGCCTTTAAGAAAACGCTGGATCCTGATGTAAATGGAGGAGCCCCTATCCTTGGCGTAAATGGGCTTGTTATTAAAAGTCACGGTAACTCCACTGCCAAAACAATTAAGCATGTAATCCTTAAGGCGGACGCGTTGGCACGTTCTACTTATATGGATGACATAAAAAAAGAACTTGAGAATATGTCTCATGATGAGAGTGAGATTCTCCAGGACAATATTTAACAATTGCGATAAAAGCAGAAAGGAAATTATATTATGTTTGAAAAAATCAGAGACATCATTGTTGAACAATTAGGAGTAGAGGAAAGTCAGGTTACGTTAGAATCTTCTTTTGTAGAAGATCTTGGCGCAGACTCTCTTGATATCGTAGAGCTTATCATGGCTCTTGAGGATGCATTTGACGTTGAGATTCCTGATAGCGATGCAGAGAAAATCGCTACAGTTGGAGATGCAGTAGAGTACGTAAAATCTTTAAAATGATGATAGATATTTCTGAATTAGAAAGCGCCGTCGGACATGTTTTTCACAAACGTGAATTAGCGTTTACGGCGCTTACTCACATTTCATACGCGAATGAGCGAAGTTGTGTTAGCAATCAAAGGCTTGAGTTTTTAGGTGACTCAGTACTTAGTCTTGTTGTCAGCAGATACTTATACGATAATTACTCATATATGAGAGAGGGCGATTTGACGAAGCTCCGGGCAAGTGTTGTTTGCGAAGGAACACTTGCAGAGATGGCAAGGAAAATCAATCTCACGTCGTACATGCGATTCGGAGTAGGTGAAAAGCTGACAGGCGGAGCAGAGAAGGAATCAATTCAGGCAGACTGCTTTGAAAGCATCCTTGCTGCTGTATTTCTGGATTCTGATTTAGAAACTGTTTCTCGCGTCCTTCTTGACAATCTTGGCATGAAAGACGTTATAAGGGGACATGCAGCTACTTTCCGGAAAATTGACTATAAGACGGCTTTGCAAGAGAAAGTTACGGCTGCCGGCGGCATGGTAAGATATGAAATATATGATTCAGAAGGACCGGACCACCAGAAAACTTTCTATGCAAAAGTATACGTTACAATTAATTCACTGCAAATTATTGAAAAAGGGCAGGGAAAATCAAAAAAAGATGCCCAACAGGATGCAGCTTCAAAAGTAAATTTCTAATATTTTAAGACGATATGCATATGTCGTCTTTTATTTTATTATATTTACCTTCCTTTATACCGGGCACGTTCATTATATCTTCAATTCGTAAGAACGGACCGTTTTCTTCTCTGTATGATATTATTGATTTGGCCGTGCTTGCTCCTATTCCGCTTAATGTCATAAGCTGAGCTACAGATGCAGTATTTATATTAACCATTTTACTGTTTTCGCCTTGATCTGCATCTGGAGGATCGGAGTGATTACCGCTGATACCGGGGCTAATGAGCCATGTCTTATCTGCGTCTTTCTTTGACGGAATTCTTATTTGCATTCCGTCGGATATCTTCATGGCAAGATTGGCCGCTTCTGTATCGGCATCATCAGTAAATCCTCCTGCCAAGATAATAGCATCGTACAGTATTTCACCGGGAGCGACGTATATTACCCCCGGGTTAACAATACAGCCTGTCAGATGAATTGCATATCTTGTCTCAGCTTCATTACTTTGATACGGTGTGGGACACAAAGTAGCTTTGGGGATAAAGAGAATCGTGTTCTCCGGTTTGTCGCTATCGGATACGGAACCGGAAGGTTTATTATATACTATTAATGCATAACCTATAATCGCGCAAACAACAAGCAGCAGCAACAATAAAAAAATACACTTCTTCTTACTGAGCAGGAAAACTCTGCCCCATAATCGGACTTGCATACATTGCCTCCTTTATATTCAATTTGTAACCAAGTTGCCGCCACGGCCTTGAAAACAGTATATCCTCTGTGAAGAAAAAAGGCAAGAGCAATGGTTTGAAATAGATAAGAATTGTGTTGACTTTGCGATAACCTGATTGATATAATTAGACGAAGAAATTACATTGGAGGTTTTTACAATGAATAAGGTACAAAGAAGTATTAATTTAATTGCAATTCTTGCTTACGTATTACTTGGTGTAATGCTTTTCGTTTCAATTACGTATTCTGTATTAATTCTTATCGGATTGATGCTTTTCACAATCGTTTTGGCAAAGAATGAAGAAGATAACAAGGCAATTATTCCTGTTACGGGAGCAGTTGGTTTATATTTTGCATATTCTGCAGTAAAGGTTGTATTTACTATTTTTGATAGAATAATCAGCAAGATTCAATCATGGAGACTTGAGGGTCTTGAGGAGAAGATTAAGGATTACAGCGGTGAGAAGCTGGAGAAATACATCAAGCAACATGCTAAGCTCGTTGAACGTATTGAAGCAGATACTTTTGGTGAAGTTGTTGAAGTAATTATGTTTATCCTTGCTATCGGTGTTATTGCCCTTTGTGCATTGTCTGTTATTTCACTGCTCTCCGGCAAAGATTTCCGCAACTCAATTGTTGGCAAAATCGTATCTCCCGTTGTTGTAGGCAAAGATGCTGCAAAGGTTAATTCTATCTGCCCTAACTGCGGCAAAGTGATTAAAGGTGAATTCTGCGCTAATTGCGGAACAAAGAAACAAAACTAATAATTATTTTTTATAAGATTTTTATAAGGCACTTGCGTTTGTAAGTGCCTTGAATTGTTTTAACAGGGGGCTTATATGCTTAAAATTAACGATATAAGGATGAATTATGGACGTGGAAGTATTTCTGCTACAGCAAAGCCGGCGTTTACGTGGAAACTAACTTCTTTTGGCAATACTCAGAGCAAACAAGCAGGATACGAATTGAGCATTTTTATAAAAGACATGGCGGGCGATAAAACAGTATGGAGTTCCGGCTACGTACAAAGCAATAAACAAGAATGCCGTCTTGCAGATATGTGTGATGTGCGTTTACCGGCTTTTTATGAGACGAATGGTGAAAATCTATATGTACGCCTCTGTGTTACAGACAATGATAATAATAAAAGCAATGTGTTCAAGCAGCGCTTTGTAGTTGGTCAATTCGATACTTGGCCGGCAAAATGGATTATAGATTCTTATGAACCTTGTTCTAAGGCTATGTATTTTACAAAGGATTTTACGTTAAACAAGGATGATATATCGTATGCTGCTCTTTGTGTATGCGGTATCGGTTATCATAAAGTATATATTAACGGACATGAAGTGGATGATGCCGTATTGCAACCGCTTCATACTGATTATAGTGCAAGATGCACGTATGTTCTTAGTGAAAACGTACAAAAATATTACGTTAATGGTTTAAATCATATAACGGTCGTTGTCGGAGACGGCTGGAGAAGAATAAACAGTGATTTTGTCAGACTTGCAACAGGACACAGGAAGATAGCGTTAGACGGTAATCCTGCAATGACTGCCGTGATTATAAATAAGACGCCTACTTCAACTACGTCGATTATCAGTGACGACACGTGGCAAGTATCATACGGACCGATTGTTTTCAATAACTTGTTTGACGGTGAACAATATGATGCAAGATTGGAAGCAGAAGCAGATGAAAGAAACGTAATCGTAACAGATGCACCTTGTTGTGAAATGAACGTGCAGGAGATTGCACCGATACGCGAACAAGAAGAATATAAGCCTATTGGGGTATTTAAGAAATATATCGAAGGAAAGCCTGTTTATATTTGCGATTTCGGACAAAATATGGCCGGCTTATGTAAATTGACTTTACCTGACGGTTTAAACGCAGGTCAAAAAATTATTATAAAATATGCAGAGCTTATCAAAGAAGACGGTACGTTGTTTATGGACCCGCTCAGGGGAGCAAAATGCACGGATAGCTATATTGCAGACGGAAACGGTAAGGATTTACCTTATTGGCAGCCGATATTTACGTATCACGGTTTCAGGTATGCTCAGATAGAGAATTATGATACGGCTGTAGACGGCTTTGAGAAGGAGAAAATCATTGCGGTAGCAATGTATTCCGATATTGCAAGCACCAGCTCTTTTGTTTGCGGCAATACAATGATTAACCAGATTCATAAGAATTCGGTGCAAACTGAGAAGTCCAATATTCACGGAGTTCTTACTGACTGTCCTCAAAGAGATGAACGCATGGGATGGATGAATGACGCCACGGTAAGATATGACTCGACTCCGTATAATTTTGACGTCGGCCATATTTTTCCGAAAATTGTTAGAGATATTAAAGACTCGCAGACAGAAGCAGGTATTACGTGTACAGCTCCTTATATATACGGCCAAAGGCCTACGGATCCTGTATGCTCGTCATATTTGATCGCTGGATGGAATGCATATTTACATACAGGAAATATTGATATTATCAAGGAAGGGTACAGTGGCTTTAAGCTATGGGAGGAAACGCTTCTTAACCGCAGTGACGAATATATAGTAAACTATTCATACTACGGAGACTGGGCTTCGCCCTCCTTTGTCTGCCGATCGGAGGAGGATGCATATTCAAAGATTACGCCCGGGCGCTTGATGTCTACAGGGTATTCATATTTTAACTGTAAAATGCTTGTGAACATGGCAAAGCTCTTAGGCTTTGAAGATGATGTTATATGTTATAACGATCTTGCAGATAAGATAAAAGCTGCGTATATTAAGGAATTTTACGATAAAAGTACGTATAAATTTGCAACGGGCTCTCAGGCTTGTCAGGTCTTTTCACTTTTCACAGGTATTGCGCCGGAAGAAGACCGAAAGCAAATTATCAAGGTTGTTCACGAGGAACTTGTGAATAATAATTATTGCATTACAACAGGTAATCTGTGTACAAGATATTTACTTGAAATGCTTTGTGAATACGGTTACGTCGAAGATGCTTATGCAATCATGACAAAGACAGATTATCCGTCTTTTGGATTAATGATCAATAATGAAGCTACTACAATCTGGGAACGTTTTGAATTGAAGAAAAATCCAAGTATGAATTCACATAATCATCCTATGTACGGAGCTGTGGATTATTGGTGCTTTGCATATCTTTGCGGAATAAAGGTAAAGGACGAGGCTGCATCATACGTTGAAATCAAACCTTATGTACCTGCAGATATGAATTATGCCAATGCAACGTATGCATCTGTAAAAGGTGATATTGAGGTGAAATGGGTGCGCCGTTATGGCAATCTTTCTTTATACGTTACGTTGCCTGTGGGAACGCGAGCTCAAGTTCAGTGGGGAGGTAAGATTTACCATGCCGAGCCCGGATCACACGTTTATGTAGTAGAGGATACTGCTAACCTTTAATAGTATAAGCATAATAAGAAATTTCCGGAGGAAATGTTCTTCCGGAAAACTTTTTGATTAGTACTTGACTTTAGCACATTAAAGCGCTAAAATATCGGAACATAAATTACTCTTGGAGGTTTAACATGAAAAAGTTAGTTGCCATTTTATTAGTTGCCATGCTTACAGTTACAATGTTTTCCGGTTGTTCTTCAAGCGAAGATTGGGAATATATTGAGGGAAAGGGAGAACTCGTTGTAGGTATTACACTTTTTGCTCCTATGAACTATTATAAAGACGAAGCTAAGAAAGACCTTGTAGGTTTTGAGACAGAATTTGCTCAGGCTGTTTGCGCGCAGTTAGGTATCAAGGCTAAATTCCAGGTTATTGAGTGGAATTCAAAGGAGACGGAACTTAAAGCTAAGAATATTGACTGTGTTTGGAACGGTATGACAATTACTGATGAACGTAAAGCCAATATGGACATTTCTATTCCTTATCTTGAAAACAGACAGGTTATGGTAGTTAAAGCAGCCGATCTTGAGAAGTACAACGATCAGGCTAATATTGCAGGAAGCAAGGTTGTTGCAGAAACAAAATCAGCAGGTGAAGAAGTTGCTAAAACAAATGAGATGTTCAAGGATGCTACGTTTACAGCAGTTGATACACAGGCAAAAGCTCTTATGGAGGTTGCTGCAGGTACTGCTGATATAGCAGTTGTTGACTACGTTATGTCAATCGGTTCTATCGGTGAGGGCACAAGCTATACGGACCTTGTTGTAACTTCACAAAAATTCAGTCCCGAACAGTACGGTATTGCTTTCAGAAAGGATAGTCCCGAAACACTTGAAAAAGTAAACGGAGCTATTAAGGCTTTGGCAGAGAACGGCAAGCTTGCTGAGATTGCTGCTAAATATAAGCTTCAGGATCTGCTTATCGTAGAATAATTATTTATTAACCGGAGGGTCTTCTTTTATGACTTTTGAGTCGTTTTGCAATGTTACACTTAGTTTGCTGACCGCATTCAAAGAGAATGTTGTAATTTTTGTAATCACATTATTATGTGCAATACCGCTTGGTTTACTGATGACCTTCGGTTCAATGTCAAAATTTAAGCCGTTAAAATGGCTTGTCAGAACGTTTGTCTGGATCATCAGGGGTACGCCCTTGATGCTCCAGCTTTTTATATTTATGTACGGTCCGGGGTTATTATTCGGAATTGTGTACCCGGATTCCATTTTCGGAATAACGATTAATAACAGAATGATTGCGGCGCTTCTTGCTTTTATTATCAACTATGCCGCATATTTTTCAGAAATATACAGAGGCGGAATTGAAAGTATACCGAAAGGTCAATACGAAGCAGGCCAGGTGCTTGGTATGACAAAGTCTCAGGTATTCTTTAAAGTTGTACTTATGCAGGTTGTTAAAAGAATTGTACCGCCTATGGGTAATGAAATTATCACTTTAGTAAAAGACACGTCTCTTGCAAGGGTTATTGCAGTAGGCGAGATTATGATGACCGCAAATGAATATGCGGCAGACGGCATTATTTGGCCACTTTTCTACACAGCAGTATTCTTCTTGCTATTCTGCGGTGTTCTTACAGTATTGTTTAGTAAAGTTGAGAAAAAATTGGATTATTACCGTTAATAATAGAGGATATAAAAATGTCAGTTTTAGAAGTAAAAGGTATTAAAAAAAGCTTCGGCTCAAATAATGTTTTAAAAGGCATAGATTTTTCACTTGAAAAAGGTGAGGTGCTTGCGATTATAGGTTCTTCAGGCAGCGGAAAGACCACGCTTCTTCGATGTCTGAATTTTCTTGAAACGCCTGACAGCGGAGAAATATACGTTAATGGTAAGCTGCTGCTCGATCCGTCAAGACCGGATACGATGAATGAGAAGGATATTAGAACCAAAAGACTTCATTTCGGTTTGGTTTTTCAGTCTTTTAATCTGTTTCCGCAGTATACAGTTATTAAAAATATAACACTTGCTCAGGAGCTTTTAGCAAAAGAACGGCCTGATTACAAAGCTGACAAAAAGAAGATATTAGAAGATATATATAACAACTCTATAAAAATTCTTGATAGAGTAGGACTGTTAGAAAAAGAAAAGGCATATCCCTGTGAGTTATCGGGAGGTCAGCAACAAAGAGTTGCAATCGCAAGAGCTCTTGCGATGAGGCCTGAGATATTATGCTTTGATGAGCCTACCTCGGCGCTTGATCCTGAACTTACCGGCGAGGTATTGAAAGTTATAAGGGGCCTTAAATCATCAGACAGTACAATGATTGTAGTAACACATGAGATAGAATTTGCCAGAAACGTAGCAGACAAGGTTATTTACATGGCAGACGGTGTAATAGAGGAGATGGGCACACCGGCTCAGGTAATAGATAATCCCCAATCTGAAAAAGCAAAGGCATTTCTCAGCAATATTTTTAAGCAATGACACAGGAAGAGACTAACATGAACGATTTTGAAAAAGAAGATTTAGATAAATTCTATAATGCCGTATTGAAATTAAAAAATATAGATGAGTGCTACAAATTTTTTGAAGACGTATTTACAATTAAGGAGTTAAATACAGTAGCTCAACGTCTTGAAGTTGCACGTTTGCTCAAGGCAAACATGACTTTCTCAGAAATTGAAAAGAAAACAGGTGCATCCTCTGCGACTATTTCAAGAGTAAACAGATCTCTTCAACATGGCGCAGGCGGATATGATATTGTAATTTAACTGTCAAAATGAACTTTTTGGACTCTAAAAGAAAAAAAACATACGTTCTTTTTTTTAGTTTTGCAATACCGGCGTTGATCTTATTGCTGGTTTTCATGCATTACGGTTTTGCTCCGTTTGGTGACGGATCAAAATCTTTGCTTGCCATGGATATGGCAGGGCAATATTCGCAATTTTATAAAGGTCTTAAAAATTTCTCGGATCAGGACAGTGTGTTTTTTTCATGGTCAAAAGCGCTTGGGACAAACTACGTAGGCGTATTTGCTTACTATCTTGCAAGTCCTTTATCATGGCTTACGCTTTTATGTCCAAACGAGCATATGGCGTCCGGTATTTTGTTTCTTACAGTTTTAAAAGTAGGATTGTGCGGCCTTACGTTTGCTTTGTATCTAAGATCACGAGGGCTTAAGTGTCACGTGTGTGTGTTATTTTCAACGTTTTATGCTTTGATGTCATATAATTTGGTATATCTTATGTGCCTGATGTGGATAGATGCAGTTATATGGCTACCTTTAATATTGCTTCTGATCGATCGCTTAATAACCACCGGTAAGTGGGGACTGCTTACCGTCTCATATGCCGTTTTGTTTATATCTACTTACTATATGGCGTATATATGCGGGATTTTCTCGGCGTGTTATTTCTTATATAGACTGTTTACTGAAAAAGATAGTGCATTAAAGCTTAAAGCGGTTAAAAGCGGTAAATTCCTGTTCTCTGTTATATCAGCAATAGGCCTTGGTGCGTGGCTTCTTATTCCTACTGTTTCGTCGCTTTTTGAAGGGAAACTTAGCGGAGAGTCATCTTTGTTTGCAACATTTTTTAAGCAAAGTAAAGAAGCTCCGTTTGCTTTCGACAGCAAGGATATGCTGATCAAATTCTTTAACGGCGTATATGACAGTATAACAAATAACGGAATGCCTTTTTTCTATTGCGGCGTGGTTGTAATGGTAATGTTTCTTGGTTTTTTCTTTGTAAAAAGCATCAAAATGCAAAAAAAATTGCTTCTTATCGCTATAACGGCCTTCTTTATTTCCTCTTTTTGTCTGACACTTTTAAATTATGCATGGCATGTTTTTCAAAAACCAAACTGGTTCCCGTTTAGATTCAGCTTTCTGTTTTTTTTCGTAATAATATATGCGGCAGCTGTTGCTTTTGACAGAATAAAAGACATTCCGTGGCATTTCTTCGTGGCTGCAATCGCCGTTTTTACAATGATATGTTTAATTGCGTTAAAGTCTACAAATCCATCGATACAAACAGAGGACATAAATATCACGTTGGCACTTTTTACAGTCTGTGCACTATTGATGCTTTTGATGAATTACAAAAAGAAAGCTATAGTATACATTGTATGTTTTGTAACCATATGCGTCACGTCGACTTACGATATATCGCGCCATGCAAATGCGATGTTTGAAGGGATAGACGGTGCTCATTTTTACGAGTCCTCTGAGCAACATAAAAAATACTACGTTGCCATGGAACAGATGATAGAAGCTGCGGAGAAAGACAGTGGCGGCCGACTGTTCAGAGTAGGGCAGAGTGCTTTTCAAAGTTTTAACGAACCGATAGGGCTCGGGTATTCTTCGATTAGCCATTATAGCTCTGCTTTTGATGCCGACGTCAATTATATGCTGTCAGATCTTGGATACGGAGATTACTATTACTGGGTCGCTCCCTTTGGCGGCAGTCTTGTGACTGATATGATTTTGTCCACGAAATATATTATTGTACCTGATAGCGCAGGTTCGCAGTTTCCGGATATAAAGGTACTGGAATTTAATAACATTCCGCAAAAACAGTATGAGACGGTTATCTCGCAAGATGGTTTTACTCTTTACAGAAATCAATATGCTCTGCCTATTGCATTTAGCGCTAACGCTGAGATTATGGATTACAGATTATCTTCTGATTTTGTTGTAAATCAGAATAAATTACTCAATGCCATGACAGGCAGTCACAATGTGTATTTATCTCCGGTTGACTACGATTGTGTAAAGGACGGTTACACGTATACTTATACCATAGAAGCCACTTGCGACGGTGTCTTATATGCTACAATTCCAAATAATGGTTATCCCCGCAGTGATGCGACTGTTAACGACAAATATTTTTGCCGGCTGTATTCAGCAGAGCTGGATTGCCTTATATATATGGGCTATTATCACCAAGGTGACGAGATTAAAGTGAGCTTGTCTAATTCAAATAAAAATTTTGATCCTGATCAAAATGATTTTTATATGTTTAACATACACACTTTCTCACAGGAAGCGGCAAAGCTTGCTCAAGGAGGTATGCACGTAAACAAGTGGTCAGAAGGTTATGTTGAGGGTACGGTAACAAACGATATCGATCAGGTGATTTTCACTTCGATTCCATACGATGACGGTTGGCATATAACGGTAGACGGCAAGGCTGTACAAACTCGTTCTGCAGCAGGCTTTATGGCCTTTGAGGCAGATTCAGGTGAGCATTTTGTAACGATGAAATATTATGCGCCGGGACAACAGGCCGGATTATGTATTTCAATTGTTACAGTAGTTGTTTTGTACGCAATATATAATTTAAAAAAAGTGAGAAGATGTAAGTAATGGAAGATATGTACCTGAGAACTGAAGCGGTGCTTGGTAAAATGGCAGTTGAAAAAATAAAGAATGCGAACGTCCTTTTGCTTGGAGTAGGCGGAGTGGGCTCGTATTGTGCGGAGGCGCTGTGTCGTGCCGGGATAGGAAGCTTCACTCTTATCGATCCTGATATTGTAAATCCTACCAATATTAATCGCCAACTGGTGGCTTTGAATTCTACTGTGGGAAGGAACAAGGTTGACGTTATGCGGGAACGCATGCTTGATATCAATCCCCATTGCCTCGTGAACGTTATTAAGGCTTCTTTCGGAGAAGAGTATGACAGGATAAATACGGTTGACTTTTCACAGTATGATTATGTTGTAGACTGCATAGACTCTGTTGATGACAAGATTTACATTATTTGTAAGGCAACGGAAGCAGGTGTAAATATTATAAGCAGTATGGGTGCTGCAAATAAACTTAATCCGTCACTATTTACGATTACTGATATTTATAAGACCACCAACTGCCCGCTTGCAAAGGTAATGCGCCGCAGACTTCGTGAGAAGGGGATCCAGAGCCTTAAGGTTGCTTTTTCGACTGAAATACCGCGTCCTTCAACGATGCCCGGGATGCCGCTTGGAAGCCTATCTTTTGTGCCGTCTGCCTGCGGCCTTGTTATTGCAGGCGAGGTTATAAGGAATATTGGTGAAGTTGTGTGAAAAGCATTGATTTTTTTCACTAAAAAGAGTATAGTGAATCATTATCGTCCGGAAGGATGGTAAATATATATTTATATAAGCAGCATATAGAAAGGAGCGCTTTTATGGTACAGATTACAATGAGTGATGGTTCAATCCGCGAGATTGAAGATAATAGTGAAGAAGGATTGAAGGTGTACAGACACACAACATCCCACGTTATGGCACAGGCTGTAAAGAGATTATTCCCGGAAGCAAAGCTTGCTATAGGTCCTGCTATTGAGAATGGTTTTTACTACGACTTTGATATAGACACGACTTTTACACCTGATATTATTGAAAAGATTGAAGGTGAGATGAAGGCGATTATTAAGGCTAAATATCCTATCGAAGCATTTACGCTTCCCCGTGATGAGGCTGTTCGTTTTATGGAGGAGAAGGGTGAACAATATAAGATTGAGCTTATAAATGATCTTCCTGAGGATGCACAGATATCCTTCTATAAACAAGGAGAGTTCGTAGACCTTTGTGCAGGTCCGCATCTTCCGGATACAGGCAGAGTTCGTGCATTTAAGCTTACTCAGGTTGCCGGAGCCTATTGGAGAGGCAATGAGAAGAATAAGATGCTTCAGCGTATTTACGGCGTAAGCTTCCTTGATAAAAAGGCTCTTACCGCATATTTAGAGCAGGTTGAAGAGGCTAAGAAGAGAGATCATAATAAGCTTGGGCGTGAGTTGGAGATTTTCACAACGTCAGACGTTATTGGCCAAGGTCTTCCGATTCTTCTGCCTAAGGGAACAAAGATTATTCAGATTCTTCAGAGATTTGTAGAGGATGAAGAAGAAAAACGCGGATATCTTCGTACAAAGACTCCTTTGATGACGAAGTCTGATTTATATAAAATATCAGGACATTGGGATCATTACCTTGACGGTATGTTTGTTCTTGGTGATCCGGCGAAGTCAGATACAGAAGAAGTTCTTGCATTAAGACCTATGACGTGTCCGTTCCAATATCAGGCATATCTTACAAAAACAAGAAGCTATAGAGATCTTCCTTTAAGATACGGAGAGACGTCTACGCTCTTCCGTAATGAAGCATCAGGAGAGATGCACGGCCTTATCAGAGTTCGTCAATTTACTATTTCAGAAGGTCACCTTATGTGCCGTCCGGATCAGCTCGAAGATGAGTTTGCAAGATGTTTGGATCTGGCAAACTTTATGCTCAAGACGTTGGGCCTTTATGAGGACGTTTCTTACCGATTCTCTAAGTGGGATCCTGATAATAGAGAGAAATATATCGGAACAGATGAGCAGTGGAACGATGCACAGGATATTATGAGAAATATTCTTGATCACATGGGAATCAACTATACAGAACAGGCGGGAGAGGCTGCTTTCTACGGTCCTAAACTTGATATTCAGATTAAGAATGTTTTCGGTAAAGAAGATACACTTATTACAATTCAGGTTGACCTGCAGCTTGCAAAGCTTTTCGATATGGTTTATGTTGATAAAGACGGCACGAAGAAGAATCCGTATATTATCCATCGTACGTCACTTGGTTGCTATGAGCGTACTCTTGCATTGCTTATCGAGAAATACGCCGGCGCATTCCCCGCATGGCTTGCGCCTGAGCAGGTAAGAGTTCTGCCTATTATGGAAAATCAATCAGATTATTGTGCAGAAGTTGTAAAGAAGCTTAAGGATAAAGGTTTCAGGGCAGAACTTGACGACCGTAATGAAAAGATCGGTTACCGCGTTCGCGAAGCACAAGTTCAGAAGATTCCTTATATGCTTGTCTGCGGAGATCGCGAGATGCAAGAAGGTACGGTAAGTGTACGTGCTCGCAAGGAAAATGCAATGAAGACAATGTCTCTTGATGAGTTTATTGAAATGCTTACAGAAGAAGTTGACAAAAAGGTTATTAAATAAAATGTTGACAAGAATTTATACATGGTTGTATAATAACCGAGTTGCATCGTTTTGATGCAGTCTAAAAAAAGTACTTATAAGTTTCCGTCAACCGGTGTTAGAGTTGAAGGGAGGGAAAATAGAATGTCAGAAGTTAGAGTAAAAGAAAACGAATCCTTAGATAGCGCTCTTAAGAGATGGAAGAGATCATGTGCAAAAGCAGGTACTCTTGCTGAAGTTAGAAAGCGTGAGCACTACGAAAAACCCAGCGTTCGTCGTAAGAAGAAGTCTGAGGCTGCAAGAAAACGCAAGTATTAATTTAAATAAGAATCCCGATGTTTTAAACATCGGGATTTTTTATGCTAACGTGCAGTAATCATCGGTGCTGCAGGCTGTATGATACGGAGAATACGTAGATGCAACTCATAGCGCTGAAGAGGCAGGTCTTCCGGATGATTTTTCAATGTACAAAAATTCATTGTGAGGAAAAAGGCGAGGAGTATCATGTTCGCTTGTCGGATTGTGAAAGTCTGCCGTGTTTCTGCTTGACAGATCAAACAACGTAATGTAGGATTAACAGCAATATAACGAATATAGAGGAGGAATTCTATATGAAAATAACATTTATGGGCGCCGGAAGTACTGTTTTTGCAAAAAATGTATTAGGCGATTGCATGGTTAGCAAAACTATTACAAACTTCGAAATTGCACTTTATGATATTGATGAAAAGCGTCTTGATGATTCACATAAGATGCTTGAGGCGATAAAAAAGTTTTCAAAAGCAAAAGTTAAGATTAAATCATATCTCGGTGTTAACAACAGAAAAAAAGCACTCAAAGGTGCTGATTTCGTAGTCAATGCTATTCAAGTAGGCGGCTATGATCCTTGTACTATTATTGACTTTGAAGTTCCTAAGAAATACGGTCTTAGACAAACAATTGCAGATACACTTGGTATCGGAGGCATATTCAGAGCTCTTAGAACGATACCTGTTGTTATAGATTTCCTGCATGATATGGAAGAGGTTTGTCCAAATGCTATCTTTATCAACTACACAAATCCGATGGCAATGATAACAAGTGCTATGCAAAGAGCGTCGTCAATTCAATCTGTCGGTCTGTGCCATAGTGTACAGGTTTGCGCTCCTACACTTATGAATGCAGTAGGCCTTCCGTATGACGATACGATACAGTGGAAAATTGCCGGTATCAATCATCAGGCATGGCTCCTTGAAATATCTAAAGACGGCAAGGATCTGTATCCTGAGATTAAGAGACTTTCTCTTGAAAAGGGTGCTCCCGATTATGACAGAGTACGTCACGAGATTATGCACAAATTCGGTTACTACATAACAGAATCCAGTGAGCATTCATCAGAGTATATGCCATATTTTATTAAACCGGATCATCCTGAGCTTATTGAAAAATATAATATCCCGCTGGATGAATATCCGAGAAGATGTATTAATCAGATTAAGGATTGGGAATCAAGACGTTCAACCCTCACTGAAGTAGATAAGTTAGAGCACAAAAGGTCAGGGGAATATGCATCTTATATGATTGAAGCAATGCTTACGAATAAGCCTTATAAATTCGGCGGTAACGTTCTGAATAACGGCCTTATTACAAACCTTCCTGCTAATGCGGCAGTTGAGGTTCCTTGCATAATTGATGCCTCAGGTATTCAGCCTATTAAAGTAGGAGCGCTGCCTGAACAATGTGCGGCTCTTAACAGAACGAATATCAATCCTCAATTACTCACAGTAGAAGCAGCCCTTACAGGTAAAAAGGAATACATTTATCACGCAGCAATGCTTGATCCTCATACAAGCGCACAACTCACTATAGACGAGATCATCTCACTCTGCGACGACCTTATTGAAGCACACGGTGATTGGTTGCCTAAATATAATTAATTATATTTTTCTACATTCAATATAATATCTTTTTTCAGTTGACTCTCCCATGGAAAATGTTTTTCGTGGGAGAGAACCATTTTTTACAATAGTTGGGAAGAAGTCATATTTATCCATAGAAGGCAGGAAGAATCCCATATTGCCGTCTTTTGCACCAAGCTCTGATACTGTTTCAGCTTCATGTATGTAATCAATATCAACGTCTTTATGAAGCGCTATGTATTTATCCATAAGAAGCTGAAGAGCACCTACACTAAGAGTGTGAAGACTTTTTGGAAGTTTCAAAGTGTCTCGGACGGAACCAGCTACATAAGGTATTTCAAAGCAATCCTCCGCTTGAAATGATCCACACTCATTTTTACAAAACGTAATAAAATCAATTGCATTTACATTGAAAAGGACTCTGTGAATAGGTTCAAAAACAATTGCGCTGTCAAAAATATTTTCAATCTCAACTAATGCGTAGCGGCAGGGAGACTCTGAATTTGCAAGACCGGCTTTCTTAAGATTTTCGTAATGGGATTTTGCGGATGCTAAAGAATGATTGCCGTCTCCTACAGCATATAGTAAAGGATTTGCTTGATCAGAGGCTTCTTTAAGTGAAATAAGACTTTGGATAATTACGTCTTTCTCATTTTCATCGTTAATAACGAATGAACGTATGTGACCGCCGCCTAACATAAGATCGAAGTCGTATACAGGCTGCTTGGTTTTGCATAATTCGCAAAGAGGCTCAATTACAAGACGATCAGGATCATTTATCAAAATTAAAATATGAGGCATCTCAATTGGAGCATTTTTGCGTATTTTCACACGAGGAGGAATGCGCGACGTAACTGTTGCTTCTGAAGCACGTACAAGAGAGAACGAACCGGGATTGTAATCGTATTGCTCCAAATCTATTGCGGCAATAAGACCTTTGCGTATACCTGAGGAAACAGTTCTTTCTACGTATATGAATGAATCCTTATACTCTTCAAACGTACCGTCTGTTAAGTAATCTGACATGTTTTTATTTATAATTTTAATGCGATCATCATCATTTCCTTTGTCCAAATAGAATTCGGGGAACATAAGATTGTAGGTGGATTTGGTGCCGTTTGTTATTTGTTCTACTTTTTTCCAATAATCCGGATTGGAAGTAAATTGATCACAAGCAATCGTTGCCCACTTGTGAATATTTGTTTTATCTGCGGGTAATAATATATCTGCGGCCGTAATTCCGGCTGAAATAACAGAATTGATTGTTGACATAAATAAACTCCTTTTTGAGGGATTAGAATCACAAGGTATATTTTACAGAAAAATAGAAAATATACAACAAAAAGATTTGGAGGGCTTTTCACATGGTCAGAATAATTGAAGCAAGAGGTGTGCCTGTAATTTGTTTAAAAAACGATGCCAGAGCAGGGTATCTGGGCGATGCACTGTATGACAGCAAGGATAACGTGGGAGGTTTCCTTGTAGACGGAGCCCCGGGATTCGGTAAAAAATTTATCAGGCTTGAAGATATCCTTAAGTTGGATAAAACAGCCTGCGTGATTTACGATGAGAAGGCTCTGAACAGGTATGCGCACAACGTTCATTTAAAAAAGAGCAGCTTCTACGATAATGTGATAGGTAAAAACGTTTTGTCCGGTGACGGACAGGCGATGGGAGTTGTCAGCGATTGTATCTTTGATATGGAAAGCGGAACAATTGAAGAAATCGAACTTTCACGGGGCTTTATGGAAGATATTGTCGAGGGTCGAAACGTAATAAATCTTAAAGACGGCGTGGAGTTTGGCGAAGAATTTATAATTGCAAGGGGAAATATACAATGAATACAGGTAAAATTCTTCCGGCTGTGATGCTGGGAATGGTATGTGGAGGAGTAGCAGGTGCAGCAGCGGCTTGTGCCGTAAAAAGTATGTGTGCAGGCAGCACTTGTAAAGCCGGTGCACTTCTCATAAAGGCCGGCAAAAAAATGAACGATATGAAGAGCATGTTTTGAAGCGAAATAGATTATTATTTTTAATTCCGATATTGCTCTTGGTCCTGATAATTCTTTTTTGGGACAAAGTACAAAATATATTGCTTGAGCTCCTGCTTGGAAGTCTTATTGCTTACATGCTGGAGCCGGCAGTATATTTTCTTACGCGTAAGAATAAAATCAGCCGGAATATGGCGATCTTTATCGTTTTTTGCATTTTGACGTTGATAATTATCGGCGTTTTCGTATTCATACTGCCTATCTTGTACAAAAACATCAGTGATTTGGTACAAAATCTCCCGGCGGCAATGGATAAAATGATTGATAAAATGACAAATCTTACGTCCAACGATCAAATAAATGATAAAATATCGCAAGTTGCCCGGGCTGCCTATGGGAAAATTACAGATAATGTTTCTCGGGTGATGGGGAATATTTCTGAATATATTGTAGTTGTTGCAAGCAGCATTATTGAGATAATAATAGGAATATTAACCACCTTTGTTCTTGCCGTGTACATTATGAAAGATAAGAAGCAAATATTCGACAGTCTGCTTGGTTGGTTTCCTTTCTCATGGAAAGATACCGTGAAGGGAACAATGGATGAGCTTGGCAGAATATTATCTAAATTTTTACAGGGACAATTTATAATCGCACTTATAATCGGAGTGGCAGAAACGATAGGTCTGATGCTTATTGGTGTACCGTATGCGGTGCTGCTGGGCGTTATAGGCGGGCTGTCTAATCTTATTCCGTATTTCGGACCTGTGATAGGAGCTGTGCCGGCTGTGATATCAGCAATGTTCATATCACCTATGAAGGCCTTATGGGTGATTTTATTGTTTGTAGGTGCGCAGCAGTTTGATAATAATTTCTTATCTCCTAGAATTATTCAAGGTAGTTTGGGGATTCATCCTATCACGACGATTGTAGTTATATTTATAGGCGGGGAATTCTTAGCGTTGTGGGGAATATTATTAGCTGTTCCGATATATGCGGTAGGAAAGTGCATTGCTGTTAAAATATTTACTGCTTGCAGTTCCCGAGACAGGTAATCATATCTGTACATGCTCCGTCTTTTGTAAACATGAGACTGAAATCTGACAC
This sequence comes from Clostridia bacterium, assembly GCA_017517275.1. Taxonomy (GTDB): domain Bacteria; phylum Bacillota; class Clostridia; order UBA1212; family UBA1255; genus SIG424. Next base: position 110,080 of record JAFWZX010000031.1, read on the forward strand.
ACCGTTCGTACGGGCGATTTTTGCTACAAATCTGTTAGTTCCTTTATTAAGTTTAACACCTAATAAATGGATATTCTCGGGAGTCCAATTACAGGATTTATCGGAAAATGCTATAAGATCGCCGTCTTTCCATAATCTGAATGCATCGCTGTGTCCTATTTGCAAACAGATATCCAGGTCTTCGGGGGCGTAAATATCCCTGACAAAATATATAACGCATGGCATTTTATTAGACATAAAGTCTTCGAAACAGAATTTATCACGGCGAAGCACAACGTTAAATCCTCTGTATGCAGGATCAGAAACTAAGCCGGGAGGCAGCAGACAGTCTCCCAAAAGCTGGTCTTCAAGGTAATCCTGCTCCCAATCAGCTTCCATATTAAGGTGGAATTCACGCATCTTCGTCATAGCTTCACTTTCGTTTCTTGATCTTCCGAAATTGTTATAATACGATTCATCGTTGCCAGGCGGATTCATTCTTGTTGTGTTTTCCCAGAAGGGACCGTACACCTTCCCGAGGATCGCTCCCACCAATCCGAAGGAGTAGCGGTAGCAATCGTTATTATCCATGGTAACAAGGATTTTAAAAATGTTTTTTTCCATCAATACAGGCATGTCTTTGGATGCTGTAATATAAAAGTCGGGGCTTTGTGAAAAGATTCCGCCTATCCGGAACTTCTTTTCTTCAGGATGAACAGTAAAACCTTCGGGGGCGTATATTTTAATAGAACCGGAGGCTTTGATTTTCATAACGGAATCAAAGCAAATCGACACTTTTTTTGTTTCACCGGGGGCGATTACAGGATTGTCTTTTTCATATTCGATATTTAATTCTATGGGAAGTGCTTTAATGTTTTCTATTGTAGGTATATGTTCTTCGGAATAGTCGGTTATAGTGACTTTTTTATTGATATCTCTGAAGAACAGTCCTGCTAATGCAATATCGCATGCAAGGTCATATACTCTGTTAGATATCCTGCTGACGTCAACCCCGCACTTAAAGCTCTGATCGGGAATATTGTATTTTTTCATCAGGCTCTTGCCGCCGTCTAACAGACCTATTACGGCACCTACCGTAGCACACGTACAATCAGTATCAAATCCGCAATTGAGTGCCATCATAACACTATGAATAAAATGACCCTTGCCTAATATAAGCGCAAGAAGAATAATGCCCATATTCTGGTACATATTGGTGCAGTCCGGATGACCGTAATCACGAAGAATCCTGCCGAAAACGTATTCAGGTTCTTTTGACTCGCTGCACCAGGCAAGTACGTCGTTTACAAGACGTGCAAATTTGCTGTTTGCATCTATATACTTAAGTGCGAGGATAATAAGTGCGTCAGGTGTTTTTGTATCGTTTATAAAGGCTAAAGCCTCTATAGCAGCCAGATATTGCTGAGCGATTATTGATTCACCGTAGTGATCCAATACACCGTCTTTAGCTGCAAGCTGTGTTGCGAGCGTGGGATTTCCCGGGGCAAAGCATGCCCAGATTTCACTTCGTATCGGACAACCCATTCCTTCTATATAGTAATTATTATTAAATTTACCGGTTAGCGGCGGGCGAAGCCCTAATTCGTAATTTTTCTTGAACGTTGCATATTCTCCCGGCGCATACGGACATTTTTCATAGAATGCTTTTGCTAAATCTGAAGAAGTGAAGTTACTGCCGTATTTTTCGATAACTTCAAGCCATAGAATCTGAAGATCAAGATCATCGTTTGATATTTGCTGTGAAAAGCTTGAGGGATCATAATTAATTCGCAGTTTACCCTTGTACCCTTCGTATGGAGCACCAATCGTTCCGGCAACACATTTACCGGTAAAACAACCATATATTTTATCGCAATATTCCTGCCAGGTCATGTTCATTTCAGTATCCCGCTTTCATTACACATTTATCTGAGGTGATTTTATCATATTGTAAAAAGAGTAACAAGATGGTAAAATCACAGAGATTATATAGTAGGGATGTGGTTTCCATGAAGTTATGGGGAGGCCGTTTTACCGGTCTTACGGATAACGACGTTGATGTTTTTAATTCATCGATTAAGTTTGATCAAAAAATGTATAAGGCTGATATTCTCGGCAGTATTGTTCATGCAAATATGCTTGGCAAACAGGGTATTATTACGCAGGAGGAAGCGGATAGTATTACAGCTGAGCTTGATAATATAAAAGATGAGATTGAATCAGGAGAGTTAGAGATAGATCAAAGCAGTGAGGATATACATACTTTTATAGAAGGTTTACTTACAAAGCGCATTGGCGATGCGGGCAAGCGTCTGCATACCGCAAGGTCACGCAACGACCAGGTTGCTTTAGACGTTCGCTTGTATTTATGCGGAGCTGCTACTGAGACACGTGACGCTCTTATATCACTTATCAGTACTATTCTTGACGTTGCCGAGGCGAATCTTGATACGATCATGCCCGGCTTTACACATATGCAGCACGCTCAACCGGTTACTCTTGCTCATCATATGAATGCCTATGCTCAGATGTTTAAAAGGGATATAGAGAGAGTGTACGATTGCTATAAGAGAATGGACGTATGCCCGCTTGGCAGCGGTGCTTTGGCAGGCTCTACTTATCCTATCGACAGACAGTATGTTGCAGATACTCTCGGTATGACAGGTGGAGTTACAATGAACAGTATGGACTCTGTCAGTGACAGAGACTTTGTAATTGAACTTGCCGCTTGCTATTCAATTATTATGATGCATCTTAGCCGCTTTTGTGAAGAACTGATTACGTGGTCTACCAGCGAATTTAACTTTGTTACTATGGATGACGGCTTTTCAACAGGCTCTTCAATAATGCCTCAGAAGAAAAATCCGGACGTTGCGGAACTTGTACGTGGCAAGACAGGACGTGTTTACGGTAATCTGATGGCTTTGCTTACTGTTATGAAGTCTCTTCCTCTGGCATACAATAAGGACATGCAGGAGGACAAAGAGGCGATTTTTGACAGTGAGGAGACTGTTCTTATGTGCCTTAAGGTTTTCACAAAGATGCTTGCAACCTGTCGTTTCAATAAAGAATCTATGTATAAAGCTGCGTTTGAAGGATATCTTAATAGCACTGACTTTGCAGATTATATAACAAAACGCGGAGTTCCCTTCCGAGCATCACATAAGATTACAGGTGAACTTGTTGTATATTGCATTGATAAAGGAATAAATATTGAAGATGTTCCGTTGGATAAATTAAATGAATTCTGCGATGGATATTGCACTGTTGATGAAGATATATACAAAGTTATCACACCGGAAGCTTGTGTATCCGGACGAGCTCACGTAGGTGGTCCGGCCAAGGAACGTGTGAAGGAAGCTATTGATTTTATGAGAAATTGGATTAGTGAAAGGATGAGATAAGATGGGTCTTGTTAAGGCTTTTTTTGGTTCTACAAACGGCACACTTGCTGATCAGTGGAAGGAATACTTCTACTGCGAATCCATGCCGGCAGATGTTCTTGTACAAAAAGGCAGGAAGAAAGTATCCGGCAGAAGCTCTAATACGAAGGCAAGTGAAAATATTATATCAAACGGGTCTGCTATAGCTGTAAATGACGGACAATGTATGATTATTGTTGAACAGGGCAAGGTTGTAGACGTTTGCTCTGAATCCGGTGTGTTTATTTATGATACGTCCTCTGAACCCAGCCTTTTTACAGGTGGTTTGGGCAGGGGAATCCTGAATACTTTTAAGACGATCGGTAAGCGGTTTACGTTTGGCGGGGACACGGGCAACGATCAACGTATTTATTATTTTAATACAAAGGAGATTATGGGAAATAAATACGGCACACCAAATCCTGTTCCTTTCAGAACAGTTGATGCACGTATCGGTCTTGATATTGATATAAGTATAAGATGTCACGGTGAATATTCATATAAAATTACAGATCCTATTTTATTTTATACAAACGTGAGCGGCAATATAGTTGATGAATACAGAAGAGATTCTATTGACAGCCAGCTTAAAAGTGAGCTTATGACGGCGCTTCAACCGGCATTTGCAAAGGTATCCATGATGGGTATCAGATACAGTGCTCTTCCGGGACATACTCAGGAAATTGCAGACGTCCTTAATGACGTTCTCTCAGAAAAGTGGGGAAAACTCAGAGGTATTGAGATTGCTTCTTTTGGTGTCAGTTCAGTTAAAGCTTCCGAAGAGGACGAAGCTATGATAAAAGAACTTCAACGCACTGCTGTCTTTACAAATCCCAATATGGCAGCGGCTTCTCTTGTTGGTGCGCAGGGGGATGCAATGCGAGCTGCTGCGGCAAACAGCAACGGCGCCGTGATGGGCTTTATGGGTATGAACATGGCTATGCAGGCAGGGGGCGTTAATGCTCAGAATCTTTATGAAATGGGCGCGGCACAGCAGGCTCAAATGCAAACTCAGGCGGCTGGCGCAAGGAATCCTCAACCCGTATCTACCGGTCAGTGGTTTTGTCCGCAATGCGGTAATAAAAATTCCGGCAAGTTTTGTGTTGAGTGTGCAACACCAAGACCTTCGATGAACAGAACGTATACTTGTTCTAATTGCGGATGGCAGGCTGTTAATCCGGAAAACCCGCCTAAATTCTGCCCTGAATGCGGCGACCGTTTTGACCAATCTGAAATCAGATAATATCAGTCGGTGATTAGAATGGAAGATAACAAAGTTTTTTTTGATGAATCAACAGTTGTTGATACAATGAAGGAAACAGACCGCAAATGTCCTCAGTGTGGCGGAGTTATGGATTTTGTTCCGGAAACTGGGGATATGGGCTGCCCTTACTGTGGATATCATGAAGAGGTTGAGTCTGCAGAAGAAATAAAAGCTGCTGAGGAGTTAAGGTTTGAAGATGCTGAAAATTATGCTAACTGTGATTGGGGCGTAGAAAAGAAAACAGTTGTATGTAAATCATGCGGGGCTGAGACAGTTTACGACGCACTGGAAATTGCAGGTGAATGTCCGTACTGTGGTTCAAACCAGGTTATGGAGGCTGCCGATCAGAAGACGATGGCTCCCGGCGGCGTTATTCCTTTTAAAATATCAAAAAAACAAGCAAACCAAAGTTTTCTCAAATGGATCAAACGCAAGCTATTTACACCGCGTGCAGCAAAAAAGCAAGCAAAGGCAGAGTCTTTTAAGGGAATATATCTGCCTTTTTGGACTTTTGATACTGATACTAAGACGTCGTATACGGCAAGATACGGAATAAATCATTACTATACAGATAAAAACGGAAAACAACGTGTTGTGACGCATTGGCATTTTACAGCCGGTACGTTTGATAAATTCTTTAACGATGAAGTGGCCAATGCTACTGATAAGCATGATCAAAATCTTCTCAGAGCAATTAATAATTATGATACCGAAAGCAACGTTGCATATAAGCCTGAATATCTGGCCGGATATTGTTCTGAAAGGTATTGCATCGGGCTGAAAGATGCGTGGGAGAAGGATGCTAAGATATCTATTGACCGGCAGCTTGCCTATGAAATCGAGTCATATATTCGTATTACGCGTAATGCATCTGTTGTTGCGAATTTAAATATGAAAACACGGTACAATGACCTTACATATAAATACTTACTGTTGCCTGTATGGATGTCCTCGTTTAAATTCAAAGGCAAAACATATAATTTCTTTATAAACGGACAAACAGGCAAGGTAGGGGGCAAGTCTCCCGTCTCTGCAATACGCGTTATTATTGCAGTTATTTTGGGATTAATCGGAGTAGGCGCATTATGGTTTTTATTTAGTCACGTATAGCAAAGGGGCGGTAACGGTGAAAACAAGAAGTTTTTTGTTTGTTTGTATTCTGGTATTATCCATTACTTTAGCAGTTCTGTGTGGTTGTAAAAAGGAGAATAAAATGGTTTGGTTTGAGCATTCTTTTACAAAAGTTCTAAAAGACAGCGAGTACTCAGGAAAAGATACTTATAAGATTTATATGGCAAAAAATGAGTATGAAAGCTGTCAGTACGTAGTTAGACTCAAGCAGCCTGAATATGATTTGCGACTTGAGTTAAGCCCGTTTACTAACAAAAAAGGCGACGTTATTGATGCCGTTATTCTTGAAGAATATTACTTGGAGGTTTCATCATATCTTGATATATCTGCAGATTACGTTGAATATCCGGATCCTGTTGTGCCTGTAGGTGACGATTACACTTTTAATGCCGATATTGACTGCGCGGTGCCGTTTATGATTCGTCTTCATACTACAAAAGATACGCCGGCCGGAGATTATTCGGCTGTAATAAAGCTTGTGTCTGATAATAGTGTACTTTTTGAAAATAAGATAACGGCTCACGTGTGGGATTTTACATATTCCGATAGCAAGGCATGTACTACTGCCGCCGGGATTTCATACGGAGATATAAAAAATAAGCACAATATTGAAACAAACGAAGAATGGGATGCTATGTACGTTAAGTACTATGAGTTCTTGTTGGATTACGGTATCAGTGCATATGACCTTCCTTGCAATATATTATCGGCAGAAGCTGATAAATATATGAATGATCCGAGGGTAACTTCTTTTAAGATCCCGTATTCAAATGATGATCACACTATAATTGCATATTATGAAAAGTTAAAAACAAATCCCAAATGGATGGAAAAGGGATATTTTTACCCGCTTGATGAGCCTACGAGCCCTGATATGTATTATAAACTTGAAGGCAAAATTATGCGGCTTGATAAGCTTTTCCCCGAAAATCAAGTTTGTGTACCTTTCTTCGTTGATCCGATTATGTATGGAGAGACAGACGCTGTTGAATACATGAAGGAGCTTATAGATATCTGGTGCCCGAAGGCGTACTGCTTTGAGGATAAGAATATTTATTATGATGCGGCAAACAAGAAGGATATCTCAAAGGAGTATTATGATATGGGATATAAGCCTTTTGCACAGCGAATGAATGAAAATCGCAAGAGCGGTGACAAGGTATGGTGGTACGTTTGTTGGGAGCCGGGAGACCCGTATGCTAATTTATTTGTGGATATGGCAGGAATCAATCACAGAATTCTCTTCTGGCAGCAAAAGAAGTATAACGTAGATGGATTTTTATATTGGCAAGTAAATCATTGGGGTTCTGTAAAAGATCCGTGGACAGACATGTCTACCGTAAAATGGATAAATGATTTTGTGTATGGAGACGGTTCCTTGCTTTATAACGGAAATAAAGTTGGAATCGACGGGCCTGTTGCATCTTTAAGACTTGAAGCTGTTCGTGACGGAATAGAAGATTTTGAATTACTTACTATGGCGCAGTCTGCTTTGGGTGAGAAGGCTACTGACAAGATTATTTCAAAATGTATTACATCGGTAAGCAAATATACAAAAGACGGTGATAAATTAATGAAATACAGAATACAGCTTGGAAATAAGCTTGAAAAGGCGCTTAAGTAAGTTGAAACGTTTTACGATTTAATGCTTGACAAGGAGGGACTTAAGTAATATAATTACGCAGGCCAATAGGGGAGTAGTTCAATTGGTAGAGCAACGGTCTCCAAAACCGTCTGTTGCGTGTTCGAGTCGCGTCTCCCCTGTTTTTTTTTGCGGATGTGGTGGAATGGCAGACACGCTGGTCTTAGGAACCAGTCCGAGAGGGTGTGGGTTCGACTCCCACCATCCGCACCAAAAGGAAACGACAATTTTCGGCAGAAGATTGTCGTTTTTTGTTCTTTTCACTTTTCTCTTTTCGTTCTTCTCTCTTCTCTAAAATTGTCGTTTCCAGAGAAAAGATAAGAGAGAAAAGAGAAGAGAAAAGGTAGCTTTGCTCCGCAAAGCATTGAATTAAAGAACTAATTATGATATAATACATGCAGAGGTGATGATGTATGAACAGTCCCTTACTCGATAAATCTCTTGACTTTGCAACACAGATTGTATTGTTTTATGAAGAGTTTTCCAAAACAAAAAAAGATACCACTATCACCAAACAATTGCTTCGTTCTGCTACAAGTGTTGGTGCAAACATAAACGAAGCCATTTACGGAAACAGTAAAGCTGATTTTATATCCAAGCTTCATATTTCTCTTAAGGAAACAGGAGAAAGTATTTATTGGTTGAAACTTCTTAAAAACACAAAGCTTGTGAATTATGATTTTGATAGCTTACTCTCACTTGCTGAAGAAATTAAGAGAATGCTTATCGCATCTTTGAATACCGCAAAGGAGAACGGCAAATGAATAAATGGATTATTGAAGATTGGGCTTTTGATGTGGAAGTAATTTGCGGAGAAGCAAAGAATTGCAGACTTGGATTAGAAAAGGGAGACCTTTTTCATTTTGAATACGAAA
>JAFWZX010000032.1 GCA_017517275.1 Clostridia bacterium
CGCCCCTTAAGGGGCTTTTTCTATGCCTACTTGTTCTCGCGACCCGTAAACGGGTCAACAAATTCCTTTAGGCCTATCTGGTCGGCTATTTGATCTTCTTGTAATTGGTTGCGGATATACTCTTGTATTTGCTTCTTATTCCTTCCTACCGTATCCACATAATACCCTCTGGCCCAGAAATGTCTGTTGCCGTACTTGTACTTGAGATTTGCGTGCCTGTCGAATATCATTAGGCTACTCTTTCCCTTAAGAAAGCCCATTATCTGTGATACGCTATACTTTGGTGGGATACTTATAAGCATATGGATATGATCTGGACACGCTTCTGCTTCGATTATTTCTACTCCTTTCTGTTGGCATAGCTGTCGCAATATCTTTCCTATATCCGCTTTAATCGTTCCGTATATTTCTAACCTGCGGTATTTTGGCGCGAATACTACATGGTATTGACATCTCCATGTAGTATGGTCTAAACTATTAATGTCTTTTTCTTTCACGATGAAGACCTCCTCATTATGGTAGTTGTGTGGTCGGCAAACCACTTCTACTATAATGGGGAGCTTTTTTCTTGTCTACTTTACTTCTCGCTAGAAGCTATTTTTCGCCCCCCGGCAGAGCCGGGGGTTGCCTTTGGTCCTACCAAGGCAAAAGGAGCGGTAGCGCAAAGGTTACCGCTACCTTTGCGATCCCCGGCAACAAGAAATATGCTATGCTGGGCAACACCAAATTCACGCATGTTGCAGAGTTGGTGCTGGACAAGGAGTATGCGAAGGAATATCTCTACAAAGACTCAACGAAACACCGGGTACACAGATATAAAGATACGAAAGTAAATGTTTATGTCTGACAATGTATTAGAATATATACTGCAGATCCGTCCGGAGAGATCCGGACGGATTCTTTAATCTTATTACTATCTGTGATTGTTGATGTATGAATGTTCTAATTGATGATAAGGCTTCTGTCTTGAAGAATATGTTTTTTTGTGCTATGATGTCATATATCGACAAAACTAGCCACATAAAGAGGGTGATTGTCAACGTGAATATGTTGTTTTGGAATCTAAAAAACAATAGTATTGAAAAGCATATAAAAGATTGCTTGATCGAGAACAATATTGATATTGCTGTTTTTTCTGAGCATACAGGAGTTGATTTTTCTGCTTTCGATAGCTGCACGGACTATCGTTTTATCGAAGGGATGGGCGGCTGCGAAAAAGTTGTAATGCTGACTAAAAAATCAATACAGGTAGAAATAAAACAGGAACAATCAAGATACGCTCTATATTACATAACAAATAACGAAATGCGATATATCGTTGCAGGCATTCATTTGCAAGATAGGTTAACAACAGACACGGCTACAAGGATCGCATGTATTGGCCGTTTAGTGAACGATATTAAAAATGTTGAGAATAGATGCGGATGTAAGAACACAATAATTATTGGTGATTTTAATGCAAACCCATTCGACGATGAGTTGTTGCAAATGAATTCGTTCAATGCTGTTCTATTCAAGGATGTTATACTAAAAAGCGAAACCCGTACGGTTGATAAGATACAATACCGGCGTTTTTACAATCCAATTATACACTTCGTATCAGAGAACACTAAAAATTACGGTTCTTTTTACCATACGAACGGCAGTTCGACCCCAGTGTGGCACTGTATTGATCAAGTGTTGGTAAGTAAGCCGCTAGTAAATAGTATTGTGAATCTGCGTTATTTAAAAAGAATTAACGGAACGTCTCTTTTAAAAAACATTAGGCCAGATGCGACGATTAGTGATCATCTTCCGCTTTTTGTAGAAATAGGTTAAGGGGTGATAGTTTTGAAATATGAAAACCTTTGGGATATCCCATCAACAAACGAAGAGATGAATTCAACGGATAATATTATTGATATTATCCGGCAGCAAGGACAATATTTAAAAGATAGTACTAAGGGAAAGATTTTTGGAAGGTTTGCGAAGATAAAAAAGGTAAGTCCCCTCGCTACTATGGGTGTGGTGCTTACTGCATTTTCGCCGAGAGAGGTTCTGCAGAATGATGATTCCAATGAACTTATCGATGCTAACGAATTATATTCTAATCAAAAATATGGATTTGAAATATATAACAGCACCTATAAATTTCGTGTTTTTGAAATGGTGATATCACCTGTGTATCCGGTGCAGATAATTATCGATGAAGGCATCGCTAATAATATTGAAGAAGAAATATCGATGTATGCAAGTAAAGGGAATGCGGCGAATCATTATGCCATAGATTCTGACAATGATCTGCTCGGTTGTTTAAAGCTAGTGTTTTCAAGCAAGAAAGTAAGATATCTGCTTTTCAAACTGCAGCAGCAGGTAGAAGAAAAGAAAACGGACTAAAAGATTGTTCGTTGATTTCCCCCTTTTGCTGTCAGCAACACAGGCTGCTATCAAGGGCTAATTGCTAACAATAAAACTGCCTTCTTCGGAAGGCAGTTTTTTGTTAGCAGCGATATAAATCCTTGCGGATTTGCGATATACCGCTTAAGCGGTGCGATATGTGCTTCGCACGCGATATGCCCTGCGGGGCGTGGGGGATTTATATCATATCGCAGCTGCAAAGCAGCTATATCGCATTTGCCGATAGGCAAATATATCGCGTTTTGCACCGCAAAA
>JAFWZX010000033.1 GCA_017517275.1 Clostridia bacterium
CTTCATATTTGATTTGTTCATTCATGTTAAGTTCTACCTTTCTGATAAAAATCGCCTCCATCTATATAGATGGAAGTATGATATCACAGTTGGGACATTTTCCCTTGTGGTTTAGTAGGACATTATCATAAATGGCTTACAGAAAGTGGAAAATTAGGTTATTCTGTGTTGACAAAGCATTTTATAGGTTGTATAATACCAAATGTTCGACAGACAGTCGTACGCGGGTATAGTTCAGTGGCAGAACATCAGCCTTCCAAGCTGATTATGAGGGTTCGATTCCCTTTACCCGCTTTTTTGTTGCTTTTTTTTCACACATGTTGTAATGTTTTAGTCAGAAATAAGGTTTATAAATACGTAGGAGGTAGACTTTGGTTCTATGTATTTCTGGTTCGTTGTTTGTATTTAACGAGAACGAAGATAAAAGACAAGAAAAGTTTGAGAAAATATACTTACAGTACGGCAGGTTGATGTATTCAAAAGCTATGCAGATATTAAACGATCATAGCCTTAGCGAAGATGCTGTGAGTGAGGCTTTTATACGCATTTATAAGAATTTACATAAGCTGGAGGACAAGGTGCCGTCTCCTCAAACAGCTTCTTTTGTGGTTACTGTTGTGAAAAACGTGGCGCTTTCAATGATATCGAAACGAAATGAAGAAGATTACGTCCCGATTGATGAAGAGTTTGATGTGGCAGACACTGTAAGTACGGAACAGTCTGTTATATCAAAAATCACGGCAGAGGAGATTGTTGGCTTGCTTGACAAGTTAGAAGAACCTCTTAGGGAAATTTTCTTGCTGTACTACGGACATGACATGAATCTTACTGAGGTTGCGCAGCTACTTGGTATAACGGATAACCTTGCAAGGGTGCGCCTACACCGAGCAAGAAAAAAGATGGCAAAAATTGTTTCAGAAAGGCAGGTGTGGCAGTGATATGAATTCATATAAGAATGAAAAAATACTAAGAGAAATTGCAAAAGAATACGTTAAAAAAACAGGTGAACAATATGACCGTGAAAGTATGGAACTTAATTGCACAAAGCAGCACATGCCAAGTATTCCGACAACTATTCGAAACAAATCACGCCGCTGGATTCCGTGGGTTTCTGCGGCATGCGCATGTATAACAATAATTTTTGTGCTTCTAAGCACGGTTGTATTCACTAGGTTTTTGAATAACGATTATCAGCCGGATGTGAGCAGCTCTCCGTCGGCTGCCGTTACCCCGTCTGATAAAAGGCCCTATATATCACTGTCTGACTCTCGCTTTGAGATTGATAAGATAACAGAGGATCAAGGTCACGTTATATATACGATAAATGACAGATACGGTGATGACGCGGTGGTACATCTTATGCCTGTAAAAGATTTTGATTCGGACGGAATGCAATTAAGTAATTCGAAATATTATAAGAATAGAGCAGAATACAAAATATTGGCAGCTAAAAAAGGAGATTGGATGATTTGCATGTCATGCGTTTATGAGATGGAGACTCTTATCGCTTTGTGTGAAGATATTAAATTATTTTTATAAGACCTGTAATGTTTTTTGCTTTTTGAAAGTTATATAAGCAGAAAACGAAAGAAAGGACTGAATTTAATGAAAAAAAACATCTGTACTGTTTTATTACTACTATTTTTGTGCATCTGCCTTGCATCTTGCGCAGCCTCGTTTGATAGAGGAAACTCATCCCTTGGGTATGGTATGATGGATTCGGTGGTTGACTTCTCTCAAATATACGCATCTCAAATAGACGGATCAATTCAGAACAATGAAAGTTATAATGAGATTATTCAAAATGCGTTTATATCTACTCAGACAGAACCGACAAAAGCTTTTTCACTTAAGGTAGATACTGCAGCTTATACAAATATTCTAAGATATATTAAATCCGGGAATGTACCTCCTGTAGACGCTGTGAGAACAGAGGAGTTACTTAATTATTTCGACTACGATGCGGCTGTAGAAGAAAGTCCGGATCATCCTTTTGGTGTTGTGACACAAATTGCAGCGTCGCCATTTTCCGAAGGCAAGTATATGGCATATATAAGAGTGAAAACTGCCGAGATTGCAACGGATAACCTGCCTCCAAGTAATCTTACGTTTCTGATAGACACGTCAGGGTCAATGTATTCATATGATAAGCTTCCTTTAGTTGTTAAGGCTTTCTCGCTTCTTACGGAGCATCTTACAGAAAATGACAGGGTAAGCATCGTAGTATATGCAGGTTCTGCAGGTGTAGTGTTAGACAGCGCACGAGGCAATGATAAGGATGCTATAATTGCGGCTCTCAATGCTCTGGAGGCAGGCGGATCTACAGCCGGCCAGGAGGGCATTCAGAAGGCTTATAGCCTTGCTAAGAAAAACTATATCGAAGGTGGCAATAACAGGGTTATTTTAGCTACAGACGGTGACTTTAACGTGGGCATCTCAAATACACAGGAGCTTAAGAACTTTATTTCGGAGAAGAGAAACGACGGTATTTATTTAAGTTGTCTTGGCTTTGGTACGGGAAATCTCAGAGACGATATGATGGAAACACTGTCTGCTAACGGAAACGGCAATTATTCATATATTGACTCGCTTTTCACTGCTCAAAAGGTTCTTATAGAAGAAATGGGCGGAAACCTTTTTACCGTTGCAAATGACGTTAAATCTCAGATACGTTTTAATCAGGAAAATGTCAGAGAGTACAGACTTGTAGGATATGAAAACAGAACAATGAGCTCGGAAGAGTTTGATGATGATAACAAAGATGCGGGCGAGATCGGAGCTGGCACAGACGTTATTGTTCTTGTGGAACTTAAGCTCAAAGAGGGTTATACAGGCGGACACTTATTTGACGTATGTATCAGATACAAAGATCCGGATAATAACGCTTCACACGAAGCTGTATATACAAACCGAGATATTACACAGACGCCTGACAAAGACTATAATTTTGCTTGCTCTGTTGCTGCTTTTTGTGAAAAGTTAAGAGGCTCATCGTACGTTAATACAACTGTAGAGGATATTATAGAATATGCAAATGCAAACAAAGGAGATGACATTAAGGGCTATAGAGCCGGATTCGTTGATATGATGGCACAATATCTTAAATTAGACTTGCATACTGCTGAGTAAATTGGTAAAATGTCATGGATGTGCATATTTGCACGTATAGAATCATTTTATAATTAAGGAGATGTCTTTTATGCCATTAGTTACATCAAAAGAAATGTTCAAAAAAGCATATGAAGGCGGATACGCTATCGGTGCGTTCAACGTCAACAATATGGAAATTATTCAAGGTATCACAGAAGCTGCTAAGGAAGTTAATGCTCCTTTGATCCTTCAGGTATCAGCAGGTGCCAGAAAATATGCTAACCACACATACCTTATGAAGTTAGTAGAAGCAGCTATTATCGAGACAGGTCTTCCGATTTGTTTGCACCTTGACCACGGTGATTCTTTTGAGCTTTGTAAGTCATGTATTGACGGTGGTTTTACATCAGTAATGATCGACGGATCACATCACTCTTTCGAAGATAATATCGCTCTTACAGCAAAGGTTGTTGAATACGCTCATGCTAAAGGTGTTACGGTAGAGGGTGAACTTGGCCGTCTTGCAGGTATTGAGGACGCTGTTAACGTAAGCGATGAAGATGCTTCATATACAAAGCCTTCTCAGGTTCAGGAATTCGTAGAGAAGACAGGTGTTGATTCACTTGCTATCGCTATCGGCACAAGCCACGGTGCATATAAATTCAAACCCGGTCAGAAGCCTCAGCTTAGATTTGATATCCTTCAGGAAGTTGAAGAGAGACTTCCCGGTTTCCCGATCGTTCTCCACGGTGCATCATCAGTTATTCCTGAGTACGTTGATCTTATCAATAAATATGGCGGCGCTATGCCTGATGCCATCGGTATTCCGGAAGATATGCTCAGAAAGGCAGCTTCTATGGCAGTATGTAAGATTAACATCGACTCTGACCTCAGACTTGCTATGACAGCAGCTATCAGAGAACACTTTGCTAAGGAGCCTTCACACTTCGACCCCAGACAATATCTCAAGCCCGGCAGAGAATATATCAAGACACTCGTTAAGCATAAGATCGTTAACGTTCTTGGTTGCGATAACAAAGCTTAATTAGTTTTTACAGAAAGGTGACAAACCAATGAGTGAATTAATAGGTGCTGCAATATTCGGTCAGTCAGGTGGACCTACCACAGTAATCAATAGTAGTGCTGCAGGCGTTATCCAGACAGCTCTAAAGCAGGGTTGTATCACAAAGATGTATGGCGCAGCTCATGGTATCCGCGGTATGCTTGATGAGGAATTCTACGATATGTCCAAAGAAGATCCATATGAGCTCGATCTTCTCAAGACAACTCCATCCTCAGCTCTCGGTTCAGTAAGATATAAGCTTAAGGATGCAGATGAGGATCCTACTGATTATCTTAGATTGCTGGAAGTTTTCAAAAAATATAACATCAGATATTTCTTCTATAATGGCGGTAATGACTCTATGGATACTTGTAACAAGATCAGCAAGTTTATGCAGAAGTCCGGCTATGAAATGAGAGTTATGGGTGTTCCAAAGACGATTGATAACGATCTTTTCGGAACAGACCATTGCCCGGGTTATGGTAGTGCAGCTAAATATGTTGCAACTTCTACTATGGAAGTTTATCACGATGCAAGAGTATACGACACAGGTATGGTAACAGTACTTGAAGTTATGGGTAGACATGCAGGTTGGCTCACAGCTGCTACTGCATTGGCTGCATATAAGGGACAAGGTCCTGATCTTATTTATGTTCCTGAGCTTCCTTTTAACCTTGAACAGTTTATCAGTGACGTTAAGAGAGTATACGAAAAGAACGGTAAGGTTATCGTAGCTGTTTCTGAAGGTGCTCAGTATGCTGACGGAAGATTCGTTGCTGACAGCGGTGTAAGAGATGCCTTTGGTCATGCTCAGCTCGGCGGCGTTGCTACTACACTTGCTAACATTGCAAAAGAACAGATCGGCTGCAAAGTTAGAGGTATCGAATTCAGCTTGTTGCAGAGATGCGCTTCACATTGCGCGTCACTTAATGACGTTAATGAAGCTTATATGGCAGGCGAGACTGCAGTTCTCAAAGCTGTTGAGGGCTACACAGACTACTGTATCGGTTTTGACCGTCAGACAGGTGCGAACGGCGAGTACGTATGTGCTCCTAAGCTTATTCCGCTTAGTGATATTGCTAATACAGAACGCAAGCTCCCGCGCGAATGGATCAATGCAGAGGGTAACTTTGTAACCCAAGAGTATATTGATTATGCTCTCCCGCTTATCCAAGGAGAGTCTTGTCCTCCTATCGTTGACGGACTTCCAAGATTTGCAAAACTTGCTAAGATTAAATAATTTGCAGTTATTTGTAAAAGCTATCCCAAGCCCGGTAAATTGTTTATCGGGCTTGATTTTTGTTTTATTGCTTTTAAAATTAGAAAAATGTAAATGTAATTGCATTCCAAGACAAACTGCAGTATAATACTGGACGGAACAAAACAGGGGAGCTTGTATCAGCAGGCTGAGAGGAAGTAAGTCAACTTCGACCCTATAACCTGATGCGGATAATGCCGCCGTAGGAAGTCATAATGTTGGTTTTTTACAGGAGGCAGACCGATATAGGTTGTTTCCTGTTTTTGTTTAATAGGAAATATAAATAGGAGGATAAAATGAGCGCAAGTATAGCTATTCAGGTTTTACCGCAGGTAGAAACGGATTCAGAAGTTTGCCGCATTGTTGACGATGTGATTGCCTATATTAAAGACACCGGATACACATATCAAGTGGCAGCATTTGAAACAACAATTGAAGGTGACAATTATGATGAATTGATGGAGATTGCAAAAGAATGTTTGAAGGTGGCAATAAAATCAGGTGCCCCGAAGGTTTCTGCGTATATCAAGGCAGTATATTGCCCTGATGGCGACATTCTGACAATTGAACAAAAGACAGGCAAGTACAGATAAACCCGACTTCGTCGGAAGCTCCATCCCGGAGGGAGCCTTGGATACAAGATAATGGTTATCGAACAGAATAAAACGAACCCCGACAGATTCCTGTCGGGGTTAATCTTTGTTTTGCAGCCCTTTTTACTAATAAACAGCACTTTATTTTTTCTCGCCGATAATATGAACATCCATTTGCGGGAAAGGAATTTTAATATCATTTTCATCAAATGCGTACTTTGTAGCCTCTGCTAAAGCATTATAAACATCCCAATAATCTCCGTTTTTACACCAAACACGAAGAGTAAAGTCTAAAGAACTTTCTCCTTTATTTGACAACACGCATGCGGCAGCAGGATCTTTAAGAACTTTCTCATTCTTATTAGCCAGGCTAAGAACTAATTTCCTTACTTCATTGATATCAGTATCATATGAAACAGACAGCGGAATATCGACACGACGTAAATCTTTTTCTGAATAGTTTACGATAGCCGCGTTAGAAAGGCCTCCGTTGGGGAGCATAACGCTCTTATTGTCAGGTGTAATTATTTTTGTGTAGAAAATTGATACATCTTCTACAGTGCCGGAATATCCGTTGCCCTCTATAAAGTCACCGATTTTAAAGGGGTGAAAGGCAATAATCATAATGCCGCCTGCTAAATTTGCCAAAGAACCCTGCAAAGCCAAGCCGATGGCAACACCTGCAGATGTAAGCACTGCCATGAATGACGTAGCAGGAACGCCAACGTAAATCGCAATACTGATTAAAATAAATGAATAAAGAACAACTTTGAGAATGTTAACAAGGAAATTCGCAAGGGAAGTATCCATTCTTGTGAAAAGCTTTGTCTTTCTTACAAGCTTAAGCATCCATTTTGCAACTTTAAAACCGACAAAAAGCATTATAAGTGCAAATATAATTTTAATGCCTATTGATGTTGCAAGGTCAAATAAAAAATTCAAAAATTTTTCTAACATTTTTTATCCTTCTTCCTGATAGTAAAATATATGAAAAGTGATTAATAGTAATCACAGATCAACAAAATTTCCAAGACTGCCTTCAATTTGTTTTTTTATCTCGGCTCTTTTAATTTTAATACCGTTTGCAAGCGGAAGGCTGTCGCTTGTAATAAGTATTCTTGACAGTTTCTTGAATACAGGAAGCCTGTTATTTCGCTCTTTTATCTGTCCTGTCAAGCGAGCAAGATATTCCTTGTCGCTTATGTCATTTGAAGTCTGCATAACTAAGGTGATATCTTCATATTTATTTCCGTTACCCTTAGAAATGCCAAGAACAGTAAACTGAGAAACACCTTCGAGTTCTGTGAAAAAGTCTTCAATTTCATCAGGATAAACATTCTCACCGGATTCGTTTACAATAACTTCCTTAAGACGGCCTTCGATGTAGAGCGCGCCGTCTTCCAAACGACCGATGTCGCCTGTCTGAAACCAGCCCTCTTCGTTGAGCGCGGTAGGGAGTACTTCGCCGTTCTTAACTACTCCGCTGTGAAGTGATTTACCCCGGATTTGGAGTTCGCCTACGTCGGGATTGGAGGAATCCATAGGAACAATTCTATAATCAATACAGCTAACAGGTGCACCTACACGACTTGCAAGACGCTTCTTGAGGCTCTTGTTTCGTTCCATAGAGCTGATTCCTGTCTCTGTCATACCAAAGCCGCAAATTGTATAGTAGCCTATACCACTTATTACCTTAAGTGTTTCCGGCAATAAATGTCCGCCGCCGCTTATGATAATCTCAATGCTGTCTCCGGCGAGATTACTTAAAACAGACTTCTTAAATAACTTCTTACCAACTTTTGTACCCCAAACAGGATTGATTCTTTGGCAAAACAGACTTATTTTCAGCAAAACGTTAAACATAATGCGTTTGATTTTTTTCTCTTTCGCCAACTTTCTCTGAAGACCGTTAACGATGTTGTTAACAAGAAGCGGTACTGCTAGAATATGGGTAACCTTATGTTCTTTGCACGTTGAAAGTAATGAAGACGGCGCTTTGTTGGGTGGGAAGACCATTGACGTTGCAAAGAATGAGTACCAAAAATAGTTGGCCATGAATCCGAAAATATGGTGAAGAGGCAAAAATGCAAGATTACGTTTTGGTCTGTCACTGCAGATAATTTCATTTTCGATGATAACTTGCCTTGCACTGAGAACCTGATGTCCCATTGCATATCCGTTATATGTGAAAATCTTTGCAGTACTTGTAGTACCTGACGTGCAAAGAGCAATCTCGTCGCCCCAATTATACTTACGTATACGTTCGCCTGGAGTACTGTCTGTCGGAAGCGGCTGCGCAGCAATCTTCAGAATCTCTCTCTTGTCCATCTTAATTAAGTCATTTGCATTAATAATCAGGACGTTATGTACGTCGATTTCCTCTGTTGTGATCATTGCCACTGCCTTTGCCTGATCTATGAAAAACTGTGTAAGCTCCGCACCGTGTCTGAAGTCGATAAGAAAAGGCTTGTATCCTGCCATGAGAACTCCCCAGAAAAGGCCCGGCCACTCAGGTGCGTTGTCAACCTTAATTGCTACAAAACCTTTGCTTGAATCGCCTAATTTGTCGATAAGCTTGTTTGCGATATGTGTTACGACGTTCTCGAATTGTGCATATGTGATGATTTTAATCTCTTTATCTAAAGTATATTGAATAGATGGCTTGTCGCCGTGGTTACAATAAATATCGAAAATGTTCACGTATGACAGTTCTTTTTCCATCTTATCCAGACATTGAAGACAGTAATCAATCATGTGGGTTACCTCCATTTTGATGTATAAGTAATCTTTATAAGTATAGCATGAAATCATCGTGTTCGCAAATTTTTCACAGATGCAATAGTTGATAAACCTGGCTGATATGATATAATTGAACAACATTATTTATGAGAAAAGGCTGAAGAATATATGGCGGATACGGCTGAATGTGACAGATGCATGTATTATGAATATGATGAAGAATATGAATGCTACGTATGTAGTGTCTATATGGATGAAGATGAGATGGCACGTTTTATGCAACGTAAGAATAAAAAGTGTCCTTACTTTAGACAAGGTGATGAATATCAAATCGTAAAAAAACAAATATAAAAAGATAGGTGATATTAAAAATGAAACGATTTATAACGTTGTTATTATTGCTATCGTGTGTGTGCATGGTAGCCTGCGGCGGACATACAGTCACAAATGACCAGAATACTCCGTCCCCGATAACACCGACGAGGACTCCGGAAGAAAACAATAAATATATAGAGGCGATGAAAGATATGAAAAATGAATACTCGGATTATATCAACTATAGAGAATATCTTTGGAAGACTAATAAAAAGATAACGGAGGATAAAGAGCTTAAGGTTCTTTTTTTCGGCGGCTCACTGACTGCCGGACACGGAGCATCTGATAAAGAGGTTTTCTCATGGAGGGCAAAGGCCTGTGACTGGTTTACAAAGAATTTTCCGGATGTAAATTTCGAATTTATTAATCGGGCGGTAGGCGAATCCGGAACATTTCTGGGAACATACAGATTGCAACTTGACGTAATTGAGCCGGCACCGGATTTGATTTTCCTTGAGTATGCAATTAATGATAAGTATTTTAAGTCTACGTATGATGAGACTGCCTCCAGATGTGAGACAATTATCAGAGAGGTACGCAATGCTTTGCCGGATACTGAGATAATAGTATTAATTACGTCTGACATTGGCTGCTTCGGTGTCAATAAAGAAGGGAAGCTTCATGCTCAAGGTCAGGCTCATGAGGATATTGCCGCAGCCTATAATATATCTACACTCCATATAGGCAGATTAATTGCAAAAGAGTCGGGCTTTTCTGCAGATGTTTTCAGATCGGATTATGCAATAGATATTGTACATCCCAACGATGCAGGATATGCAATTTATTATAACTGTGTAGAAGAATATTTAGAAAACAGTTTAAAAAATACTGATTTTTCAAAAGTTGAAAAAAAAGAGCCGGAGAAAATTCCGCAAATTTGTAAAAGCCTTTTTGACGGTAACCGGACTCACATTCAGCCTACTTTCGAACTTTTAGAAAGCTCAGAAGCTTTAGGCGGAAGTGGAGTTGTATTTGAGGAACGTGCATATACTGCTAATTCTTATTCAAACGGAGTATATAAGATGAGCGGAACGGAGGACGTTTTTGCCTTTTCCTTTACAGGTACTGAAGCTGCTATGTGGTGCACTCTTAAGAACAAAGAGTATCTGATATCTGTAGACGGTGCAGAGTACGTGGTGCAAACTACCACGGAGCACGCTCCTGCAGTTCTTGTCAAGAATCTGGAAAGCAAAGAGCACGTTATCAAAATAAAGCTTGCAGATGACGGTACGTCTATGACAATCGGATCGATTTTCACAAGAGATGATTCTCTTGCTACAAAGAAGTAATTAAAAGCCATTATCCGATTTGCTTGCAAAGCAATAGTTGATATATAATCAAAGAAAAAACGGAGGAAATTATGTTACAAGATTTACACTCACATACATATTATTCATTTTGCGGAGCAGACACGCCGGAACAGGTAGTAGAGGCTGCTATAAATGGCGGAATTGAACTTCTGGGAATCACAGACCATCACTATGGAATCGGGAATGCCAGAATAGACGTTTATTTGTCAAATAGTGATCAAATTAAGGAAGATTACGGCAGAACACTGCAACGTTATTACGATCACATTAACTTAATCAAGGAAAAGTATGCAGACAAGATTAACGTTCTCAGAGGAATCGAAATATGTACTGTTAATCAAGGCAGACTTCCTCTTCCGGAAACGGCGGATATTTCTTTTTTTGATTACTGCCTTATAGAGAACCTTGACCACAAAGGCAATACAATTACAAACGGTGATTTGTTTTCTTTTGCAGACAGATGCGGTTGTCCTTGCGGTATAGCTCATACGAACATGTTTGCTTTCATTGAATCAATTGGAGAAAAACCGCTGGATTATTTTACCAAAATGGCAGAAAAAAATATCTTTTGGGAAATGAACGTCAACCTGGATACGATTCACAAAGGAAACGTTCACGGATACATGCTTAAGTTCTTTGAAGATGAACAGCAGCAGGAGATAATCAGAAAATCAGGCGTACGCCTAAGTATCGGATTTGACGGACACAGAGTGTATGATTACAAGCCTGAGAGAATTAAAGACTATTGTCGCCGCGTTACCGACATGGGTATCAAATTAGCATTCGAGGAATAAGGGGTCATATGGCTATTAAGGCAGTTTTATTCGATTTAGACGCAACGCTGTTGCCTATGAATCAGGATGAATTCTTAGGTCTGTATTTTAAGCTCCTTGCAAATAGAATGGCAAGATATGGTTACGACCCTAAGGAGGTTGTTGACGGTATATGGAAGGGTAGCTATGCCATGATAAAAAATGACGGGACAGAGCTGAATGAGAAGGTTTTCTGGAAGGCCTTTGCCGCCGTTGTAGGACCGCGCGTGCTCGATGACCGATTTATATTTGATGAGTTCTACAAAAATGAGTTTTGCCAGACAAAGCAAATTTGCGGTTACACTCCCAAGGCCGGTGAGATTGTAAAGAGACTCAAAAAGGCAGGCATTCGTGTAGTCTTAGCAACTAATCCTCTTTTTCCTGACGTTGCCACAATAAACAGAATGAAATGGGCAGGATTAGAAGAAGAGGATTTTGAGTTCTATACTACGTATGAAAATGTCGGATATTGTAAGCCCAACCCTAAATATTATACGTACATAGCGAATAAGCTCGGCCTTTTCCCTGAAGAATGCATAATGGTGGGCAACGACGTTAGCGACGATATGTCGGCTGCGAAAACAGGAATGCAGGTTTTTCTGCTTACAGATTGTCTTATTAATACGAAAAATGAGGATATTTCCCAATATCCTCACGGTGATTTTGCTGCGCTTGAGAGATTTTTATTTAAAGATTAAGCTCCATTGTACTCTTAAGCACGTTAAAGCCGCAATGCTCATAGAAAGATATAGCAGATTTATTAAAATTCCACACGTTAAGCTCAATTGAATTTGCGCCGATATTACGTCCGTGGAATTTTACTTTCTCAATAAGAAGTCTGCCTATTCCTTGTCCGCGAGCGCTTGTATCCACACAAAGATCGTCAAGATATAATACCTTGCGGTTGCACAGCAAGATATTGTCAATTGTTTCCTTTACAATACAAAAAGCGTAGCCGTATATGCTGTCGTTTTCATCGGCTGCCACAAAGACAGGGGTATTGTCATTTGCGATGATTTTCACAAGATCATCAGATGAATATTTACTGGAACCTTCTTCTTTGAAGATATCAGGTCTGCCGCTGTGATGTAGCTGCGCTATATATACTAAAAGTCTCATAATATCCGGAATATCTTTATAATCTGCACCACGAATTGTAATATTTTTCATATCTAATTTAGTTATCCTTTCAGGTTTTATGTTAGTTGTGCATTGCAAATATTAAAGGAAAACGATATAATTTTCAAGGTATATTCGATTGGAGGCTTATTTGATGCGTGATTTTTTTAGTAAAAAATGGTTTTTGTTTTCCTTGATTTTTTTGTTATCTGTTGTTACATCCTGCGGGAATGATAATTCATCTTCTAACAATATACCGCCGGATAAGACAGATAAAATAAGTATTATAAAAGACGGAAAGGCAGATTTTTCTAAAAAAGATGATTTGGGTGACAATCAGTTTTATACTGCTGAATCAAAAAAACTTTTTACTATCTCGAAATATGAAAACCTGGTCCACTCGCAAGGAGCTTGCTCTGACGGAACTTACGTATATGGAATAGCGAAAAACGCAGAGGATACAGAGGCAGTTATTTCAAAATACCTGCTGGCTGACGGCTCTTTTGTCGCGCGTAGCGAAGTCATGAAGCTGGGTCACGGAAATGATATGACCTTTGATTCAAAAAATAACCGTCTTGTTGTCGCTCACGGACAAACAGAGGGTAAGATACTGACTCTGGTGGATGCTGATACTTTAGCTTTTATTGAAGATATCAACATTGAAGCCGGCGCAGGCGCCATTTCTTATAACGCACAGCGTGATTGCTACGTTATAAGTCAGGGAGGCAAGACTCTTCATTTTTTGAACAGCAATTTCGAACTGATTAACAGCCTTACCCGCAGTGATAGCTTTGGATATACGGCTCAGGGTATGGGATCCGATAATAAATATATTTATTTTCCAATGAGTGGCTATAATGACAATATATTAGTGGTTTATGATTGGGAAGGTAATTACGTGACAAAAGTAGTTATTCCCGTGAAAATGGAATCAGAAAGCATGTTCTGGGTTAACGGAAAATATTATATAGCATACAATTCAAACGGAATGCCTATCTGTGAAAACGACTTTATAATCGGTGATACCGGCAACAAAGATAATGATCCTGTTTGAAATGATTGCTAAACGTTCTCATATGTAAAACCGAAATTTTATGAACTTTTCAATTTTATGTTGAAAAGTTCATTTTTTATTGCTTTGGTTTGCGTTATTGAGTATATATGCAGATATAAAAAGTCCATTTTTTTTGAATATATATATTGACACAATATTACATATATGGAATAATATTTCACAAGGAAAATATTAGCGATACAATAATACGGGCGTATTGTCTTGAGGTTCTCGGAACTGTCGGTACAATAATATTAGGTTATTTTGAATTAGTAATATGTTGAGAAAAGTTTTTATACACTAATTAAAAAGGGGACATATCAATGTTTAAAATAGTAAAGAAAATATTAGAAATGTATACAAAGGACTTGACTGAGTTTTGGTGGCCGGTAATTCCTATAATAGTAATTATTATGGCAATATCTTGTATAATACAATATAAAAAGTTCAGTAATAGTAAAAATGCATTTTATAAAGATAAAATAGATAATAAAACTATTGCTTATTTTGAAAAACAAAAAACAAAATGGAGATTTCCAAGTCCAGAGAATATAAGAAAATATAACACGATATGTTTTATATTATGTTGTGTGTATTTGGATTTGAATGACTTTACGAAATTTTATGAGCATATCAATTCAATTAAATTGACATATCCCGAACATAACGAGCAGCGAGAAGAAATAAATGTTTTACTTTTTACATATTTTTCTGGAGAGAAAAGCATCTCTGTAATTAATACATATAACGAATACAAAAAAGTGGAAACTGAACAACAGGTGATTTTTAAAAAGATGTCAAACACATTTCCGTTTTCTGAGTTTGATGAGAAATATGCTGCGCTTAAGGAAGTGTTAAACGCAAACATACAAGAAAATCACTTATGTAATTTTATTGAACTAGTAAAAGATATAAGTGATGATCAATAATATTTTTATATATTATGCAAACAGAGAATATTTATCACCGGATCAATCACAAAACGCAATAGAGAATGGGACGGAAAATATTTAGATATACAAGTTGATTTCTTAACAGCTAAAGTTTGCGCAATATATAAAGACGGAGAGAGTAAAATAGATTTTAGCAAATAGTTAAAATGGTTTGTTGGATTAGCACTACTTGATGAAAGCTATTGCATGGTCTGTAGTAGAAAATATTTTAGGTTTAATTGTAATTCCTGCTTATTTTATCTGGGGGTATTAATATGAGAAAAATGAAAAGTATACCTGTAATTATGCTTATAGCTTTAATGATTTTTTTTACCGGTTGTGATGAAAAGATATATTACTGGGAAACAGATTATTCGTATGAACAGATAGTGTCTATAAAGAATGTATACATTTCACCTGATGGTTTTGCAGATTCTGATTACAAAGCATATTTTGTTTTAGAAGAGTTGTCATTGGATATAGCAGAAGACTTTATTAATGATGTTAAAAAAATCGAAATGAAGAAAGCGTTGGGCAGCCCCATGTCACTGATGTATGAAGGCTTTCTGGTAGAATTTGAAGACGGTAATAAAGTTCTTATTACACAGATCGGAATAAGAGAAGGAACATCCGAGGGACACAGCCGGGTTACTTTTCTGCTTCGTTCGGAACAGCAGTTTGATGCGTTTTATTCGAAATATGCAAGCACTGTGCCGCAAAAAATCCCCAGAGAAGATTAATTGTTAATGTTTAACGAGCATGAAAGGGGTTTTTATATGAAGAAAAAAATACTTACTCTAAATGTTATATTGATTCTTTTATTGAGCGTTTTACTTTTGGTGGGCTGTGAGGATAATATATACTATTGGGACGTAGAGTTTTCTTATGAAGATATAAAGGAAGTAAAAGTTGTTCATGTTACATCTTCATATGATGAATATTGTGTACTTGAAGATATACCCATGGAGCAATCACAAAAAATAATAGAAGATTTAAGTACTATAAAAATGTACAAAACAAGATATCAACATTGTGCCAGTAACTACGGTTTTCTCTTTGTTTTTAACAGTGGAGAATACATTATTGTTACACAAATCGCAAGAGAGAGAGTTGTTTTCGAAGATGGCAAGCTTGTTGCAAAGGCTGATTGTTATGAATTTGATAAAGAACAATTTGATCAGGTGTTTTTCAAATACCTGTCTAATTATCCGCAAGATTTATGGTAAGGTAAAGAGAAGAACTAGTATGTAAAATATAAGTTATATCATTTGAGTTTTATGTTGCCTGATAATTGGTGTGTAGAGGAAACAGTTGATGATCTTTCCCTTTACAACCCTAATGGCAATGGTGCGAAGCAATCTATATGTACAGCCCCAATTTTTCTTGTCGTACTCCTGTACGGCAGCAACCCTATGTCAGTAATGTTCTCGTACTGTCTTATTGGAAACTACCCTGAATAGTTCGCTCTTTTCAAAAACGCTAAAAAATTTTTTAGGTTTAAATTAATTCACAAAACATAAAAAATGTGAATGTCTGGGTTGCGCCGACGAGTTGTTTTTGGTATACTTACCGCAAATATTAACAGTCCGTTAATAAAATCTTAATAAGGGAGATTAAGTATGAATTCTATTACAAAAAGATTGCTCGTTGTCATAATGGCATGCTGCATATTCCTTGTAGCAATGTCAGGATGCGGCGGAGATATCACTCCGACACCGGAACCTACAATGACACCTGAAGAGTTGGCCGCGATAGCAGAGCAAGAGGCATATGATGCTTTTAAAAAGCAGTTTTATACTGAATACCGGAATGAAAATTTTAATGCATCTGATATTGTTCTTACGTTTGCAGTAATCAGTGATATACATATGGGCTTGTATAAACAGGACGAGAAGCTCCAAGATAGTATGAACTTCTTAAAGAGTCGCCTTGTGAACAAACTTGATGCAATTATGTTAGCAGGAGACATTACAAACAGCTACAATGCTTCTAAAGATGAGAGCCAGATTACTATTACAAGAGATATATTATTAAATACTTTTTCTGAACATACGGCTTTTTTCTATTGCCTGGGCAGAGGCCACGATTGCGGTGGATATGAGTCATCCGGAGTTCAGAAAACAGGTGATGAGCAAAGAAAGAAGTTCTATGAGTTGTTTGGGGAACGTTTTAGAGTAGGCGAGACACAAACGTATGAAGAGACTATTGAAGGTTACAAACACGCAGTCATTGGCGGATATAATTTCCTTGCCGTAGATATGTTTGCCGGTGATTATTCTAATCAATCACTTAAATGGTTAGAGAATAAATTAAAAGATATTACAAAAGCAGAGCCTGATAAGCCTGTTTTCGTAACGACTCACGTTCCTGTTACGGCGAGCATTTCAAAGGTCCTCGATAAATTCCCTCAAGTAATACATTTCAGCGGCCATGATCATACTCCGTTTAATACACAAAGGGCTATATCCCAATCGAAATTTACTGAACTGTATAACGGCGGAATGGCATATTACAGAGAGACAAACGTAGATTCACTTAGTGTACTTGATAACGGAAATAATTTTGAATATTCACAAGGTTTCCTCGTAGAAGTAGACCGTAATAATAACGTGCGTGTTCTTCGCTACGACATGTATTATAAAGATATTTTAGATAATTCATGGGTTATTCCTGCTCCGAAGGAGGATGGCTCTCATTTGGAACTGTATACAGTACAGCGCTTTAGGGACGGCGAGAAACCTGTGTTCCCTGAGAATGCTACGATAACCTTTGAGTTTCCCCAGGAAAATATAAAAGATTCTGTTAAAATTTCCTTCCCGGCGGCTCAATCTGTTGACGGAATGGAAATATCGCATTATGCTATAAATGCTGTTATCAAAGATGGCGGCGGTAATCAGTATACTGAGAAAATGACAATATCAAGCCTACTGGTAAAGCATCCCGACGGAAAGGGTCTTCCGGAAGTATACACAGTTGAGATTCCCGGTGTTGCTCCTCCATATTCCTACAAGGTAACTGTAAGAGCGTATGCATGTTCCGGCAAGGCATCAGCAAATTTAGTTGCTGAGGTAATAAGCGAGAAGTATGTTGATATAATTTAAAAATAGATCAGGAGATAAAAATGATCGTTTTAGGTTGCGATAGTATAACATTATCATTTGGTAGTGAGGTTGTCCTTGACAACCTCACGTTTTCTGTAAATGAAGGTGACCGTCTTGGTATTGTCGGAGCTAATGGTGCTGGCAAGACTTCTTTGTTCAGAGTTATCAGAGACGAAGTGAACTATACCGGCAACGTTTTTATTTCTTCAGGTAGCACTGTAGGAATTTTATACCAGAATCCCATTGTAGAATCCGAGAATACGCTCTTTGACGAGCTTATACAGGTTTTTCACCATAAAATAGAAAACGATTACGATATATATGACTACAAATACCAAGTCGATACAATTCTTCATAAGTTAGGTTTTAGCGATGAGGAGTTCACAAAGAAAGTAAATTCTTTTTCCGGTGGACAAAAAACGCGTATAGCATTAGGTAAGCTGTTGCTACTCCAACCGGATATTTTGTTGTTGGATGAGCCAACAAACCATCTTGACGTAGATACGTTATATTGGCTTGAAGATTATCTTGCTTCTTTTAAATCAACAATTATCGTTATTTCTCACGATCGTTATTTCCTCGATAAGGTCGCGACGAAAATACTTGATATAGAAAACGGTAAAGGTAAGCTTTATAACGGTAACTATTCATCTTACGTAATTCAGAAGCAAAAAGACCGCGAGATTCAACAGCATCATTATGAAAACCAGCAAAAAGAAATAAAACGCATTGAGGACTTTATCACTTTACAACATAAATGGAACAGGGAGCATAATATTGTTGCAGCCGAGAGCCGCCAAAAGTATCTAGACAAAATGGAGAAAATTGATGCTCCTGACGCGCTTCCTCAAATAATCAGACTTAGCTTTGACGCGGGAAGAGAGAGCGGAAACGATGTTTTAAGCGTATCTAAGCTTTCGAAAAGTTTTGATTCCAAGATTGTTTTCGAGAACTTGAATTTTCAAGTGAGAAAAGGAGAGTTTGTTTTCATTACCGGTAAAAACGGCAGCGGTAAAAGTACTCTTATGAAAATTTTAAACGGCAGATTGGCGCCGTCTTCGGGTCGTATCTACTGGGGATATAACGTACAATGCGGATATTATGACCAGGAAAACCAAAATCTTAATCCGTCAAATACGGTGCTTGATGAGATGTCAGAATATTACAGGACGCACTCTCTTACGCAGGTCCGCTCGGCGCTGGCACAGTTTCTTTTCAAAGGGGATGACGTCAACAAAAAAGTCAGCGTTCTGTCCGGCGGTGAGAAGGCAAGATTGACCTTGGCCAAGCTTATTTTGCGCAAAAACAATGTTCTGATTTTAGATGAGCCTACAAACCATCTTGATATAGGCTCAAAAGAAGCCTTAGAACAGGCTCTTTGCGAATACAAAGGAACTATAATTGCCGTCTCTCACGATAGATATTTTATACAAAAGCTCTGTACACGAATGATTAATATTTCTGACTATGCGGCTATGTCGGAAGACAGCAGCGATGCAGCTTTAGAAAATAAAAATCAAGTGTCGGAGTCAAAAATTGCATATTCTGAGGCAAAAAAAGCCGCTTCTGACAAGCGGAAATTAGAAAATGCAAAGAAAAAAGCTGAACTTCAGATTGTTATTTTGGAAAAACGATTGGAGGAAATAGAAAAACTTTTACATTTAGATGAAAATCAAGCCGATTACGTTAAATTATCTCAATTAGATAATGAGAAAAACGGCATTGAAGAACAACTGTTAGAACTATATGAATTAACAATGTAGATAGGAGACCGACAAGTGAAAAAAATGTGCTATATTGTAGGTGCCGGAGACATTTCAAATACTACTATAAGGATTCCTGACGGAGCATTCGTTATAAGTGCTGACGGAGGATACGAATATTTAAAGAACATAGGAATCACACCGGATGTGGCAGTGGGAGATTTTGATTCTCTGGGATATATGCCCTGCGATACGGAAACAATTACTTTTCCTGCTGAGAAAGATTATCCTGACATGATGCTGGCCGTGGAGGAGGCAGTAAAACGCGGCTTTAACGACGTTGTAGTATACGGTGCTTTGGGCGGTAGACTTGACCATACTATAGGCAATTTACAGCTGATTGCTTACTTTTCGCAAAGAAAAATTTCGGTGCGGCTGCTTGATGACTCTATTGTAATTGCCTGTGTTATGGATTCGCGTCTTGACTTAGGCAATAAGAAAGAAGGTCTTGTCTCTGTCTTTGCATTTGGTTCTACCGCATACGGCGTAAATATTAAGGGACTTAAGTACACTCTTACAGATGCAAATCTGGACGCAACCGTTCCTTTGGGTGTGAGCAACGAATTCATTGGTGAAAATGCCTATGTAAGTGTGGAAAAAGGTAACCTTGTTGTGGTATACCAACGGTAAAAATATGTTGTTTTATTTTTATTTGTGATGTAGAATATGTGAGCACAACATACTGTTTTTGGAGACGTTAAGAGATGATAAAAGTAACCATATGGAATGAATTTTTACATGAGAAAACAGAGGAGAAAATTAAGGCTATATATCCTGACGGTATTCATATGACTATTGCAGAGTTCCTCGGCAAAAATGATGATTTTGTGATTCGCACTGCAACTCTTGATGATCCTGATTGCGGTCTTCCTCAATCAGTACTTGATGATACAGACGTTTTAATTTGGTGGGGTCATATGGCACATCATCGCGTTCCGGATGAAGTTGCCGCTCGTGTTCAGAGCAGTGTTCTTAGGGGGATGGGATTAATCGTTCTTCATTCCGCTCATATGTCAAAGCCTTTTACAAGACTCATCGGTACTTCCGGTACTCTTAAGTGGAGAGACGGTGATAAGGAGCGTATCTGGTGTTGTAATCCCGGTCATCCTATTGCAGAAGGTGTTCCGGAGCAGTTTGTGCTGGATCCTGAAGAAATGTATGGTGAATATTTTGATATTCCGCAGCCTGATGAGCTTGTTTTTATAAGCTGGTTTAAAGGCGGAGAGGTTTTCCGTTCCGGCGTTACGTTCAGACGCGGATACGGTAAGATATTCTATTTCCGCCCGGGGCATGAGGGCAATCCTTCATATCATAATGAAAATGTTCAGAAGGTTATTACAAATGCTGTCAGATGGGCAAAGCCTATAAAACGAATTGATGAATTAGTAGCTCCTATGACAGAAGCTCTGGAGTAAGGACAGCACAGAATATATTTAATTTGCGAAAAAAGCTCTTCGGTCGTATTTATTATCACCTTACACAGTACCGTTGGGCTTTTTTTGATGTCACGAATTACTGCAATTAAAAACTGTGGTATAATACATCAGAACAATTGATAGGGAGGGTAATCCGTATGCTCGAACTGAAAAATCTGACTAAGTGCTACGATAAACGCAAGACTGCCGCCGTGAGTGATATTAATCTAAAGGTTAATAAAGGGGAACTGTTTGGCTTCTTGGGACCAAATGGCGCAGGCAAAACTACAACTATAAAAATGATAACAGGTATCTTAGCTCCTACCGCAGGTGAAATATTAATTGACGGTATAAGCATTAAGGATGATCCTATAAAATATAAGAAAAATTTTGGCTACGTTTCGGACACGCCGAACCTTTATGAACGGCTTACAGGTATTGAATATCTGGAATTTATCGCAGACGTATACGATGTAAACAGTGAAGCAAGGAAGGCTCAAATACAAAAATACGGAGCGATGTTTGATATTTATAATGCTCTTGGCGATAGAATAAAGTCCTTTTCTCACGGAATGAGACAAAAGCTTGTACTTATGGGGACTTTACTTCATAATCCAAAATTATGGATTCTCGACGAGCCTATGGTAGGCTTAGATCCAATGTCGGCTTATTGCCTTAAGGAGGAGATGAAGGAACATTGCAGGCAGGGCAATACAGTTTTCTTTTCTACTCATGTCTTGGAGGTGGCAGAGAAGCTTTGTGACAGAATTGCTATTATATCCAATGGTGTTATCGTAGCAATCGGTACAATAGACGAATTAAAAGCTCAGGCCGAAGACGGAAATCTGACTTTAGAAGATATATTTATGAACGTTGTCAGGAGGCAAGAGTGAATAAATTTTTGCGACTTTTTAAATTCAAACTGTATAATCGGATAGGCCTTGGCGGAATAAAATCTGCCTTTGCATCTCCCGGACTGAGAATAAAGGCAACGGCAATATTTTTATCTGTATTAATTATTCTTTGCATTTTTGTTATATTTCTTATATTTACGATGAGTATGATGTATAAATCTTTTGTTCAATCAGGTGGCAAAGATTTGTATTTGAATTTTATATTTATATTTGCTCAGCTCATCGGCTTCTTTACCTTGATAATTTCCTCGTTCAACTCTATGTTCAATAGTAAGGAACACGATATTTTAAGTTCTTTGCCGGTGAAAAGAGAACACATATTTATGACTTCATACGTTGAATTATACGTAAGCTTTCTTGTTAGTATGTTGATGATTGTATTACCGGGGCTTGGTGTTTATCAATATTATGAAGGGTTCAGCCTTACGTTTACTTTGCGGGCTTTGCCGGGGTATATATTATTTCCCGCGTTGCCTGCTACTGTCGTTACGTTTGTAATGTTTGCAGTGATGATTGTTGCCGGCCGATTCAAACATACGGAGCTTATATCTACGTTATCAGGCGTGGCTCTTATTGTGGCATGTTTTATTTTGTATCTGTCTTTATCTACGGGGGGCTCAAGCTACAAACAGGATGATCTGGCCCAGTCTCTTATAGGCAACAGCGATTTGATTGAAATTCTGAGCAAATGCATGATTAACGTTTTTGCTTTTAAAATGTTGCTCGGCTCTGTCTACGAGTTTCTTATAGGTGCAATCATATTGATTGTTATCTTTGCGACAACATGTTTTATTACATATTTTGCCGGCGGATGTTTATATGAGAAGGTGATGAGACTTCTAAGCTCAAGTGCCGGCGGCAGGTGGACAAAGACAGGCCGTTACAGGAAGTCTTCCGTGCAAAGAGCTTTAATACGAAAAGAATTTAAACTGTTGTTAAGGTCGCCTACCTACGTTATGAATTGTATTATAAACGTGATCTTAGGCCCACTGATGATGTTGATATTCGGTATTCGAAGCTATAACAAGGAAGCCGCTGTGGGTGAGGATATTTTCAGCCGTATCACCGTCTTGTTAAAAAATAATATGAATGCAGATTACGTAATCTGCGGCTTGATTACTGCACTTACGATTGCTGTTACGGCTTTTGGCATGGTAGCTTCCACCTGCGTATCGAGAGAAGGCAGTAATTTCACCGTTATGCAGACAATTCCTGTATCTTACAAGGACCAAATCAAGGCAAAACTTACTTCTGCCTTGATTATAAATCTTGTTTGTGTTATAACTACCATGGGCGTTGGCGGAGTATTATTTGGTATTAACTTTCTGCCTGTTTTGCTTGGCATCATAATATGCATAATTGCATCCTTGTCATTTAATTATATAGGCGCATTTATAGATGTTATGAGGCCCAAAATATATTGGGATAAGGAATCTCAGGCCGTTAAACAAAATGCTAACGGAATGATTTCCTTGCTTTTGTGTATTGTTTTAATGATATTATATGCATTGCCCTTCGCTTTGTACGTAGTGGGTATTATAGATAGTATCGTGTTTGTTGTTGTTCTGACGATGATTATGGAAGTTATATCTCTTATACTCACCAGGATGATGCTGTTTAGATTGATTAATAACAAGGAGATTTACAGATGATAGAAAAAATTAATTGCGGAGTATTTCTTGTAAACGGCGAGCTTATTGCAGATCCCTGCGATCCGCGTGTTGCCGGCAAAGATGTTAAAGAAGCGGCAAAAGGTACTATTGCGGCCGGAATTCTCTGTGATCATATGCAGGAAACGTCTTACGAAGCTCAACGTTTTCATATTAAATTTGATGCAATGGCATCTCATGATATTACATACGTAGGTATAATACAAACGGCAAGAGCCAGCGGACTTACGGAATTTCCGGTTCCGTACGTACTGACAAATTGCCATAATTCACTTTGTGCGGTAGGTGGCACAATTAATGAAGATGACCATGTCTTTGGATTATCTGCAGCAAAGAAATACGGAGGTATTTATGTTCCGCCTCATCAGGCTGTAATTCATCAGTATATGCGTGAGATGATGGCAGCACCCGGTAAAATGATAATTGGTTCAGATAGCCACACGCGGTACGGCGCGTTAGGTACTATGGCTGTAGGCGAGGGCGGTCCTGAACTTGCAAAGCAGCTTTTGAATAAGACTTATGAGATTAAGAAGCCGGAAGTTGTATGTGTTTATCTTAAAGGTAAGGTTCGTCCCGGTGTTGGACCTCAGGACGTTGCTTTGGCAATTATCAAAGAAGTATATGATTGTGATTTTGTATATAACAAGGTTATGGAATTCCAGGGTCCGGGCATCGACGGTTTATCAGTTGATTTCAGAAACGGTATTGACGTTATGACAACGGAGACACGTTGCCTTAGCTCTATATGGAGAACTGACTCCAAGGTGGAGGAATATTTCAGAATTCACCAAAGAAGTGAAGAATATAGGGAGCTTAATCCTGCTGAAGTGGCATATTATGACAGCGCCTTGATTGTTGACCTTGACAAGATTGAATCAATGATTGCTATGCCTTTCCACCCGAGACACGCATATAAAGTCAGTGAATTTATAGAAAATGCTCGGGATATACTTGATATAACACAAAAAAGGGCTATTGATATTTACGGTAAAAAAATTGCTGCATACACGCTTACCGATAAGTTCTATGACGGTAAAATGCACGTAGATCAGGGAGTTATTGCCGGTTGTTCCGGAGGAACTTTCGAGAATCTGTGTCGTGCGTATGAATATATTACCGGAAAATCAACAGGAAACGGTGCTTTTAATCTGAGTCTGTATCCGTCAAGTCAACCTGTTTTCATGCAGCTTGTAAAAAATGGCATGATCGAAGAATTCTTAAGATGCGGTGCGATTGTAAGATCTGCCTTCTGTGGCCCGTGCTTTGGTGCAGGAGATGTGCCTTCTAATAACGGATTCAGTATCAGGCACACTACCCGTAACTTTGAAAACAGAGAAGGCTCACGCCCTGCAGACGGACAGATCTCATGGGTTGCTCTTATGGATGCCCGTTCTATTGCGGCTACAGCTGCAAACCACGGCGTACTTACGTCAGCAAGCGATTATATTGCTTCAACTGGCATTGAAGAGAAGGCTTATACGTACGCATTTGACAAGGAAGTATACGATAGACGCGTGTATAACGGGTATTCTAAACCGCAAAAAGATGCTGCTCTTCAATACGGTCCCAATATTGCTGACTGGCCGAAACAACAAAGACTTCACCAGAACATCCTTCTTGAAGTTGCGTGTGTTATTAATGATCCTGTAACTACGACGGATGAACTGATTCCCAGCGGAGAGACATCCTCTTATAGGTCGAACCCCATAAAGCTTGCTGAATTTACGTTATCACGCAAGGATCCGGAATACGTAGGACGTGCAAAGAATATTAAAAAGGCTGAAACAGAGAGATTGGAATACGTAAGCGGCGCAGAAGCTAAGGAAAATCTCAAAAAGGCTTTTGAAGGCATAGATGACATAGTTAAATTAGCTTATACAACGCAAATCGGAAGTGTTGTAGTCGCAACGTCTCCCGGAGACGGTTCTGCCAGAGAACAGGCTGCTTCTTGCCAGAAGGTCTTAGGAGGTCTTGCAAATATTGCCGTTATGTACGGTACGAAGCGATATCGCAGTAACCTTATCAACTGGGGCTGTCTGCCATTTACTGTAAACAGTATCCAAGAACTGAATTTACATAACGGGGACAGGATTTTTATTAAGGATATTAAGGATGCTGTTGCTAATTTGGAAAGAAATATAACTGCGACAGTTTACAGAACTAACGGCAGCATTGATGAGTGTCAATTAACACTGGCAGATATTTCCAAAGATGAGGCTGATATTCTCCTAGCCGGTTGTTTGATAAATTATTACAATTGAGAGGCTTATCGTGAAAAAGAGAATTTTAACTTTTATATTATTATGTTTGATTGGAGTGTTGTTTATTATGAGTACAGGTTGCAAAGCTTATCATCCGGTAGCAACTATCGTTGTAGAGAATTTTGGCACAATTGTAGTAGAGTTGTATGATGACGTAGCTCCCAATACAGTTGCAAACTTTGTGTCTCTTGCACAAAAAGGATATTATAACGGACTTATTTTCCATAGAGTTATAGAAGATTTTATGATTCAGGGCGGATGTCCTCAAGGAACCGGTATGGGTGGCCCCGGATATACAATAGATGGAGAATTTTCATCAAATGGATTTGATAACGATCTTAAGCATACTGTAGGTGTTATTTCAATGGCACGCTCGGGCCTTCCTAACAGTGCCGGATCACAGTTCTTTATTTGCAGTGCTGACTGCTCTTGGCTTGACGGAGACTATGCTGCATTTGGAAAAGTAATCGAAGGCCTTGACGTTGTTATGGCTATTAACAGTGTAGAAACAAACAGTAGAGATATGCCTGTGGAGAGAGTTGTTATTAAGAGTATAACAATCGATACAAAGGGTGGAGACTTCTCTGATGTCAAGAAAAATAAGTAATATTATTGCTTCACGGAAGGCAAAAAGAGCAGAAAAAAAAGCTCAGAAGGTTAGAATCCCTTTAAAAACCAAATGGATGAATTTGGTAACTGATTTTCACGAAGACATTAAAGATATGGCTTGCGGTGATGCGAAAGCATTTGTGAAATGGGTTGCCATATATCTTTTATTAGCTTTTTTATCTGTTGTAATGACGGAAACCAGTAGTTCTTGGGAAATGAGTAATTTCCCTGAAAACTTTCTGTTAGTCCTTCTTAGAGTTGTAATGATGTTTGTTTTCACAGTACCTGTGCTTCACACAAAAAGAAGCAAGATGTACTCTGCAATTTTACTTGGCTTATGGTTTACGTGGATGTCGATAACCTGCGGTCGATTGATAATAGGATTGGCTGTTCTTACAATGGCCATCGCCGTTGCTGTTGCAATGTATTATTTTGGTGACAGGGAAAAACCTTCTAAACACGTGGCATTATATAATAACATGGCATTTGTATTAGGAATAATGCTTGTTACGGTTTTCATAAGCCAGATGTTCCAGACAAGAAGCATTACAAAACCATTTTCGCTGTTTTTTATGAATCCGGATATATTGGCTGTTAACCTTACGTACATGGTATGTATCGGGTTTTTTGTATTTTTCTTCAGAAGACCAAAATCCATGGCTGTTTTCTACTCCTTGCTGTGGATTGCATTATCGTTTGTAAGCTACGTAAAATACACAAGCCTCTGGCAACCCGTTGTATTATTAGACGTATATCAGCTGTCCGATGCTTTAGTTGCGATGTTTGCGTATTATAAATTACCGGCTATTATCGGGGTTGTTGTTGCTTTTATCGGATTGATTGTCTTGATTATTGCATTGTCGCGTCTGGAAAAACCTGTAAAGTTCTCACTTACAAGGGTTGTGGGATCGTTAGTTCTTTGTATTACGTGTGTATTTGGCCTTAGTGCCGTGACGACGTTAGATGCGTTTAAGCTAAACGATAGAGAGCTTAGTGAGACGTATAATAATAAGGGTTTTATTTATAGCTTTATATCATATGCCTTCTCCTCAAACGTAAGCGCACCGGAAGGATATGAATCTACTGATTTTAACACCTTTATTGACAAGATTGAAAGCGAATATGTGTCTGCGCAAGATAGGCTGGGGTTTGATTCTTCTGTTTTTGATGAAGTAGACAACGTTATTGCTATACAGGTAGAATCTTTTGTGGATCCGTATCTGCTGTCTGCCATGGGAGCAGAGGCATATGAAAAGGATCCTATCCCGTTTATAAGATATTTGTGTGAAAATTACAATTCAGGCACTGTAGAAGTACCTGTTTTTGGCGGAAGCACAGTTAAAAGTGAATTTGAATTTATAACGGGACTTAATATGGATTACGTTCCTGTGGGATATAATCCATATACAAAGCAAATTTTGAAAACATCTACAGACAGCATTACCAGATTTTTCAAGAATAACGGGTATTCTGTTACAGCCATGCATAACTACAGAGGTGAATTTTTTAACAGAGACAAAGTGTATGAGAATTTGGGCTTTGACAGATATATACCTATGGAATTAATGTCGGGAGTTCAAAAAAAACCCGGTACTATTTGGGCAAATGATTCTATATTATTAGAACAACTTGATTTGATACTGAATAAAGATGAAA
This sequence comes from Clostridia bacterium, assembly GCA_017517275.1. Classification (GTDB taxonomy): domain Bacteria; phylum Bacillota; class Clostridia; order UBA1212; family UBA1255; genus SIG424. The sequence goes on from JAFWZX010000033.1 coordinate 27,735, forward strand.
ATGACAAGAATTTTGTTTTTACAGTTACAGTACAGCTTCACGGTAATTATTTTCCTATAGACAAAGACGACTATACAATGGAAATATATGATACTTTCCCCGGGGCAACGGGAGAAGATGTTGTGGGTTCTGTTGCATATTACGTAAGTCAGGCGCAGGAAGTGGACAAGTTTATTTCTGAGCTTATTGCGTATCTGGATTCAAGAGAAAATGAAAAATCATTTGTTGTTTTTTATTCGGATCATATGCCTACTCTTTATGCAGACATTCACGGCGAGGAAAGCTACGTAACTCAGTTTTTCACGTGGGATAATCTGGGCTTACAAAAAAAAGAAGATAAAAAACTTCAGCTATACGAATTGTCAACATACGTTTTTGATTTATTGCAGGTAGACGGCATTGTTACACATAAGCTTCAACAGAATTATTCGTATTTGAAGGAATGGGAAATGACACTTGCGGATATGGAGGAACAAGGCCTTACGCAATCAGCAGAATATAAAGAGCTTCTTTCTGAATATGAAAAGAAAAGCGATGAATATGAGCACAAATATAGATTGTTGCAATATTTCAAATTATACGATGAACATAAACGAGGATATTTAGTGAATAATCCTGATTACGAGATTGGACTGTTACCTTTTTATATTGAAAGTATTACGCCGAGCACATTACAAGATGGTGTATATACAATTACAGGTGATGGTTTTACATCTGATACGTTTATAACAATCAATGATATGAGATATTCACTTGTGTACGTAGACAGATATACTATGACGTTTAATACAAACGAGCTTAAGTTTACTATTGATAAATCTGACAAGGTTAAATTGCAAATAGTTGGTGCACAAAACATTAATACATCTAAAGAAACTGTTCTGAAGGAAACGGATATTTATGAATGGGGCAAGATATATAGTTGATATTCTGTGTGAAAATGGAGTTGACGTGGTGTTTGGATATCCGGGTGCTACCGTACTGTCTATTTACGATGAATTACATAAAAATAAAAAAAGAATAAGACATATAAGAACGGCTCACGAGCAAGGAGCTGCTCATGCGGCTGATGCATACGCAAGGGCATCAGGAAAGACAGGAGTTGTTATTGCAACATCAGGTCCCGGCGCTACAAATCTTGTAACAGGAATTGCTAACGCTTATATGGATTCTGTGCCTATGGTAGTCATAACCGGCAACGTAGACCAACATCTTATCGGCACAGACAGCTTCCAAGAAGTGGATATTGTAGGTATTACAATGTCTGTGACCAAGTATAATTGTGTTGTTCATAGTATTGATGAATTAGGACATAGTCTTCGAAATGCATTTATTATAGCTCAAAGTGGCCGTAAAGGTCCTGTGTTGGTGGACGTGCCGAGGGACGTTTTAGAGTCTTGTTTGTCTTTAAAAAGTATTAAGAAAATGGAGGCGGAGTTCGATTATTATCATCCGCCGGAGAGTCGGGAAGATTGTTGCGAGCATGAGTTAGACAGGGCTGTTCAAATGCTGACAGAGAGCCGGAATCCGGTTATTCTCGTAGGAGGTGGAGTAAAAGCCCATAGGACTTCTCATGTAACTGATGATATAAAACAATTGGCGAAAATTCTGGATTGCGCGATTTGCTCTTCCTTGATGGCAGTAGATTCTATTGAATATGACTATCCGTATTACGCAGGTTTCTGCGGAATATCAGGAAACGAGGCGGCAAATCGTGCTCTCGATGAGGCCGATTTGATTATTGCAATCGGCACAAGATTCAGCAATAGGATGATAAAGTCACGGTCTGAGCAGGAGGTTCTTCATTCCGGATACACTAAGGTGCTTCACATAGACAGAGATCGTGCAGAAATAAATAAAGTTATAGCTTCTGATTGTTTCTTGGTTGGAGATGCCGAGCAGATTCTACCGGCGTTAATCGCACGCTACAGGGAGAAGATGGAGGCAGAAGATATAACTTCTGGTGTTGCTGTGCCTGCTATTACATATAATATGTACAAACGAGATGAGATTCTGACAGCTCTTAGTGAAAAGGTTGGTACTGATGCTTATATAGTTACAGATGTTGGAAATCATCAAATGTGGATCGCTCGTAATTATCCTTTTATGCAATCAGGTCGCTTTATAACAAGTGGTGGACTTGGAACGATGGGATTTGGTCTTGGCGCCGCTATAGGGACTGTAACACATGCCAAAGATAAACCGGTAGTTCTCATTATAGGTGACGGAGGATTTACTATGAGTTGCCACGAACTGGCCACGATTAAAGCCTATAATTTGCCTGTTTTAGTCATAATGGTAAACAATGGGAAATTAGGCATGGTTTACGATTTACAGGCGCAAAAGTGCCGTGGACGCTTTTCACAAACAGTTGTGAAAAGAAAACCCCTGTATTGCAACTTGGCAAGAAGCTTTGGAATGAAAGCATATAAAGCAACTTGCCTGGAAACTTTTAACAAAGCAGTACAACAGTATATGGACACGAAAAAAGCAACGTTTATAGACTTGTGTATGGATATTTATGGGAGGAATGAATAATGATAAAAACTATTTCAATTCTTGTTGAGAATAAAGCAGGCATGCTCGTCAGAGTAACAAATCTATTTAGTCGCAGGGGATATAATATAGAAAGTCTTGCCGTTGGAATAACAGAAAAATCCGAAATATCACGTATTACTGTTATCGTTGATACTGATGAGAGAATACTTGATCAGATAGTTCACCAGCTTATGAAGTTGGTCGGCGTGATTAAGGTAAAGGTACTTGATGACGATGCTATAATTACAAGAGAACTTGTTTTAATTAAGGTAAAAGCTGATTCGACATGCAGAAACGAGATTATTCAGATTGCAGAGATTTTCAGAGCGAGAATAATAGACCTGTGTCCTGATTCTCTGACGATTGAACTTACCGGTCAATATGACAAGACTAACGCACTTTTAAGCATGATTGAAAAATTTGGTATTATTGAGGTTGCCAGAACAGGTAAGGTGTCTCTTAGCCGCGGCACGGATTCAATTAACACATAACATTGTATTATGCCATAAAAAAAACAAAAATTTGTATTATATTTCATAGCGAGCACAGCGAATAGCTGAAAATGCTCTCTCCCTCAATGTAAGCTGCGCATACATACGTGCGCAGCGTTTTTTTAGTATTTAAATTACACCATGAAAACACTAAGAAAAACTTGACACTGTCTAAAAGATGTTTAAAATGGGAAGAAAATTAAAAAATTAATTAATTGAGGAGTAACGATATATGAAATTAAAGAAGGACGTATCATTTTCTCATTCAGCCGTTATAAAGATTACGGATTCTATAGCGCAGGTCAAAACTGATTGCGGTCTTGAATATAAGGCTACGGGTTTTTTAAGTGTTGATAGCGACTCTTTTTTGATAGATAAGGGATTTTCTGTGACGTTAGATAGTAGGTTCTTAGCAAAGTCGTTTAACAGATATACGTTAAGTTACGTATCTGACTCAGCATTGCGTGGCCGTATTGTTTTTTTACAGGACGGAAAAGAAGTTACAGACCTTTTTTTCCTTGAAGCCGGAGCAAACGTTTTTAATTGCTTGATCCCTGATTATCTTGATGAAAAATACGGAAATGATATTGCCTCGCTTTCTTTTGAGAGTATTACGGGGAAAGCTGCTCGTTTTATTCTTTGTGATCTATCCTGTCGGAAGCATCGTGTTTACAGTCGAGATACGTATTTTATAGAGAATGATCGCTTTAAAGTTGGGGTTCGCCTCGTATGGGGTGGCGGTATTTGCTACATATCAGATAATCTTAATCCTGTTGACGGATTACAGAATTTAGTCAATCAAGCAGATGAAGGCCGTTTGATTCAGCAGTCGTATTACGGAACAGGGGAGAATGAAGAGTATTCTCCGGGATATTTTAATAACCATCGTTGGAGATATAATCCGGTGCAGGGTGGAGATAAATATGCAAATCATAGCAGAATAATTGATATTATAGACGGAGACGGCGGAGTGTATGTAAAGGCGCAACCGCAAGATTGGTCACTGGACGGAGCTATAACACCAAGCTACATGGAAAATACTTATACACTTACTTCTGATTTTATCTTTGTAGAGAATCGTTTCGTGGACTTCTCAGGATGGCAACATCCGCCGGCACATCAGGAATTGCCGGCCTTTTACACAGTTAGTTATCTTGATAACTTTAGACATTATGACGGAGATAAGCCGTGGACAAATGATTCTGTAACAGAACATCCGGATTTAGATTTCTGGGGGGATCCAAGATATAACAAGTATTGTAATTTTCCGCTAAAGCCCGGAAACACAGAGACGTGGTGTTGCTGGACAAATGATGCCGATAACTACGGTATCGGTTTGTTCGTGCCGGGAATTGATTTGCTGCTGGCCGGAAAACATGCATATAACAAATCAAAAGATCCATATGATACAGCCTGTAATTACGTTGCTCCAATAAAAGGTCTGAGACTTGAAACGTTTAAACCGTTAGAATACAGTTATATGATAACAACGGGTTCTGTAGAAGAGATAAAAAAGATTTTTTACAACAATAAAGACTTTATAGTAAACGATAAATTTTAAGACATAAAAAAGCGGACCTCTATGGAGTCCGCTTTTATTGTATCTGCTAAGTTAAATAATTAGCAAATTAGTTGAGCTCAGCAAAGTACTTAATTGTTCTTACCATCTGGCTTGTGTATGAGTTTTCGTTGTCATACCAAGAAACAACCTGTACCTGTGAAAGGTTATCATCAATCTTTGTAACCATTGTCTGTGTAGCATCAAAGAGTGAACCGTATTTGATACCGATGATATCAGAAGAAACGATTTCATCTTCGTTGTAACCGAAAGACTGGTTAGCTGCTGCTTTCATAGCTGCGTTGATGCCGTCTTTTGTAACGTTACCTTCAACTACTGCAACGAGAATTGTTGTAGAACCTGTGAATGTAGGAACTCTCTGAGCAGAACCGATAAGCTTGCCATTAAGTTCAGGAATAACGAGACCGATAGCTTTAGCGGCACCTGTTGAGTTAGGAACGATGTTAGCAGCTGCTGCACGTGAACGACGAAGATCGCCCTTTCTCTGAGGACCGTCAAGAGTCATCTGGTCACCTGTATAAGCGTGAACAGTTGTCATGATACCGCTGAGAATAGGAGCGTAATCGTTAAGAGCTTTAGCCATAGGAGCAAGACAGTTAGTTGTGCATGATGCAGCTGAAATAATTTTGTCTTCTTTTGTTAATGTACCTTCGTTAACACCGTAAACGATTGTAGGAAGGTCATTTCCTGCCGGAGCAGAAATAACAACTTTCTTTGCGCCTGCTGTAATATGTGCGCTTGCCTTTTCCTTAGATGTGTAGAAACCTGTGCACTCTAATACAACGTCAACGTCATATTCGCCCCAAGGAAGGTTAGCAGCGTCTTTCTCAGCAAGAATAGAAATCTTTTTACCGTCAACTGTAATTGAGTTATCATCAAAATCAACTGTGTGACCGTCATATCTACCTTGAGCTGTATCATATTTAAGAAGGTGTGCAAGCATCTTAGGACTTGTTAAGTCATTGATAGCAACAACTTCATAACCTTCTGCGTCGAACATCTGTCTGAAAGCAAGACGTCCAATTCTACCGAAACCGTTAATAGCAACTTTTACTGCCATATTAAAAACCTCCAAATAATATATATAGTTTTAACTTTGTTATTATACCGCGGGTTTTTCAAAAATACAATTGATATTTTACCTGCGGTATAAAGTTTTACTGTTTATTAATATCTGTTAAAAACGTACTTTGTAATATAGTGGCACGGCTCATTTGCGCGAAGTATAGGGCTGTCCCATTCCGGGTGATTAATACTGTCAGGTGCAAATTGAGTTTCCAGACAGAAAGCAGTGCGGTAATTATACGTTTTACCATCTTTACCGGGAATATTATTTGCCATGAAGTTGCCGGAATAAAGTTGTACTCCGGGTTGTGTGGTATAAACTTCCATCTTAATGCCGCTTATGTCCCCGATTGCCGTAGCAGCCTTCTTAAGCTTGCCATTGTCTCCCAGTACGTAGTTGCAATCATATCCGCCACCTGCAATAATATCAGGATCTTCTGCGCAACCGATAAGTCCGTCTCCGATTTTCTTTCCTGTTTTAAAGCTGATAGCAGGTGTCACCGGTTTGATCTCTCCTGTTGGCAAACAGGCGGAGTTAACAGGTGTGAAGTAATCTGCGTTGATCTCCAGATAATGTCCGTAGATATCACCGCTTCCGGCACCGTTTAAGTTGAAATATGCATGGTTTGTAGGGTTGAATACCGTATCTGCATCAGAAATAGCCTTGTAATCGATGATTAGTTCGTTTTTTTCAGTGAAAGAGTAGGTAACTGTAATTTTAACGTTTCCAGGATAGTTTTCACGCATATCAGGATCGAAATGATGAAGAACAATCGTATCGGAATCTTCGCTATATGCGTCTACTTCCCAAATATAAGATTCGTAGCCCTTTATACCTCCGTGAAGGTGGTTTGCTCCGTCGTTTAAAGCAACCTGATATTCTTTTCCGTTTAATGTAAATTTACCGGCACCGATTCTGTTGGCACATCTGCCTACAAGAGCACCGAAATAAGAGCCGTGATAGTCAATATAGCCTTGAATGCTGTCCATACCGACTGTAACGTCAGTGAGTTTGCCGTCCTTATCCGGCACAACAATTGCACGGATAATTCCGCCGTAATTTAAAATCTCAACGTATGAGGTTGAATTTTCAATACGGTAACAAATAACTTCGCGACCATCGTCTAAACGGTCAAATAAACGTTCTTTAATCATTTTGTAACTCTCCTTTTATATCTTTATACATATAAAGTGAACCTAATGCGCAAATAATATCGTCGCTGTCGGCAACTTCAAAAGCTTTATTAATAGCATCGTGAATATTTTCTGTTATATATACATCATCCTGACGGAATGTACCCGAAGCACAACTGTGGGAATTAATGAATTTTTGAGCAAGTTCCGTTGGATCCATTGCCCGGGGATTATCAGGACGTGTTGTAATTACTTTCTTTACGTGTGAAGCAAGAAGTTCTACCATAGAAGACACATCTTTATCTGCCATCATTCCCGTAAGAATTATGAATTTCTTATCTGTGAAGTATTTGGATAGGCTACCGAGTGTTGCTGTAAGTCCGTGCATATTGTGAGCTCCGTCGTATAAGAACAATGGGGTCTTGTTTAATATTTCAAATCTTCCAGGCCAGCTGACTTTTGCAAGTCCGGATACAATATTTTCACGTGTAATATTAAGCATCTCGGATAAAACTGTAAGAACCTCCAGCGCGATTGCCGTATTTGTAGCTTGATAAATACCGGCAAGGGGGATGGCTATATTCCTATAATCCTTATAATTGATAACGTTGCCGCTGATAGATGAGTCCAGCACTTCTATGCTGCTATCGTCCATTGTAATCAAACGGGCATTTTTTTGTCGGCAAGTAGCTTCAATCACACCGGTGCAGTCTTGTGTAGATACTACAACACCGTTTTCTTTAATAATACCTGCTTTTGCTCTTGTGATGTCTGCAAGAGTCGGTCCTAATTCTTTTATATGGTCCATATCGATTTTTGTAATTACAGACACGAGGGGAGTGGATATTACGTTGGTAGAATCAAGTAAACCACCCATGCCGACTTCAAATACGACAACGTCACATTCTTTACGCATGAAATATTCAAGGGCAATCGCCGTAATAAGCTCGAATTCTGTAGGCGAATCTTTCATTTCATCTGCAAAAGCACGCACGTACGACGTTACCTGTGCCAGATCTTCATCTGAAATAGGTGTTGAATTCAGTTGTATTCTTTCGTTGAAACGATACATATAGGGAGATGTGAATAAGCCAACGTTATATCCTGCTGTTATCAGTACGGAATTGACCATTGAACAAACAGAACCCTTTCCGTTTGTTCCGGCTACGTGGATAAACTTAAGTTTATCTTGCGGATTACCCATTTTTTTTGTTAATTCAGTAATTCTGTCAAGTCCCAGTCTGCTGCCTTTCCAGCTGACGGAATGAATATAAGTGGTTGTTGCCTCGTAAGACATTCTGTACCCAGGTGTCATATTTTTAATTTTCACCGCGCGAGCTTTTAGCAGGGCAAAGATTGCTACTGCTTCGACAATAGCAGTAGGTATGTATATAAGTGCACGTGTGCCCATAAACGACCAGAAAGCAATGCCCTCAAAGTTCATAAAGAAATAATTCAATATAGGTGTGGTGATGAGAATAGACGTGCATACGTGAGTAATCGTAGTAATTGATGTGAGTGCTGCAAGGGTGTGTTTTACTCTCTTTCTGCCATATAATACCACTCTCAAAAGCCATGGAATAATACCCATTAGAACAGGACCTACCATAAGAAACGGATTGTAGTTCGCAGGTGTTGTTCCTGTTAACACGGTTGCTCCTATAAAGTCTGCTGCAAAACCTACGCAGGCTCCGGCAAACGGCCCAAACATCAGGCTGGATATAATTATAGGTAAATTACCGAGACTGATTCTGATTCCCATACCCACGGATATTGACAGATATCTTGATAATACAATACTCATCGCTGCAAGCAGGGCACAATAGACTAACACCAGCAGCGGATTTTTCTTATTTTTCAGTAGTTTGTTTTTCATACGATAAGACTGCCTTTCGCCTGTATTTCGGAGTCGACCAGATATAGTGGTTCGTTATTTGTTATAAAATCCTTAAATTGGTGAACGTCTTCTATAGAATCCGGAATCACTAATCCGCCCTTTGCAAGATCCATCATCTGGTGAAAATCAGAACCTGAACTGAACTTAAGGTTGTTTTCTTTTGCCCACGTCAAGGCAACGTCTGAATGATTGTCATGACGTATATTACCGTTATAAACTTCAACACCGTCAAGGTATCTGGGGTCCTGTCGGTTGCAATATTTTCTGAAAGGATGAGCCTGATACATTACGGCATCGTATTTTGTGTGCAGTAACCGATAAAGCCCTTCTTGGTCCAAATCAAAAAGATTCGGATTTTCATAGAAGAATTCTTCCGATAAACCGAAAAGCAGTATATCAGAAGGATTCGTATCAAGCAGAATCTCTGCTCCTAACATGACTTTCAAAGAAGGATGCCCCTCTTTTGCAAGCTTCTTTGCGTGTGCCTTGCAGTACTTGTACCCGGCAAGGTAGCAATCTATTTTATCTTTGTAATTTCCTTCAAATCGTGCCAAAATGTTACGTGAAAAATGATCGGTTATAATTATTGCGCCATACCCGGCTTTGATATACTCGTCTACAACTGTATGAGGCTCTACGTGCCCGCATGGACTTACAGTTTTTGTATGACAGTGAGTTTCAATTTTCATATTACAATCAGCTATCGCCATTGTCAGATCACCTCTATAAATCTTACCGCTAAAGTATATCACATCATAAAAGAACTTCAAGGAAAACATGCTTGACATATAAAGAGGCAGTTCGTAAAATATTCACATATTTAAAGTACATAGATGAAAGAAGAAAGAACATGAAAAAAAAGAATTACGAACTTAAAATCACAGCTTTTTTACTGGCTTTGTTTGTTATGTTGGGTTGTTTTGTCGGATGCGGCGACTCAACCGATGCTGAACCTACGAAAGAGCCTGTTGTGACGGCGAAACCTACGCAGGTGCCTACCGCGGTCCCGACAAAAGACCCGAATGCGACTCCTGAACCGACACCTATTAAGTATAATGATCTTACTGAAGGAGCGAACGTTACCATTGAAGCTAACGTTGTCGAAGATACATTCGACCCGGAATACGCAATAGATGATGATGAATCTACTCGTTGGAGCGGTATCGGCACTTATACTGATGAGGGAGATTGGAGAAAGCTTACTATTGATCTTGGTGCAGAATATGAGATTGGCATGTTCTATTTCATGTTTCAGTCTTTCCAGAATTCATATAAAATAATGTATAAGACAGAATCTGATGAAGAATGGCAGGATCTGATTACGCGTAAAGCGCCTGTTGACCTTATGGACGAATTCGTAGTTCCTAAGACGAAGGCACGATACATCATGTTTACAACAGAGAGCACAGGTTTTTGCAGCATATTTGAACTTGACATTTACGAATACAATGAAAACATGAAAGTCGAGGAGGAGACTCCGTCTGACGTTAATATTGCATTAGGTAAAACGGCTACTTCAGATAACAGACCTGAAAATCAGACATATTTACCTGAATTTGCCATAGACGGTGACATTCTGACTCGCTGGGCGCCTATGCCGGGAACTGCAGATGATACTATCACATGGGTTCTTGATTTAGGTCAGGTATATGAGCTTGATTATATTTCTATAAGCTTTGAATCATGTCAATCAGAGTTTGTAATTGAGATTTGCGACACGGCTGACGGGGAATATAAGATAATCGAGGAAGGATATCCGTTAGACAGTGTTGTTGAGCCATATGAGATAACAAATATCGGACAAAGTGCCAGATATATCAGATACAGAAGAGCCGGCGGCGCATGGGGCAGCTTTTATGAATTCTGTGTCTATGCTAAATAAAGGATATAAACGAATATGCACATTTGGATTAGGTATAATTCAGAACAGGTTATGACAAATACTCGCTACGATAAATATGATCGTAGAGATATTGTTCTTCATTCCGGTAGGAATATGGATACTTCATGTCAACTTTGTATGAGAAATGAAGATGATTTTACCGTTAATGACGTGGTTGTTAATGGCTTTATACCGGAAGGAGTATCGTTTGACTATAACTTTTGTGATACGATTACGTATAATGATGCAGTTCCGTATCCTGATATTATTTCTGCTTCACGTGAAAAAAAGGTGCTGTCTCATACCACCTGCATAATTATTCTATCTTTTCACGTTGATAAAAATGCTGAAGTAGGGAAATTTCTGTTTCCTGTAGTAGTGAAAACAAGTACCGGGGATTTTTCAGCAGAAGTATCGGTAAATATACATAAGGCTACTATCCCGGAACCGGCGGAATCTGATATAGGACATGAATATTTTTTCACTGCCAGAGCATATTTTCCTATGGATGGGACTGTAGCTAAGAGTCATGGTACAATTCTCAGATATTCAGATCAATGGGAAGACTTGATGATTAATTATGCAAAGGCAATGAAATTTTTGAGGGCAAACAGCTTGTGGGTGCCGGTTGTTGAATTCCTTGCTGACGCAGGATCTAAAAGAGTTTCAAAATATAAATGGGAATTTGATTTCAGTATAGTAGACAGAGTAATTGATATCTTTCTGCAAAATGGAAGTTTTAAATTTATTACAATTACCGCAGCTATAGCAGCTGTTGACGGAAATAACATACAGGGTATTAATGAAGACGGCAATTTATGCCGTTTTGATATTCCGGGAGAAGACGGACAATTATGGGCAGAGGCATATTATTCTGCAATCTATAATCATTTTAAGGAACGCGACCTGCTTCATATGCTCAGAATGCATCTTCAGGATGAACCACACAAGTCTGTACATTGGAAATGGGCAAGAGATATATGCCGGGATGTTATGCCTGACGTCATATGCGGGGAGCCTATTGATACTCATAATATAAGTAAGGAATTACAATCATACGCAGATTGGTATATTCCGCGCCTTGAGGTTTATCAGCAGGATCCTGTTTTCTACCATGATCAGGTTAAAGACGGCTGCGAGCTATGGGTATATTCCTGTTGTTTTCCTGAAGAACACTGGTGGCTAAACAAATTTGTTGATCAGCCTCACGTATATTCGAGACTTATCAAGTATGCGTGCTTCTCACAGAATATTACAGGATTCCTGCATTGGGGCTTTAACTCTTATAAAGCAGATATGTACGGCTTACATACGGCTGCAAGATTTAAGGGTGACGGACACATCATATATCCTGATGATATAAACAATAATGTCTTGATGTCTGTAAGAGGTCTGGAAACAAAAGCCGGTCTGCAGGATTGGGAATTGTTGATAATGTTAAAGAAAATCAATCCAAAAGCTGCGCGTGATATTTCAAGCTCTGTTGCAAAAAGCTTTAGTGATTTTTCACATGATGCAAAGGCTCCGGAGAGGGCAAGAGAGACGATACTTAGTTTATTGGATTGAGTCTTGACGAAAAGGCTATCTGTGATATAAAATTAAAAAAATAATTAATGGTACAAGGAAAATGGAGACTAGAGAATATGAGAGAATTATTTAAAAGTAAATCTATGTATTTCAAATCGTTCGTTATCATGCTTCTTGTGGCAAGTTTTGCTTTCTCTATGTTGCCTATTTACGCAGGCAGATCAAAATTATCTACTGCTGATTACGGTGATATCAGAGATACTATGAGCGATACTTGGGTTGCTGTTGACGAGTTAGGCAGATGGGTTGCAACCGGTGATGACGAAGGCACCCATGCTATTGAAGAAGACAAACACGTCCTGATGTTCTATTATACATGGCATTCAGGTCTTCAAGGACCGTATAATATTAGAAAAATCCTTGATAAATATGCTGAGACAGGCAGAGCAGTATGGGGCGGAAAGTGGCAATTCCATTATTGGGACGAACCGTATTTCGGATATTATAAAAGTGATGACCCTTGGGTAATTCGCAAAGATATACAGATGCTTTGTGATGCCGGAGTTGACGGCGTGTTCTTTGATGCCGGTAACGGTTATCTTTACCATGCTGCATACGAAGCGTTTTTTGCAGAAAATCAAAAGAGAAAAGATGATGGTCAATCATATCTTAAAGCTACTTGGATGATTTGTGCCGGAGGACCTAAGGGTTCTGTTGGTAACGTTCTTAAGGAATTATATGACGTTTATTATACAAATGATAAGTATAAAGACGTTCTTTATGAAGTAGACGGCAAACCGTTAATTCTTGCTCCTGATTCAGCTATGAATTCCGAATTTAACAAGTTCTTTACTCAAAGATATTGTTGGGCTTGGAAAACAGGCGAGAACAGATGGCCTTGGCTTGATGAGAAAGGCGAAGGCGGTTGGGGTCCTGATTCTTCTGCAGATAAGCTTGAACAGATGTCAGTAGCTGCAGCAGGACATCCTACTCAGAACATAGGTAAGAGTTTCTCTATGGCGTATGGACAGCCTTCAGATTCTGAATTTGAGACTGAAAAGGGTATCCGTTTTATAGAACAATGGGAGAGAGCTATTGAAGCTGATCCTCAATTTGTTCTTGTAACACAGTGGAACGAGTGGATTGCTCAGCGTTTCATTACCGGTGAAGACGGTGGTTCACAGCAACAAGGTAATCACTATACAAAGAATGGAGAATCTTATTTTGTCGACGTTTATACTGCTGAGTATTCAAGGGATATCGCTCCTATGAAGAATACGGACGGCAAAGGTTACGGAGATAACTACTACTATTTGCTTGCAAATTACGTAAGATTGTTTAAAGGTGCCCGTGAGATTCCTACATATAAAACTTCTTCGACAGTTGATATTAATAATTTTGCTACTATCAACCAGGCAGAGGCTATATTCTACGATGACCTTTATGACACACTTCACAGAGATCATCCTACGTCGGTAGGATCATCAAAGAAAAGATTAGTTGATGACTCCGGTCGTAATGATTTTGAAGAAGTAAGAGTTGCCAGCGATGATAATAACGTTTATTTCTATATCAAAACTGTTGAAGATATCACAGCTCCGGAAGGAACTAATTGGATGAACATTCTTATTAACAGTGATTCAGATTATACGACAGGTTGGCATGGATATGATTACGTTGTAAACAGATCAGTAAACGGCAATACAACTTCGATTGACAGCTACGGTGCAGACGGTACGTATGCATTTACATCTGCAGGCAGCGGATCTATTAATTATAGCGGTAAGGAAATGGTTGTTTCTGTGCCTAAGAGTGTTATCAACGTATCCGGCAACAAATTTACAATCGACTTTAAGATTGCAGATAATATTCCTGAGGAAGATTACATAATGTACTTTATAGACAAGGGCGACGTTGCTCCGAACAACAGATTCAATTACAGATATAAATTCGACGTTGATTACGTAGCAAAATCCGAGAAAAAGGGTGGATGCGGTAGTTCATCTGCAGTATTCAGCGTATTTGCTGTTATGGGATTGGCAGTATTGCTTAAGTCAAAGAAACGCAGATAACTTGTTTTTCGTTTTTTGTTATAATTAGTTATTTAAGAGCTACGGAGAAGGTATCTCATGATATCTTCTCCGCAGGTGTTTTAGAAAAGGAATTAGATTGTTGTGAAGTGGACAGAAGAACAAAGTAAAGCTATAGATATACGTGGGAAAAATCTGCTTGTTGCGGCGGCTGCCGGATCAGGTAAGACTGCTGTGCTGGTAGAACGTATATTTAAAATCATAACTGAGGATACTGACGTTAATAAGCTGCTTGTGGTAACATTTACTAATGCTGCTGCAAAAGAAATGAGCGTCAGGCTGTATAGCAAGCTGTCTGAAGCACTTCAGGAAGAGGGGATAAGTGACAGCCGTAAAGAACGTCTTACAAGACAAATAATTCTTCTCTCCAGCGCAAATATAACAACTATTCACTCCTTTTGCCAGAAAATTATAAAAAATAATTTTAAAGAAAGCGGTGTTGATCCTGCTTGTACTGTAGTAGAGGACAAAGAAAACGAGGTTATTAAACAAGAGTGTCTCGAAAAAGTCCTTGGCAGCTACTACGAAGATTTTTCACCGGGCTTTAGCAGATTACTTGATACGTATGGCAGATATAAATCAGATGACGCATTGAGAGACACGGTTTTTAAAATTGTTGACATTGCAAACTCCTGTGTTGATCCCTGTAAATGGCTCCGAGAACAGGCAGATGTATATGATTATACGCAATACGAGGATTTTACATGCACAAAATGGGCTAAAGATATAATAGATAATTTGATTTCGGGTATAGACGCTTACTGTGAAGAATATATAAGACTTCGTGACTTTGCTTCTTGTAACGGAGGCGAGTTTTATTCAAAAACGCTGGATTCAGATTATAATAATTTAAAGAATTTTGCCGTGATACTTAATAAAAAAGACGTTAAATGGCAAGAATTGTATGATGTTGCACATGGGATTTCTTTTATGACTGCACCAAGTATGACTGCAAAGGTAAAGGCGCAGATGTTAGATTCAGAGATAGAAGCATGCGCACAAATAAAAGAAAAAAGAGATAAGATTAAGAAGAAAGTTAACGATCTTGTTAATAATCAATTCGGTAATTCTCCTGATATGCCTGTTAAAGAGATGAATCTTCTGTATGAAGATATGAAGCTTTTGTCAAAAATTTCCGTGGAATTTTTAGAAGAACATAGAAAAGAGAAAAAGAAAAGAAATTATATAGATTTTAATGATTTTGAACATATGGCATACAATACACTTAAAGATAATCCTGACATAGTACAGTATTATAAGGACTTATTTGAGGAAATATATATAGATGAGTATCAGGATACAAGTGAGATACAGGAAGCTATTCTTACAGCTGTGTCACGTGAGCAAAAGAATATGTTTATGGTAGGGGACGTAAAGCAGAGCATATATTCTTTCAGACAGGCCCGGCCGGATATTTTTTTGGAGAAATATAAGAAGTACGCTGCACGGAACGATGAGTATGGTACTTTGTTGCTGCTGAACAAAAATTTCAGAAGCTCAAAAGGTGTGATAGACAGTGTCAATCATGTTTTTGCCGGCATCATGAATGAGAGAACTTGTTCTATGGATTATACTGAAAAAGAAAGCCTTAATTACGGTGCGGAAGGTTTTGACGTAAAAAAGGAAAGTAACGCCGTGGAATGCCACGTGATAGATAAAAATGCTGAGATAACGGAACCGGAATTTGTTGCAGAACGTATAAAAAAACTGGTGGACAATAAGTATAAGGTTTTGAATTTGAAAACAGGAGAATTATCTGAAGTGAAATATTCAGATATAGTAATCCTGCTAAGGAGCTTTTCTAAAAAAGCCCATTTATATGCAAAGGCGCTATCTAAGGCCGGAATTCCGGCTTATTACCACGTAGATGGAGGCTTTTTTGATTGCGGGGAGATTAATGTTCTTATGTCTTTCCTCAGAATTATAGATAATCCGCTGCAGGATATGCATTTTATTTCCGTTATGAGGAATATTTATGGCTTTACAGACGAAGAACTTGCACAAATCAGCATACATTACAGACAAAAGTTGCCTGAAGGTATTATAGAAAAGGGACGTCAGTATTTCTATGATGCATGTATTGATTACACCGGCGATGATAAGCAGAATGTAAAAGCCGATATCTCAGACAAGTTAAATGCATTCATAAATAGATATAACAATATCAGGACTCGCGCTGATGCGATGGCAATATCTCAGCTTTTGTGGATTTTAATTCATGAAAATAATTTTTATGATGTTTTGCTATCCCAACCAGATGGGCCGGACTATAGAGGAAATATCAATCTGCTGCTTAATAATGCGATGAATTACGATAAAAACACAGGAAAGGGACTATTTGGCTTTATTCTATATTATGACAATTTAAGAAAGCGTAAGGTTGACCTTAATAGTGCCAACAGTATGTCAGGCGCAAATCAGGTGAATATTATGTCTATTCACAAAAGCAAGGGATTGGAATTCCCTGTTGTCTTTCTGTCTGATACAGGCAAGCGATTCAATATGAAGGACCTGGATACCAAAATGGTTGTTCACAGCTATCTTGGCTACGGTCCTACCTGTTATGAGAAAAATAAAAAGATAACGTATTCATCAATTATGAGGGAATGTATCAAGCTCCGCTGCAGCAAGGATTACAGAGCTGAAGAAATGCGTGTCTTATACGTTGCGATGACTCGTGCTAAAGATAAATTGATTATAACAGGTAAAACTCATATGACTTATGAGGATTTTTCACAAAAAGCCCTTGAAAAAAGAAGCCTGATTTCACAAAAGCCGATAAACTATTACGTTTTAAACGCAGCAAGCTATCTTGAATGGATTGCTATGCATTATTGCCAACGAAAAGATCAAGACAAGGACGTTATCCGTCCGGTACCTGCTTCTGAGCTGTATAAACAAACCCGCCCGGAAGAAGCAAAAGACGATAAGTCGGAATACGATGACGAGACGGAGACCTTTCAAGAAATATCATTTCTGCCGAGAATGCCTGCATATAGCGGGGAAAATAAAGTAGATAAAACTGTTGAATATAACAAATTTCCTGCAAAAATATCTGTGACGGAGATAAAGCGACTGATGGAAGCTTTTGAAGATGAGAACACAGTCCGCTATCCTGAGCCTGATTACAAAATGAATGAACTTCCGGACTTTTCACAACAAAGGAAGGAAGGTATATCAGCAAAGAATCAAGGCACCTTACTTCACCTGTGTCTTCAAAAAATGGATTACGCTGTTGTGGAACGGGTACGTATTTCTGAAAAACCTAATCAGACAGCTTCAGCTTATATTGACGAATTGATTATGGAGCTGGAAGATGAAGACATTATTTCTGACGAGGAAAGTAAATTGTTACGAAGGGATATATTAATAAGATTTTTGCTATCAGATTTTGCAAAAAGGCTTTCTGCTGCAGATAAAATGGTAAGGGAAAAACCTTTTATAATGAACAGTGTTTTGAATGGACAGAATGTAACAATACAAGGTATAATAGACTGTGTTATAGAAGAAAAAGGCATAATAACTCTTGTTGATTTTAAAAGTGATTATGTAGGTGATAATCCGTCAAATGAAGAGCTTTACAAACATAGTTTAGGTTACTCCGTGCAGCTTACGGAATATGCGAAATGCTTACGTTTGCTAACCGGAGCAGAACCGAAGAAGTTATTATATTATCTAAGATATAACAAGGAAATAGAACTTTGATTACAAAAGAAATGTAAGGGTTGATTGTTATGGAAGAAATGAGATTACAAAAATTTATGGCAATATGCGGAATAGCATCAAGGCGGGAAAGTGAGAAGATTATCGCCTCCGGAAGAGTGGAGGTAAATGGTCAAATAGTGACTGAACCCGGCATAAAGGTGACGTATCCAAAAGACAGCGTTAAAGTAGATGATGTGGTTATAAAGCCGGAAAAAGAAAAGCATTACATTATGTTAAATAAACCGGAAGGATTCCTGTCCTCTGTAAAGGATGACAGAGGAAGGGAATGCGTAGTGTCCTTGGTTGAAGGAATTAATGCAAGACTCTATCCTGTAGGCAGGTTAGATTACGATACCACAGGCTTGTTGATTCTTACTAATGATGGTGATTTTATGCAAAGTGTTACTCATCCGTCGTCTGAAATATGGAAAACCTACAGAGCAGTTGTACGTGGTGTACCTGATGAATCAGACGTAAAGCACTTTGCTCAAGGTATTTTATTAGATGACGGCAAGACTCTTCCGGCAGTACTGGACGTTGTTGGCTATAAAGGTGAGAATGCAATTGTCGAAGTAAGCATAAGAGAAGGTCGTAACAGACAGGTAAGAAGGATGTTAGACCGCGTAGGACACGGTGTTAAAAGTCTTCACAGAATATCCTACGGCACACTTAACCTTGATGACTTAAAACCGGGAAAATGGCGCAGACTTACTCCCGAAGAGGTTGCCGGATTACTTGAAGCTGCAAAGAATGATTAATATGTGTTAAGCGGGAATCAGTACTGCAAAGGATATCAAAAGTATTGATCCGTCATTTGAACTCTCTTTTTTGCTTTCTGACGAAATATTTTTTATAATTTTATAGGTGATGAAAGAATTTAGACTTGTGATATTACAAAGTTTCTTTTTTATTATAAATGAATGATGTTTTTGCTGATTTTATCGTAAATATAACAGTGAAATCAAAAATTTTCACTTTATCGGTTTTTTTTTATATAAAATAGTGGTATTATATCAATTTGAGGAGTTGATGAAAATGTTTGAACTTGAGCAGTTTGCTTTAGAACTGGATAGTTTACTTAAAAACTTAAACGATCTGAGGGATTCACTTTGACACAGATGGCATCAAGAAATTAATCGATGAATTGGAAGCTAAAGCTTCACAAACCGGTTTTTGGGATGACCAGAAGGAATCACAGAAGACGCTGAAGCACTTAAAGCAACTTAAAACAAAGATTGAAAAATTTACTGAGCTGGAAAATAAATATGAAGAGATTCAGCTTACCATTATGCTTGCAAACGAAGAAAACGATGCAAGTGCAGTTGATTTGGTCCGGGCAGAAATAGAAGCTTTTAAAGCTGCCTTTACGATGCTTAGACTTGAGACTTTGCTCAGCGGTGAGTATGATGCCAATAATGCTATTATGAGTATTCACCCGGGTGCAGGCGGTACGGAATCTCAGGACTGGGCTTCTATGCTGATGCGTATGTACATCAGATGGGGAGAAGATCACGACTACAAGGTAGAAGTTGTAGAGTATCTTGATGGTGACGAAGCAGGTCTTAAGAGTGCAGTTATCCGTTTTGAAGGAGACAATGCATACGGATTTTTAAAAAGTGAGCACGGTGTTCACCGTCTTGTTCGCATATCGCCTTTTGATTCGGCAGGTAGAAGACATACTTCATTCGTATCGGTTGAATTATTACCGGAAATTGACGATGATATCGAGATTGATATCAGACCGGAAGATCTGGAAATCGGAACGTACCGTTCCAGCGGTGCAGGGGGACAGCACATTAACAAAACGGATTCTGCCGTGCGAATTGTTCACAAACCTACCGGTATTACAGTTGCATGTCAGAACGAGCGCTCCCAGCTTCAAAACAAAGAGCGTGCTATGAAAATGCTCCGTTCTAAGCTGTTTGAGGCAAAACAACGTGAGAACGTTGAGAAAATTTCAGACTTGAAGGGAATACAAATGGAAATTGCATGGGGAAGCCAGATCAGATCATACGTTTTCTGCCCATACACACTTGTAAGTGACAGACGTACAGGCTACGAAGAAGGCAATATAGCAAAAGTAATGGATGGCGGCCTTGATGGCTTTATCAACAGTTACCTTGCCTTTGAGTACAATAAAAATAAATAAAGAGGTGTAATAAATATGAAATTAGGTGTTCTGACCGTTGTATTACAGGAAATGGAATTTAAAAAAGCAATGAAATACCTGGCGGATTCAGGTGTTCAGGCTGTTGAAATAGGTTGTGGCGGCTATCCGGGTAATGCACATTGCAAACCTGAAGTGCTGTTAAACGATCCGGCTGCTTTAGAAGACTTTAAGAAGACTATCAAAGACAATGGCCTGGAAATCAGCGCTCTTAGTTGCCACGGCAATCCTGTTCATCCGAATAAGGAAATAGCAAGTTCTTTTCATAACGATTTTATAAATACGATACTGTTAGCAGAAAAGCTCGGTGTGGATCGTATTGTAGGATTCTCCGGTTGTCCGGGCGATTGTCCGAAATCAAAACATCCAAACTGGGTTACATGCGCATGGCCTAATGATTATCTTGAGATTCTTGATTATCAGTGGAAAAAAGTTCTTATACCGTATTGGAAAAAAACGGCAAAGTTTGCAAAAGAGCACGGCATCAAGAAGATCTGTTTTGAGATGCACCCCGGCTTCTGCGTATACAACCCCGAGACTTTATTAAAACTTCGTGCTGCCGTAGGTGATATTATCGGAGCTAACGTTGATCCAAGCCACCTTATCTGGCAGGGTATCGATCCGGTTGAGGCTATTCGTACGTTAGGCGATGCTGTATATTTTGTACATGGTAAAGACGTAAGACTTGATAATGCCAACGTGGCAAAGAATGGCGTTCTCGATACAAAGAGCTACGGTGATATTGCAAACAGATCGTGGGTATTCCGCACAATGGGCTACGGACACGACACAGGCATGTGGAAAGATATTATAAGCATGCTTAAGACTGTAGGTTATGACGACGTCATCAGTATTGAACACGAGGATGCTCTTATGTCTGCTGAAGAAGGTCTTCAAAAGGCTATTGCCTTCTTGAAAGACGTGCTTATTTTCGAAAAAGCCGGAGAAATGTGGTGGGCGTAATATGTGGTCGGATATAAGATTAAAGCAAGAAGAACAATTAGCTGAAAATGCTATGCGGTCAACAAATAGCCTCGGTCGCAAGTTTTACGAAGAACCTTGTCATATTCGCTCCGCGTATGAACGGGATGCAGATCGAATCTTATATTCTGAAGAATTTAGACGTCTTAGACATAAAACCCAAGTGTTTTTTAATGCAAAAAATGATCATATATGTACTCGTATGGAGCACGTTTTGTATGTAAATGCAATATCCAATACCATTGGAAGAACACTTGGTTTGAATCAGGATTTGATAACAGCAATTGCCCTGGGCCATGATATCGGTCATGCGCCCTTCGGGCATAGCGGAGAAAGGGCGTTGTCCAGATGTGTTAATGCCGTAAATCCTGACCTTTCTTTTAAACATGAATATCACAGTTTGAGAGTGGTAGACAGATTATCTACCAGAATTTCCCACGAAAAAATCAACGAAAAATGTGGACTTAATTTAACTTACGAGGTTCGCGACGGTATTGTAAGCCATTGCGGTGAAAACTACGACGAGTACATACTGTGGGCAGATAAGGATAAGAATCCTGAAAAAATTTACACTACCAGCCACAGAGATTGTATGCCATGCACGTTAGAAGCTTGTGTTGTACGATTAGTTGATAAAATAGCATACGTAGGGCGGGATATTGAAGATGCTGTCAGAGCAAAAATGCTTAATTACACCGATATCTCCTTGGCTGTCAGAAAAGAGCTTGGCGAGACTAACGGGAAGATTATATCGACTTTAGTAGAAGATATAATAGAAAACAGCTACGGCTCTGATTATATAAGGCTAAGTGAAGCAAAGGCACAGGCACTTAGCGAGATGATAAAAACGAATAACAGATTGATTTATAGTGCACCGATGATAAAACGTTACGAAAGTAACACGAATAACGTTGTCGAAGGTTTGTTTGAGCGCCTCTATAATCAAATAAAAGATATCGATTATTCTGATAATAAAACGCTGATGCGAATTAAGAAACACGACAATAAGATTCAACTAAAGCTTATTGATTTTATTCTTGATAAGAATTACGATTCACAGGATTTACCTGAACAGATAGTAGTAGATTATATAGCCGGGATGACGGATGGTTATGCCCTGAAAACATTTGAGGATATGTATTGGATATGACAGAGCAACAGTTTAATTTTTTTGCTTATATTAATCGCATGAAATACATCATGCGTTGGGGACTTATGCGCAATACGGTCAGTGAGAACATTCAGGAGCATAGTCTCCAAGTGGCAGTGCTTGCTCATGCTCTATGCTATATTCACAATAAATTAAATGCGGATGATTCACAAAAGCAACTTGACCCGTCTAAGGCATGCGTTTATGCGGTTTTTCACGACGCAAATGAGATTATTACGGGGGATATGCCCACTCCGATTAAATATTATAACCCGGTGATTAAGGAGCACTACCATAAAATAGAAGATATATCGAAAGAGAAACTTCTGTCAATGTTGCCTCCTGATATGGAAGAATATTACAGAGACATATTTTTTTACGAAAATCGTGACCCTGATTATTACGTGATAATCAAGGCCGCCGATAAATTAAGCGCATATTTAAAATGTGTAGAAGAAGTAAAAGCTGGAAATAAAGAGTTTTCAAAAGCAAAAGAATCTATTTACGCAAATCTGAAAGAAATAGACTGTCCTGCTCTTGAATATTTTCTCGATCACTTTACAAACAGCTTTGAACTCACTTTAGATGAATTAGAATAAATAATTAAGGAGCATAGTACTTTAAAATGGGACTTTTTGAGAAGATTTTCGGTACAAATAGTGAAAGGTCAATTAAACAAATCAGACCTGTCATTGAAGAAATTAATAAATTAGAGCCTACTATGGTAGCAAAATCTGACGCAGAGCTTAAAGAAATGACTAATATCTTTAAGGAGCGTTTGGCAAAAGGAGAAGACCTTGACGATATTTTGCCGGAGGCTTTTGCTGTCGTAAGGGAGGCCGCAAAGCGAGTCTTGGGACAGAGACATTATGACGTACAGCTTATTGGCGGTATTATTCTTCATCAAGGCCGTATTGCTGAAATGAAAACAGGTGAAGGAAAAACCTTGGTGTCAACGCTGCCTGCATATTTAAATGCTCTTTCCGGAAACGGTGTGCATCTTGTTACCGTAAACGACTATTTGGCAAAAAGAGACAGTGAGTGGATGGGCAAGATTTATAATTTCCTTGGCCTTACCGTCGGAGTTATTGTCCATGGTCTTACGTCTGATCAAAGACGCGAAGCGTATAATTGTGATATCACTTACGCGACGAACAACGAGCTGGGCTTTGATTATCTGAGAGATAACATGGTTATATATAAGCACCAACTTGTTCAAAGAGAATTGAATTTTGCAATTGTAGACGAGGTGGACAGTATCCTTATAGATGAGGCCAGAACACCGCTTATTATTTCAGGCCCGGGCGCAAAATCAAGTGAATTGTATGAAAAAGCAGATAGCTTCGCTGCAACGTTGAAATGCCTTGTTATTAAAGAAACAGACAGCAAGGATTTGATGGACGATGTTATTGAAGATTATATTGTAGATGAAAAGGCAAGAAGCAGCGTGCTGACAAAACACGGTGTAGAAAAGGCCGAAAAATGGTTTGGAATAGATAATCTCTCAGATCCGGAAAACAGCGAGCTTTCTCACCATATTAATCAGGCTATCAGAGCTCGTGGTGTTATGAAAAAGGATATTGACTACGTTGTGAAAGACGGAGAGGTCATCATTGTTGACGAGTTTACAGGGCGTCTTATGTTTGGCAGAAGGTACAATGAAGGTCTGCACCAGGCAATCGAAGCAAAAGAGAGAGTTAAAATTGAAAAAGAAAGCATGACTCAGGCAACGATTACTTTCCAGAACTTCTTTAGAATGTACCACAAATTGTCAGGCATGACAGGTACTGCTCTTACGGAGGAAGGCGAATTCAACGGCATATATTCTTTGGATGTTGTGGCAATTCCTACAAATAAACCGGTTGCAAGAGTAGATAAACCTGATGCAGTTTACAAAACGTTAGAAGGTAAATATAAAGCCCTGGTAAGAGACGTAAAAGAAGCTCATGATAAAGGGCAGCCGCTTCTTATCGGTACGGTTTCAATAGAAAAGTCAGAGTTCCTAAGTAAAATGTTAGGCAGAAACGGTATCCCTCACAACGTATTGAATGCAAAAAATCATGAGAAAGAAGCAGAGATAATCGCGCAAGCCGGAAAATACGGCGCGGTTACTATAGCCACTAATATGGCAGGCCGTGGTACCGATATTGTTCTCGGCGGTAATAGCGAATACATGGCAAAACAAGAAATGCGCAAAGAAGGCTATGCCGATCAATTAATTGCCCTTGCCGACAGCTTTGCTGATACAGATGACGAGGTAGTTCTCAATACAAGAAAGCATTTCAGAGAATTGGTTCAAAAGTACGCTCAGCAAACAAAATCAGACAGAGAAAAAGTAATAGAAGCCGGCGGACTTTTCATCATGGGAACGGAAAGACATGAATCACGTCGAATAGACAACCAGCTTCGAGGCAGAGCCGGTAGACAGGGAGACCCGGGTGTATCACAGTTTTATATATCATTAGAAGATGATCTTATGCGTTTGTTTGGCTCTGAAAGAATTGAAGCCGTAATGAATACGCTGAGAATAGAAGAGGATTTTGCCATTGAAAATAAAATGCTATCCGGTGCTATAGAAACAGCGCAAAAGAGAGTGGAGAACCGCAACTTTGATATCCGTAAGAACGTCCTGCAATATGATGATGTTATCAATCAGCAAAGAGAGATAATTTATGCTGAACGTCGTAAGGTTTTAGACGGCTGTGATTTAAAAGACAATTACATGAACATGATATCAAAGAGAATCTCAGGTGCTGTTGAATCTATCTGCAATAAGGAAATAGATAGACAATACTGGGACTTTGACATGTTAAGAGAGGACCTTGTTGGTATTGCAAATCCTGATATTATAACAGCATACAAGGCCAATATTGATAAAATTAAGCCTGAAAAATTATCTGAGGAATTGATTGCTGACTGCGTTGCCAGATATGAAGCTCGTGAAGCTGAGTTTACGCAAGAGGTGATGCGTGAGGCTGAACGTGTTATCATGCTAAGAACTGTTGATGAAAACTGGATGACTCATATCGACTGTATTGATCAGCTCAAATATGGTGTAGGCCTGCGCGCATACGGCCACAAGGATCCTGTTGTCGAGTACAAATTTGAAGCATTTAACATGTTTGATGCAATGATCACAACTATACAGGATGAGTCATTAAGAAGAATTTTTTCTGTGAAAATAGTAGGAAAGGATAAACCCGAAAGAAGACGAGTAACGGGTGAAGGTAAAGAAGTCTTAGGAGAGACCGGCCCGCGGGAGAAACCAAAGTCTGCTCCGGCAAAAGCAAAACCGGTAACCAGAACCGGAAGTAAAATAGGACCAAATGATCCATGTCCATGCGGTAGTGGTAAGAAATATAAAAAGTGTTGCGGCGGTGATTGAAAAAGATTGCATAAACACTTATCACTTTCATAAGGATGAGCGTCTGAGTTACTGTAACGGTTAGATTTTTCACGGAGGTATTGTTGTGAGATACGTAGAAAAAAACGTTAGATTTATTTGTATTGCACTTGCAATTTTACTCGTTATATTGCAACTGGTTGCATGTGAAGGTAATAATGATTTGGCGGAGAACACTATGGTACCGACTCTGATTCAAAAGCCGACTACTGCTCCAACTACGGCTGCAACTACGGCTCCGACTCAAACACCTGAGCAGGAAGTTTTGACTACACTGTCTTTTTCTGACATTCCAAAAGATATTGATCTCGCAAAATACTTTATTCGGCCGCATCAGTGTGCTGTTTCATTAGCGGACACTGAGACAGACGGGCAGGTACTGGCATTGACGTCATCTTCAATTATGGCAGCAGGTACTAGCGACCCTTACATATATTTTAAACATGCACAGTTGGCTAAGGATTTAGGATATAAATCAGTGAACACGCAGGAATATCAGTATCTTGTGCTGCGCGTGCGCGGCGCAGGCCTGACGGGGGGGATTTTTTCCTTCTACGGCTATTCAACTGAGACACCTTCCGGTACAGGTGTGACAGGCCAGGTGGATTATCGACTCCAAAGGACTGAGGATTGGCAATATCTTTGGATTAATCTGTCTAAATACAGCAAAAATCTTCCACTTCTGCGTTTTGATATGGAAAATATGGCAGCCGAGAACGGTGAAGTGCTGTATATTGACAGCATGGCTTTTTTTACGGATAAGGATGAATCTCTTAAATACATGCCGGCTACCACATACCCTATAAAAGAGCAAACGGCAGATAATTATGTGGCAAAGATTATGTCTTTTAACGTACAAACAGAAAACGGAACTCAGGTTCGTGCAGATATCCGTGCAGATATGCTACGCGATTTATTAGATGAATATATGCCTGATTCAATTGGCTTACAGGAGGTAACAACTCTTTGGCGCGGCATGATGGATAACTTTATTTTCAATAAGAGCTATGCAAGCGTTGGCGAACCAAGGACGCCGGGAGGAGAGGCAAATCCCATTTACTATCGTGTAGATAAGTATGAGCTTATAGACAGTGGCACATTTTGGCTGTCTGATACACCGGATGTATCGGGATCAAAATTTGAGGGGAGCCAATACGTTCGTATTTGTACTTGGGCACACTTGCGTGACCGCGTAACAGGAAACGAATTCATACATTTCAATACCCATCTCGATAGCCTGGGAGGCAGTGACGGAAGAGCTCTGCGTAAGCAACAGATTATTGTTATCTTGAAGTTTTTGCAACGCTTTGGCGATGTACCCATGATATTGACAGGGGACTTGAACCAGGCAGCAGTTAACGGTGAGGGTCAGAAATATTCGGTTTATAAAACGCTGACAGGCATCAAAAAGTTTACTTTGGACGATGGAACAGAGGCGTTCTCTCCTTTTTCAAATGCACGTTATGATGCACCGGATAACATGCCTGAGGGCTTTTGCGCTACAATGGTTGCTTCACATAACCCGAACGGAACAAAATATAATCCGGCAAAAGAACCTGTTGACTACGTTCTTTATTCTCCAAATTCACTGACGGCTCTTTCTTATAAGATCAGGCTGTATGACCGCCATGGTATATACCTTTCAGATCATCTGCCGGTGATCTGCGATATCAGGTTTGCTCCCACTGCTTTTTAGCCGTTTACATATAGCAGAAAATGATGTAAAATAATGGTGATTTCTATTACATAGACTTCATTGCATAAGTGGGAAAAAATACAAGATCTGATGTGACTGATAAGGTAAGAATATGGTTGATATTGCAAGAGAGTTACAAGCATTCAGACCGATAAATATTGAGCGCATACCTACAGATGATAAAAGGTTTACGCCTCAGGTCAAGATTGCTTTTGAACTGTATAATAAAGCACTGGGTGAGATAAAAGACGGGTATCGTGATATTGCAAAAAGCGATTTGCGAAAGGCAGTAGCACTTTGTCCTGAGTTCAGCTCAGCCATAATGGTTCTTGGCATCCTTGTTTTTGCAAATGGCGACAGAATAGGAGCTGTGAGAGTTTTTAATTCAGTTAAAGACAGCAAAGACCGTGAGAAGGCCATTGCAATACTGGACAGACTTATTACAGAGGCAGAACGACCTGTCGGAAACAGCAGAAATTATTATTCCTCAGCTTCAGAATCTGTTTATAAGACACCTGAACGAAGTATTGCTGAAAAAGATGACAAAGTAGGTACTCCTTCTCAAAGACCTATGCCAAGCTACAGAAGAGCAAACTCTTACAGTACGGAAGATAACCAAAACGCAAAGGCAAGCCCCACAGAATCCCAACATAAGGCGCAAAACGACGATTCGTTTGGAATAAATGTAACAAATAAAGCCTTACTTGTCATTGTTGCTATTCTTATAGCTTTTGCTGTGATTGCTTCTGCGTTGCTTGTAAGTATGTCTACGTCAGATAATAACAAAGACGGTGTTCTGCCAACGGTAAATCCGGCAGCAACGGGATCTCCGTCAAGCGGACTTGAGAGTACCCCGTCTTCATCCGGCAACGTAGATTATCCACTCTACTAGAAGGAGCATTTATGGAATCATTTAGTAATAAAGCGAAACGCTCGTTTCTTATCACAGCAATTACCATTTTATGTATGTTGCTCTTTGTCGTTGTACTTGGATGTTCGGCAAATACTTCAGATGATGCATCCGATAAAACAAACCATCCTGAGAATTCCGGTACAGCTAAGCCTGAAATAAACGCAAAGAAGCTATTCAACGATGCGCAGACAAGATTCGATAAATATAACTCAGTAGAGTTTGATTTTAAGTGCAATATAACATTAGGAAGTGACGGAAATACTGTAGTTACCGTGCTTTCATCACGTGTCGGTGAAAAGAACAGGAATACTCAGGATTTTCAGATGACGGAGTCTTCTGTCTTACGTATTGGCAGTCAGGAAGCCATGTTTTCTGAAATAGTTTATATCGACGGAAAGTATTATTCCGACTGCGAGACTGAAAAATTTGTATCAGATTTAACGTTCGAAGAATACTGCGACTATATTAATGAAGGCAAGCAGGATAATTACGGTACCGACACTATAGAAGATTCATATGATAACTATGACGTTAAGTCGTATCTCGACGGTTCTGTAGTATCATATGATAAATGCAACACGGAATCATCTTATCTCAAAGGAGAGATTGTTTCAGCTCTGTATCTTTGCGGATTTGATATAAAACCCAGCGACGTTAGTCTTATTGAGTCTTCCGGTTATATGGAATTAAGCAGTAAGAAAGATATTAATAAAGAAGAACGTGTGATATCTGCAGAGATCACACTGTTTAACCAGAAGATTCGCGTCACAGTGTTGGTGGAGATTGACGTTATCAGTTTTAACGAGAACGTCGATATTGTGGCACCGACAACAGATGATTATTGTATTGTACCTCATCCGTCTTTTCCGGACGAGTTAAATGGATTATATTGTTCTCTTGTCGATAAAAAAAATTTCACGCTTACAGATGAAAAAGAAGTGAAGTTTGTCGTTAATAACACACAGGCGACGTATACTGATGAAAACAAAATTACATACAGTAACACAGATGCGGATTGTTCTTTTGATATCGATTTTTCACAGACTATCAAATGTTCAAAATTGTCACCTAAGACAACAACAAACGAATTTTCGGAAAGTTTCTCTGCTGCTACCGGCAAATATGTTGCATATGAGAATAAAGATAAAGTATCAGAAGTTGAAATTTCGAAAGAAGATGCCCAAAATTATATATGGGAACAGTTACTATATCTTGTGCCGGATTACATGCTGTTTGATTCGATAACGGTGTCGATTGCGGAAGACGGATCTGTGGGCACATACACCTTTGAATTGTCAGAAGAATACGTACAGGCTTACTGCGCGTACTATATTACGTATTATGATAGTAGCCTATCCGGATATCCTTATGATTCAAAAACAATAGATCCGGCAAAAGGCCAGATTATCATTATTGCAGATGAAACTGAAGGTGTAATTAAAAATGTTATGACCAGTATGTCTTGCAAGTACAATTATCAGAACAAATATACCATATCATTTACGTATTCCGACATTTTAGAATGCGATATTAAAAAATGATTTTCAATATCAATTATAAAAAGGTATTGCAGAAATCTATCAAAAAAAGTAAACTACAAAAAAGTTTGAATAAAGGAGAAACAAAATATGAAAAAATTATCAAAGTTCACACTTTTAGTTATGCTTGTTATAGCTGCAGTTATGCTTTGCGTAGCTTGTGGTGGTGGCGAGACAACAGATCCTACTAAAGCACCGGCAACACAAGTTCCGACAGCGATTCCTACACAGGAGCCTGCAAAGACAGCTACACCCGAGCCTACAGCTACACCTGAACCTACAGCTACACCTGACCCGGCTGTTGTTCCGGCTCCATTCTTTGATCTGAAGGTAGAAGGCGATACAGTTGTTGATGGTACAGATAATGGTTATATCGAAGTAATGGGCGGTACTGTAGGAGAGTATACTTACAAACACGAAGGTAAAGAGATTAAGCTCACTACTTACCAGGGAGTAGAAGCAGGTGATTGGCTCTCAGTTTTATTTGAAGACCTTTATTCATGGGAAGAGATGATCAATGAGAGCGGTATCGCTTTTGAAGCATTATTCCAGTTAGAAAAGCAAACAACAATCAATTCTCCGATATTTGGTAACGGTAACGGAGGCGGCTTCGGTCTTATGTTCAGAGGTGCTAATGCATGGCCTAATATTAACTTCGGTTCATATGATAACTCTACTTCTGAATTCGTAGCTGCAAACTATGCATATGCTATCGACCCTAACGCAGGCGAGCCTATTGAAGTTGGTGTTGTACACCACGTAATTGCTATGCTTGATATTGACGAAAGAATGGTTAAGTTCTATCTTGACGGCGAACTTCTCGGAGAAGGCGAATTTGGCGAAGGTGACTTCACTGTTGGTTCCGGCAAACACAACGAAGTCGGTATCGGTGGAAACGTTAACATTCCTGGTGAAAACCTTGTAGCAGGCAGTGGCGGTTCATATGGCATTATTTCTGCTAAGATCTATGACCGCGCATTAAACGAAGTTCAAGTTCAAAAAGCATATGAAGCAGCAATGGAACTTTTAAAATAAGATATTGACATAGAACGTCTTTATGTGATATAATAGCCAACGCGAGTTTAAGTGAAGCGATACGCTATCCACCTTGGCAGGCAATAGGGCATGCGGGTTTACTCACATAGGACAGTTAATGAATGTTTTGTTGTGATTAAATAGCGAATCGTATTACTCGGTTCGCTATTATTTTATTTTTGTATGGAGGTGTCTGTTATTAACAGGGATGAATCAATGGTAAACGAGGGCATCAGAGAGGTCGAAGTCAGATGCATCGATGAGAATGGCCAACTGATTGGTATTATACCGACTAAGGAAGCTCTTAAGATCGCTTATGATAAAGATCTGGATCTGGTGATGGTGGCACAGGCTGCGAAGCCTCCTGTTTGCAGGATCATGGATTATGACAAGTTCATATTTGATCAGAACAAAAAGGACAAGGAGATTCGTAAGAATCAGAAGGTTATCGATATTAAAGAAGTGAGACTGAGCATCGGAATCGGTGATCACGACTTTATGGTAAAGGCTAAGAACGCAGTAAAGTTCTTACAAAGCGGTGACAAAGTAAAGGTTACAGTACGTTTCACCACGAGAGAGCTTAACCACACTAACGAAGGCGTAGAGCTTGTTAAGAGAATGGCAGAGTGTGTAAAAGACTACGGTACTCTTGATAAAGAGCCTAAGTTAGAGGGCAAGAGAATGAACGTTATCATTAATCCTAAATAATAACAGATATCTAAGTAAATAAAGAAGGGAAGTTAATATTATGCCTAAGGTAAAAACACACAGCGCTTCAAAGAAGAGATTTAAGGTTACAGCAACCGGCAAAGTTAAGATGAGCAACGCTTGCAGACGTCACAGATTGGTAAGCAAGCCGCGTAAAGCAAAGAACCAGCACAAGATGCCGACTTTTGCAGCAAGTAGTGATGCAGCAAGAGTAAAGAAAATGTTACCATATGTCTGATAAAGGGAGGCTGAATAAATATGTCAAGAGTTAAGAATTCAGTAGCTACAAGAGCTAGAAGAAAAAGAGTTATTAAATTAGCAAAAGGTTATTTCGGAAGAAAGAGCACTATCTTCAAGACTGCAAACCAAGCTGTTATTAAGTCAGCTATGTATGCATACAGAGACAGACGCGCTAACAAGAGAAACTTCAGAAAACTTTGGATCACACGTATTAACGCAGCAGCAAGACTCAATGGTATGTCATACAGCACACTTATGCACGCTCTTAAGGTAAAAGGCATTGCACTTGACCGCAAAGTTCTTGCAGATATGGCAGTTAATGATGCAAACGGTTTTGCAAAGCTTGTTGAATCCGTTAAGGCGTAAATATTATACCTGTGAATAACAATTATAATTCAGATAAGATTATAACAGATACTAAAAGCGGACCTGTGCAGTTTATACAGTCTCTGACTAAGAAGAAGTCAAGAGACGAGCACAGGTGCTTTTTGTTAGAAGGCTTAAGGGCTGTACTGGAAGCATTAGAAGAGAAGGATTTTGTACGGGAAGTCGTTATATCCCAATCATTTAAAGCTACTGATGAGTACAGCCGCGTTTTGTCGTTGATTCAAAAGAATAAAGTTCGTGTAACTTACGTTTCTGATAAGGTTTTTGCATTGATCAGCGACACTAAGACACCGCAGGGGATTGGCTGTGTGTGTCACTATTTAGAGCCCAAGAGGGTTCGTATAAGCGGCGATATAGCCGAGATTGATAAAGATGTGAAGAATATCCTTCTTTTGGAAGACGTGCGCGATCCGGGCAATCTGGGGACCATGATACGTACTGCAGCTGCCGCGGGATTTGATGCTATAATTCTGCTTGAAGGATGTGTAGATATATATAACTCCAAGGTGACTCGTTCAACCGTCGGATGTATGTTCCATATTGATTTAATTCAGAATCTTCCTAATACTAAAGCTGTAGTTGATGCTCTGAAGAAGGCCGGCTTTACATTGTATGCTGCTCACCCAAGAGGAGGTAGCTGCGCGATAGGAGAGAAATTTTCACAGAAGAACGTTATTGTTATCGGTAATGAAGCAAATGGAATTACTACCGCAATGCTGTATCACTGTGATAAATTGCTGACAATCCCCATGCCGGGCGGTACAGAGTCTTTGAATGCTTCTGTTGCTGCGGCGCTTATGATTTACGAAGTGATAAGAAATTAGCTGCAGGAGATAGGAAATGCAAAATTTTGGTTTATCAATGTTATGTTTTTGGGTGTGCTATATAGTCGTGACTTTGGTCGGTATCATGCACACCATATTTAATATATATGTTCTTAAAATGAAGCCTATGGATGATACATCAATGGGTGAGGGCTATGAGAGAACAAAACCTTGGCATCCACTTTATAATATAGTTTTATTTTCTTTATCCGGATGGCTCTATATGGAAGAGATTGCTACTCCTTCCATTAAAGAAGCTTTGATAACTGGATTGATTTGGGCTGGTATCTGCATTGTGTTTGATGTTTTTGGGTGGGTACTCATTAGGCATCCGTGGAGTCTGTCTTTTAAGGGGTTTTATGTAGATTATCAGCCGTGGATAACACTTATTTATTTTGCGATTTTTCTGGGGCCGATTGTTGGGTACTTTCTTGCATAAAAGGGGGACAATTATGCCATTTGACTATAAGAAAGAATATAAAGAATTTTACATGCCGCCTAATAAGCCGACTATCGTAGATGTGCCGGCTATGAACTATATTGCTGTGCGTGGCGAGGGTGATCCTAATTGTGAAAATGGTTATTATCAAACTGCAATAGGACTGCTCTATGGTATTGCTTATACTTTGAAAATGAGCTATAAAACAGATTATAAAATAAACGGCTATTTTGATTACGTTGTGCCGCCTCTTGAAGGATTCTGGTGGCAGGACGGAATAGATGGTGTTAATTATACTCACAAAGAAAATTTTAAATGGATTTCTTTAATCAGATTGCCTGATTTTGTCACAAAAGAAGATTTTGATTGGGCGGTAGAGATTGCTACAGTGAAGAAGAAAACCGACTTTTCACAGGTGGAGTTTATAACATATACCGAAGGACTTTGTGTTCAATGTATGCATGTAGGAGCTTATGATAATGAGCCTGAGACAGTAGAAATGATGAATGAGTATGCACATAAGATGGGTTATGAGATCGATATTACCGACAGTAGATATCATCATGAAATATATTTGTCTGATTTTCGCAAGACAGCTACCGACAAGCTTAAGACGGTTATAAGGTGCCCGATAAAGAAAATGTTATGACGGAAATGAGTGAAAAATATAGCAAGATCAGATAGAGACAGCCCGTGTACAATACACGGGCTGTCTCTATAACACTACTTATTTTATATCTTCAAACTGTCCGAAGCAGTTTCGCAGAAAGCGCAACGATAAGTTTTCTCGTTTTTGTCTGTAAGAATGAATCTTTGATCAAGCTCCTGTTCCGTAGATGTGATACATCTTGGATTTTTGCACTTAATAACGTTAATAAGTGTTTCGGGCAGCTCTAACTTTTGTTTTTTAACAAGTTTACCGTCACGAATTACGTTTACTGTAATATTTGCATCGATATAACCCAATATGTCAAAATTAATATCAATAAGAGAGTCGATTTTAATAATATCTTTTTTGCCCATTTTGCTGCTTTTTACATTCTTGATTATAGCAACTGTGCAGTCTAAGTCGTTAAGTCCAAGGTAGTTGTATATAAGCATGCTGTAGCCGGCTTTGATGTGGTCTAATACTATTCCGTTTTCAATTTGATCAACTATCATAAGTAC
This sequence comes from Clostridia bacterium, assembly GCA_017517275.1. Lineage (GTDB taxonomy): Bacteria > Bacillota > Clostridia > UBA1212 > UBA1255 > SIG424. The sequence continues at coordinate 62,291 of JAFWZX010000033.1, forward strand.
CTCCTTATTTGCTTAAACCAAGTAGCTTCATTATAAGTGCCATTCTGATGAATTTACCGTTTTGGACTTGCTTAAAATAGCATGCTCTTGGATCTTTATCGATAGAACGGGCAATCTCGTTAACTCTCGGAAGGGGGTGGAGAATTGCCAGATCTTCTTTAGCATTTATAAGCTTGTCGGGCGACAGAATATATTTATCACGAAGTCTGATGTAATCCTCTTCGTTAAAGAAACGCTCTCCTTGTACGCGTGTCATGTAGAGAATATCAAGCTCCGGCATTACGTCTGTAAGAGATTCTGTTTCAATATAGCTAAGACCGTTTTTATCAAGTACGTTTGCCTTTACATAGCTTGGCATCATTAGTTCGCTGGGAGAAATGAATACAAATTTGAAGCCTTCATACCTTGACAGAGCGCTTACCAGTGAGTGAACTGTACGACCAAATTTTAAGTCTCCGCAAAAACCAATTGTCATATTGCTAAGGTGACCCTTTTCACGATAGATTGTAAGCAAATCGGTGAGAGTCTGTGTTGGGTGGCAGTGGCCGCCGTCCCCTGCGTTGATAATCGGAGCATTTGATACGTAAGATGCAGCCAAGGGAGCACCTTCTTTTGGATGACGCATTGCAATAATGTCTGCATAGTAACTTACTGTCTGTACTGTATCTGCAACACTCTCGCCTTTGGCAGAGGAGGAAGAGTTGGCAGATGAGAAACCAAGTACGTTTCCGCCGAGGTCTAACATCGCAGCTTCAAAGCTAAGGCGTGTTCTTGTGCTTGGCTCGAAGAAAAGGGTGGCAAGCTTTTTATGTTTACACACCTCGCGGTAGTCATCCGGATTTGCAATAATATCCTGTGCTACATTAATGAGCTCTTCTATCTCGCTAACGGATAAATCTGTAATATCAAGTACGTGTCTCATTAGTTATTACCTCTCATCCAGCTTTCATCAGATGGGTTGTTGCGGAATGCAATAACTCTTGCGATATCTTCCGTAGCAATAAAGCCTTTATCTGCTGCAACCTGTGCGATTGTATCGAAGTTTGTCAAGCTGATATTCTTTACATTAGCTTTTTCAAGACGCTCAATGCCTTTCTTAAGGCCGTACGTTACGATGCTGACGATACCCAGAACTTCTGCACCTGCTTCTCTTAAAATCTCAACAACGTCAATGCAACTGCCTGCAGTAGAAATGAGATCTTCTACAACAACAACTTTTTGACCCGGAAGCAATTTTCCTTCAATCTGGTTATTTCTGCCGTGATCTTTAGCGCCGGAGCGAACGTATCCCATTGGCAAATTCATCATATGAGCGGTAATTGCGGCGTGAGCAATACCGGCTGTACTGGTACCCATGAGAACTTCAACGTCAGGATAATTTTCGCGGATAAGATTCATAAGGCCTGTCTCTACGTGTGTGCGAACTTCAGGAGAAGTAAGTGTGAGGCGGTTGTCGCAGTAAATAGGGCTTTTAATCCCGCTCGCCCACGTAAAAGGCTGGTCCGGACGCAGGAAAACAGCGCCGATAGTTAATAAATCAAGTGCAATTTGTTCTTTCATTGTGAAAAACCTCCATTAATCTACAAATTCTGCCACGCATCTTTTGTAAGCTGCGACAGGGTCTTGTGCCTGGGTAATCGGTCTGCCGACTACGATGTAATCTGAGCCCATTTCTTTTGCAACAGCAGGTGTTGTGATGCGTGACTGGTCATCTTTGCTACTGTCAGCGAAACGGATTCCGGGTGTAACTGTTATAAAAGGAATATTTTCCTTTGTAAAATGGTCGTGAATCATTGTGCTTTCAAGCGGTGAACAAACAACCCCTCCGAGTCCTGCTTTACTCGCATTGATTGCGTAAGTGAGAATAGTATCGTTCATGGAAGCGTCGATAAGGAGCTCATTTTTGAGTGTTTCCGCGCTTGTTGACGTAAGCTGTGTTACGGCGATCAATATTGCTTTACCGTCCAGACCTTCCATTGCTGCCTGCATCATTGCGATACCGCCGCCTGCATGTACATTTGTCATATCAACACCGAATGATGCGATAGAACGCATAGCTTTTTTTACAGTATTTGGTATATCATGCATCTTAAGGTCGAGAAAAATTTTATGTCCTCTTGCTTTTATTTCTCTTACGATATCGGGACCTTCTGCGTAGTAAAGTTCCATGCCGATTTTTACGAAAGGCTTTACGTCCGTAAACTTATCCAAAAACTCAAGTGTGTCTTTCTTTGACGCGAAATCACAAGCAATAATTACATCTTTTCCCATTAATGTGCTCCTCCTATTATATCTTCTAAATTGTTAATTTTATGTTTTTCCATAACTAAAGGTAATTCTTCTATTATTTCCTTACAAGCGTAGGGATTAACCAAATTTGCAGCGCCGACCTGCACAGCGGTGGCTCCTGCCAACATCATTTCAATAACGTCTTTTGCTGTTGTAATGCCGCCCATACCAATAATCGGAATTTTTACAGCGTTATATACCTGATATACCATTCTAAGAGCAACAGGCAACACACAGCTTCCTGACAGACCTCCGAAGGTATTGGCAAGAATTGGTTTTCTTTTTGCTATGTCGATTCTCATTGACAGAATGGTATTTATTAATGATATTCCGTCTGCACCGCCGTCTTCGCAAGCTTTTGCTATTGCTGCTATATCCGTAACGTTAGGGGAAAGTTTAATAATAATCGGCTTATTTGAGACTTCACGCACTGCTTTTGTTATTTCATACGCGCTGTCAGGGTTTACACCGAAGCTCATACCGCCGCCGTGAACGTTAGGACAGCTGATATTTACTTCAATCCAGCCTACTTGATCTTCGCGGCTTATTCGTTCCACGCAATATACGTATTCTTCCTGTGAAAAGCCACTGATATTTGCCATGACCTTTTTGTTAAAATATTCCGGCATTTCTTTAAGCTCTCGGCTGATTACTGTGTCGACTCCCGGATTCTGGAGACCAACCGAATTGATCATTCCGGAAGGTGTTTCCGCAATACGTGGAGTGGGGTTTCCAAATCTTGGTTCTTTGGTAGTGCCCTTAAAGGAAAACGTGCCGAGTATGTTTATGTCATAGAATTCTGAAAATTCTTTTCCGTAACCGAAACATCCGCTGGCGGGGATTATCGGGTTATCTATCGTTATGCCGCACAGGTTTACTTTAGTATTTACCATATTATTTCCTCCTTAACCAGTACAGGGCCGTCTTTGCAGATGCGTTTGTTTCCGTATTTTGTCTTGCATGAGCATCCCATGCAGGCGCCGAAACCGCATCCCATGCGTTCTTCAAAAGAGAACTGACCTGACACTTCTGAATTGTCATAAATTGCTTTGAGCATCGGTATCGGACCGCATGTATAAACGTAGTCATAATCCTTATCTGTGAAAAGCTTTGCGTTTGTTACAAAACCCTTACTACCGTAACTGCCATTCGCAGTCATAATTTCCACTTCAAGGCCGAGTGCTTTGTATTCTTCTTCGTAGAAACAGTCCTCTTTTGATGCAAAACCAAGAATTACTTTTGGTTGTTTGCCTTCTTTAAGAAGTTTTTTTGCCAGCATATATAAGGGTGGAGTGCCTACACCGCCGCCGATGAGCAAAGGCTTGCTTTGGTCATCTTTGATTTGTGTGCTAAAGCCATTACCGAGGCCGGTCAGGCAATCAAGTACTGTGCCTTCTTTCATATTGCTCATTTTCAAGGTGCCTTCACCCACAACCTTGTAAATGACGGTTATTGTTTTTTCGTCGATATCACATACAGAGATGGGGCGTCTTAAATATAGACCGTCGATTGCGATATTTATAAACTGACCAGGTGACGTTATTTTTGAAACGTCTCCTTCTAAAATCATTTTGTAAACGTCTTTTGCAATATTTACGTTGCTTTTAACGATGTAATTATTCATTGGTAACTCCTTTTACAGATGTTGCTATATTTTTGCCGTATACTTCCATACCACCGTATGGGCAACTTCTGCCCATACTCATAAAGGAATCCGGATTGACTGTATATTTCTGATTAAGATCAAAGGCGCAAAGACCGTTGTTGTCGATTCGAAATACTTTGCGGGGATTAATTGACATTAACTGAATAAGCTTGTCAAGTGATATCACTTGAGTCTTTACAAGGTGTGTGTAAAGCAGCGGGAAAGCAGTTTCCAATCCTACTATGCCGTTCAGACTGCCTGCGAAACCTTTTGATTTTTCTTCCTTGCTATGAGGAGCGTGGTCTGTGGCAATCATATCAATTGTTCCGTCGCAGATTGCTTCAAGAAGTGCTTCTTGGTCCGCACGGCTACGGATCGGAGGATTCATTTTATAATTTCCGCTGTCTTTTACATCTTTATCTGTGAAAATTAAGTAATGCGGGGCAGTTTCACACGTTACAGGAAGTCCGGCAGCTTTTGCCTGTCTTATCAGGTTAACAGACTCTTTGGTTGAGCAATGGCACATGTGATATCTAACATTTACTGTCTTTACTAATTTAAGGTCGCGCTCAAGTTGCAGATATTCGCTCTCGGGGGTGGGGGCAAGGCTATCTACTTCACAGTGTGCTGCAATAATGGAGTCATATTTTTTGACTTCTTTCATTGCTTTTTCCATTATATCATAACTCTGTACGCCTCGGCCGTCGTCTGAAAAGCCGATTACCATATTATGTAAACCGCCAACATCAGAAAGCTCAAGCCCCTTTTGTCCTTTTGTAATTGATGCAAAAGGATATACCTGAGTAAGTGCATCTTTTTTTATAATATCGAGTTGAACGTTTAGGTTATCAATGCTGTCTGGGACCGGATTAAGATTCGGCATCGAAGCTACACCGCTGTATCCGCCGGCAAGTGCTGCCCGTGTACCTGTTGCAATTGTTTCTTTATATGAAAAACCGGGCTCCCTAAGATGTACGTGAACATCAATAAAACCCGGAAAGATTGAATAATTGGGATTGGAAATAATATCTTGGGGCAAGCGTCCCTTGTATAGTTCGTCTTTATGTAAACTGTTATAATTTGTATGTTGTTCCATTAAAATAACTCCCGTTGATATTTGATTTTCCAATTGGCTATACTACCATTTTGAGAGGGGGGAAGTCAAGTACAGGATTTGCGGGCATGATTATAGTTGCATACTATCTGTAATCATTTTCATCTTGATTTGCATATTATAATGGTGTATTATGACATAGTCTTCAGGGCGAGGTGTAAATCCTCACCGGCGGTATAGCCCGCGAGCCTGCATGGCAGGTTGATCCGGTCAAATTCCGGAGCCGACGGTACAGTCCGGACGGGAGAAGGAGTGTTTTTATTATGCAAAATCAAACAAAGAGATTATTCGACACGAAGAAAATTGCCGTTGCCGCTATGCTGTGTGCGCTTGCTTATCTGGCAATTTTTGTATTCAGATTCAAGGTTAGTTTTCTTACTTTTGACTTCAAAGATGCTATAATAGCAATCTCATCATTAATAAACGGCCCGATAGTGGGGATTATATCTGCTTTTGTAGTTGCGCTACTTGAGATGATAACGGTCAGCGATACAGGCTTATACGGATTTATAATGAATTTTCTTTCTACCGGTGTATTTGCGTTAACGGTAGGTGTTATTTACAAATATAGAAGAAGCTTCGGCGGCGCACTCATATCTGCGGTAACCGCGGTTTTCTCCGTTACAGCCGTTATGCTTTTAGCGAATTTATTTGTTACGCCTCATTTTATGGGCACTGACATAAGTGCAGTTGTGAATATGTTAGCTAAGCTGTTGTTGCCGTTTAATTTGTGTAAAGCTTTGATGAATGCATCTCTGATGTTACTTTTATATAAGCCGCTTATAACTGCGCTCAGAAAGGCGAAGTTGATAAAAGCATCGAATAGAGAGTTTAAATTCGGCTTTAAAACTGTACTTTTATTTATTGGTGCAGTCATTACAATCGTGTTGACAACGTTGTTCATTATCCTTTATCTGGAAGGTTCGTTCAAGTTTATATAATCAATTATCAAGGCTTCTGATATAGTAGAAGAGGTATTGCTGGGCATATCCCTGCAGATTGCCGAAATGCTCGCGTGCATATTTGTGTACGACTGAAACAGAGTCTTCCTGACAGTATAGCCGGCTCATTACTCTGCGAACCCAAACGTCAACAGGGAAGACGTTTCTGTTTTGCGCAGAAAAAAGGAGCACACAGTCAGCGACTTTAGGACCTACGCCGGGGTAGAGCATTATTTCTTTTTCTGTAACAGGCAGTGAAAGGCCGCTTGTTAGTGCTGTACCATATTGCTTCGCACTTTTTACTATATATGGGCAGCGATAGCCAGCTTTGCAGGCGTCACTTATCTGTTCAGCTGTTACACTTGACAAGGCCTCCCACGTAGGAAAAGCAAAATATTCACGCTCTTGTCCGACGTATTGATGAAAAGCATCCGGCACCGGAATCTTATTACCGAAATTAACAGATAAATTCTCAATACATTTTTTTATCCGCGGAATGTTGTTGTTTGCAGATATAATAAAAGAAATCAGAGTTTCGAAAAATTCCTGACGCAAAAGGCGAATGCCGTAACCGTATGATACGGCGCGACTCATATTATCGTCCATTACTTCAAGACTCTTTTTAATCACGGAATAATTTGTATCAAGATCCAGGTAATTATGCCAAAAGTTGACATAATCATTTTCTGTAACGTTGGCAAGTGTCAGTGTATGTAACTTGTCATCGTATGAGATTGCGGCAACACGTCCGCCTGCGACGCCTACGTACGTTTCACAGCCGTTTGCAGATACTTTTTCCCAACGAAAAGCCTGACCACAGTCAAAAACGTGATCAGGATAGAAGTCTTTTACGTTATTAACTATGTAAATGGGCAGATTATTCAAGTTCCTTAGCTCCGGTTATTTTCCTAATACTGCGGCTTATGCTGTCTTTGGAGTTACCCCAGGGTGCGTCGTTATTACGGTAATCAAATTTCTTTGTAAACCAGTTGACCTCCTCTTGAATTCTTTGCATATTATCTCTTTGCAGTTTAAACAGAGAAGAAAGAAATTCTGAGCGTCTGCCTGCTCCTAAGTGCTTTTCACTGCCTTTTATTAACATGTTAAGATGTGGAATACAATAACCAAGTCCGCTTTCAAATTTTTTGCGAAAATCCTCTTCGCTGAAGAAAAGATGAAGAATAATCTCAACGTATCTATCCATAATGTATACTAGATCTTTACAAATACAGCATTCCTCTAAATGGTTATCCAGATGCTTTGAAATCTTAGAAGCTGCATCATCTGCGGCATTTGCACCTTTAAAAGAGGCAAAGAAAGATTTCTTTTCACCGGCAACGCGGTCAAAATCATCAAAAAGCTTTTCTAATTTTTCGTTTTGCTCCTGAAGGTACGTATCTATAATCAAGCCCAGACCGAGACGGTTTGTCTGTGTGTTATACATCATAGAAAAATGCTTGCCGCAGAAGCCTTTCTTGTTTGTTTCAATACGATTTTCCGGCTCCATTAAAGAAGGACCGAGGTAATAATTAACACGGTCTGCTTCAAATCTGTGTTCCAAAAGACACAGGGGACACTCGCATTTAACGTCATACGCTTCATTTACGGGAATTGTATATATCGTTTCTTTCATTTCATTCTGTCTCCTTCTTTTTCATAACTAAACTCTTAGCGGTAAGCGTAATGCGGTTTACGTTAAGAGCCGTATATTTCTCAATCTCATTTCGTACTGCTTTATTTGCCTTATTTAATAGGTCAGGGATGTTATATCCGTAAAAAAGCACAAGGTCTGCATCAATTCGAATACCGTCTTCGGCTTTTTCGGCGCGGAAACGAGAAATAACGCTTATTCCTTCCACTTCTTTGATAGCGTGCTCTGAGAGTTGATAAATTGTATAATCTGATATGGTATATTTTCCCAAATAGCTGTACGTAGGACGTATAACGGACTTTTCGCCCATGACTTCAAAATCGCCAAGACCTTTTCGTTGCAAAATATTAAGGGGGTCAAGCATTAAGCCGGAAAAACCTTTTTTTAACTCCATAGTCGGAACCGGGATTACGTGTTTACCCTGGCTTCGACGTGTATTCAATGCTTGCTGAATCTCATATTGGCTTGATATGTCGTTTATATAGACAGTCTCATCAACCCCATGAAGGCCGAGCCTCTTGGCAATCTTTGCCACCATACCGTCTGATGTGCCAAGAATAAGAAGTCTGTCCACATTGCGTAATTTAAGTGCCTGAGCCACTTCGAAGGTATGGTCATCATCTGTGAAAACTGCAGTCTTAACAGCTCCGACCCTGGTTTTCTCCCTCTTGGCTGATTTGCCTGCGACGATGCCGTTACCGCATATCAAAAGACCGTCATCGATAATGTAATCGATGTTGTGTTCTTTTGCAACCCAAAGGGCTCTGTGACTTTTTCCTGTTCCACTTGGTCCTACAAGACCGCAAACGTACATATAACCACCCATAGAAGTAATCGTTAAATATTTTACAGATATAAGCAGATATAGTCAAATGAAAAATCATTGTGTATGTAAGCCATTTATGATAATGTCCTACTAAACCACAAGGGAAAATGTCCCAACTGTGATATCATACTTCCATCTATATAGATGGAGGCGATTTTTATCAGAAAGGTAGAACTTAACATGAATGAACAAATCAAATATGAAG
>JAFWZX010000034.1 GCA_017517275.1 Clostridia bacterium
GGTATTATCGTAGTGCTTAATCTGTGCAGCATCGGCATCAATATTATATCAAACGTTATTACGGCCAAGGTTGCAGGCAAGCTGGTTTATGATATGAAGAGGACTATCTTTGATTCTATAAAAAGATTGTCGCTTAGCTTTTTTACAGGAAGACAAACCGGCGGATTAATGACTCAGATAGACCACGATGCATCTTCCATTTATTGGTTTTTTGTAGATGGATTGCCATATTTTCTGATAAATATAGTGCAGGTTATAGTAGTATTTATTGTAATGCTGACAATCAACCCTATGCTTGCTGTCTTGTGTATGTCTGTTGTTCCGATTTTTCTGTTTATGATATCGAGACTTTACCGTCATTCAGGACATCTTCATATGAAAAATTATTCATGCCAGAGGGCCATGAACAGTGTTTTGGCAGACGTTTTGTCAGGCATGCGTGTTGTGAAAGCTTTTGCCCGTGAGAAAGAAGAAAGCTCCAGATTCGGCAAGCATGCGGAACGAAGTACGCAGATGTACAAGCAAATTACAGTTTATAACAATACTGCGTACCCTGTTGCTACACAGATTATGTCGCTAAGCAGTACGATAGTATGGTTAGTCGGAGGCTGGCTTGTAATGAACGGGAATATGACGTACGGTACGTTAGTTTTGTTTTTATCTTACGTCGGCATGATAAATTCTCCGTTATTCATGTTTGTAGATATGACTCACTTCTTTTCACACTGCATGAACGGGGTTCAAAGATTATTTGAAATATACGACGCAGAGCCGGAGGTTACTGAGAAAGAAAACGCTATAAAGAAAGACAGCTTAGACGGTCACGTACAATTTTCTAACGTGGTATTTTCTTATGATAAGAGCAGAAGAATTATAGACGATGTTTCTTTTGACATTGAGCCGGGCAAAATGATAGGTATTGTCGGTCATTCCGGAGCGGGCAAAAGCACCTTGGCCAATCTGCTTATACGTTTGTACGACGTATCGGAAGGTCAGATAACTATAGACGGAGTAAACGTTAAGGATTATTCTTTTGATACTCTTCGCAAGAATATCGCTATTGTCTCACAGGAAACGTATCTTTTCATCGGCTCTATACTTGAGAATATCAGATATGCAAAGCCTGATGCTACAAAAGAAGAGATTATACAGGCGGCAAAAATAGCCGGTGCTCATGATTTTATCGTAAAGCTCCCTGACGGATACAATACGCAAATCGGTCTGGGATATAAGGATTTGTCAGGGGGAGAGAGGCAAAGAATCTCTATTGCCAGAGCTGTGCTTCTCAATCCAAAGATTCTGATATTAGACGAGGCCACTGCAGCTATGGATACTGAGACGGAGAGAAAAATCCAGACTGCGCTTGAGAAGCTTATCGTGGGCAAGACAACAATCGTAATTGCACATAGATTGTCTACTTTGCGGGATGCAGATAAGTTAATCGTTATAGAAAACGGTAAAATGCCGGAATTTGGCACACACGGTGAGCTGATAAGGCAAAAAGGTATATATTATAAGTTGTATATGTTACAACTTGAGGCACTTAAAAACGTTGGCGTTGCAGAATAAAAGAGGTAGAATATGGAACAGGATAATAAAAAAGAAGCTTTAAAAATTGTAACAGAAACAAAATATTTCACAAAAGAGGATGCTCTTTTCAAAGATGCAGGAGGCTTCCTTACGTGGGACGGTAATCGCGTTTTTTTGCACAGATGTTTTCCTTTTGAAGAGCCGTGGCGCTATATAAGTGTACTTGACAAAGATAAGAAGGAAATCGGCATTATTACAGATATTGCAGTATTTGACGACGATACGCAGGAGATTCTTAAAAATGAATTGAACAGAAAATACTACATGCAGACTATCATTTCTGTTGATAAACTCAAAGACAGATACGGTTTTACGTATTGGGACGTTACTACAGAATACGGACATGCCAACTTTACTTTAAGCGATACACACAGAAATATTGTGAAAATTGCCGAGGACAGACTTATGGTTGTTGATATGGACGGTAATCGCTATCTTATACCCAGCGTGGTTGGATTAGACAAGGGCAGTTATAAAAGAATTGAGTTATATCTGTGATTATGATGACAGAAAGGCATCATTTACATATGGAAAATACAACTTTTTACAGACAGCAACTTGTAAATAAACTTATTTCCTGGTCCTGCCCGGTGAAACAGGAGGATATTGTCAGTCTGTTTGATTATGATATGAGTAAGGACATGATTCCGACAGACGGAATCGTCTTGCTTACTGACAAAAAGGTTATTCTGATGGCGGATGGCAATATGCAGCATGAAATAGAGCTAAGCGGCATAGATAAATTTGTTTTCCGTCACGACGTAGGTTCTGTTGCCGTTGAATGTGATATAAAAGAAGGAGAGACAATTGTTCTTTGCCGTGCGACTATGAGCCACAGCAAGCTGCTCGGCCATATGACGAAGAAGTTCAACGTTTATTTGGAAAAAAAAGAATTCTCAGAGGATGAAAATACTTCTCCTGATGACAGATGTCCTATTTGCGGTACTCCGTATAAGAAAAGACACGGTAAGATATGCACAAACTGCGTCAGCAAAAAAAAGCTGTTTGCCCGGTTGTGGGAGATTATGCGACCTCATAAATGGATGCTGTTGGCTGGCTCATTGTTTTTTGTTTTTTCTCTGCTTATAAGCCTGATTAATCCGTATATTAATAAAATACTCGTAGATAACTACGTAAACAACCCGGAAATCAAATCGCTTATTGAAGATGATAAAACGAAAGTATTCATTGGCTTTTTACTGGCTTTGTTGCTGACTTTGGGGTCCTCGATACTTGGATATCTTATCAATCTTGCACGAAACCTTATCATGATGAAGGTTGGTGCCGGTACGATTCTTGATCTGAGAAAGATGGTTTTCAATAAGATCCAGATGCTATCAATGTCAGGTCTGTCAAAGAAGACTACAGGCGAGCTGACTCAAAGAGTTATAAGCGATACCCAGGAAGTGCAGAATTTTATTAACTCTCAGATTCCGAACGTACTTGGTTTGATCCTTCAGCTTATCGGAGTAAGTGTCATGCTGATTATATATGATTGGCGTTTGCTTATTGTTTTCTTGCTGCCTTTGCCGTTGACCATTATTCCTATGAGAATTTTTCACCGCTTTTCAAGAAAAATCTATTCTCGTCAATGGCAGGCATCTTCAAAATGCAACACGATACTTCATGATATTTTTTCGGGAATTCGTGTGGTAAAAGCTTTCGGTACAGAGGAGAAGGAGACTGTTCGCTATGATGCTGCAGCTCGCAGAGTTAGAGATTTGTCAATCAGAAACGAGACACGCTATGCTTTGCTAGTTCCTTTTATCAGATTTGGATTGATGATAGGAAATTTCATGGTATTGTACTACACCGGCGTGAAGATTCTTGACGGTTTTATGACGGTTGGTGAAGCTTCTATGCTGTCGTCTTACGTTGCTATGGTCTATGGTCCTATCAATTGGCTTACTAATATTCCCAATGCGCTGAATCGTGTTTTCACATCAGTTATCAGGATCTTCGATATTATTGATGAGAAGCCGGATATGATAGATAAGGACAAGACAGTAGATAAAGATATTATAGGTGAGATTGAATTTAAAAATGCAACGTTCAGCTATGACGGTGTTACAGACGTTCTAAAGAACGTTAATATTAAAATTCGTCCGGGTGAAATGGTTGGTCTTGTCGGTAAATCCGGGGTTGGAAAATCTACTTTGATTAACCTTGTAATGCGGTTATATGACGTAAACGACGGATCTATTTATATAGACGGAACAGATATAAGAGATATTTCACAACACTCTCTGCGAAGCCAGATAGGCGTGGTGCTTCAGGAAACGATATTGTTTTCCGGCTCAGTATACGATAATTTATTGTATGCAAAGGCGGATGCCAGCCGCGAAGAAATAATCAATGCAGCCAAAACAGCCGGCGCCCATGAGTTTATAATGAGGTTGCCTGATGGATACAATACTATCATAGGGGAAAAAGGCCACACGCTCTCCGGAGGTGAACGCCAGAGAGTAGCTATCGCAAGAGCCCTACTTAGAAATCCCAGGATACTGATTCTTGACGAGGCTACTGCGTCTTTGGATACTGAGATTGAAAAACAAATTCAGGATTCGTTACAGCTTCTTATCAAAGACCGTACTACCATTGCCATTGCCCACCGTCTGTCGACCTTAAGAAACGCTGACAGAATAATTGTATTAGATGAAAAATCAGTTGCTGAAGTAGGTTCCCACGAGGAATTAATGAAACAAAAAGGAATATACTACGGTTTAGTTATGGCACAAAGACAGATGTCGAAGATGAGCAGGCAATGAGGAAACTCATGCATTTGCGTTGATTGTTAGTTTTTTTTGTGATAAACTGAATAGCGTATACCCGAAAGATATATGATTATACGATTATGTATGGGAGGTCTTCTTGTGAAAGACAATGCACAAAAGAAAAATAACTCGTCAGCAGGTAAGAATCAATCCGGCATGAAGGTTAAAAACACGAAACGCACAAAGGAAATTGCTGCCGTTGTGCTGTTTTTCTTAGGTGTTTTTATGTTTTTTTCTTTCATTAATAAGACAGGTGCCATAGGCAGGCTGACACAGAGTATTATGTACGGTATTTTCGGACAGATGGTATCATACGTAGTTATGTGTTTTCTTGTTGTTTTGGCTTGGACGCTTCTGCGTAATACGGCATCGAGAATATTCGATATTAAAACCTCATCCTTACTTGTGGCCTTTGTTGTGTTGTTAGGCGCGCTTATCCATACTGTATGTCATTCTGCCTCTGAATATGAAGGTTTGTCTTTCTTTGGATACGTATCTGCATTGTGGAACAGCGATTTTTCCGGGGGGCTGATTGGTGGCTCGATTTGTCTTTTGCTATTTCGGTTTGTAGAAAAAGTTGGGGCGCTGGTCATCTTGATCCCGGCTACGTTGATCGTTTCTATGCTTCTTTTCTCGCTGTCTCTTATGAATTTTGCTCAAAAGACCGCAGTTGGCTTTTCACACGTATCTGCCTGGATATCTTCTGTAAAAAGAAGATTTTCAACCGCCCGTAAGGTTAATAAAGAAAATAATAACGGCTACGATATATACGATGATACGTATTCCGGGAACAGTGAATTTCCTGTCCCTGCCGATGACAGTGATATAAAATATGAGTCGGCTACTACCAGAAAGCGAAAAAGATTTACAGATGCAGGTATTATAGAGGATAGGCAAGAGGTTGAAGATGTATCTAAGGAAGACTCGTATGAAGACGAGGAACTTATCACGGGACCGGACAACCCGCTGCCGCATATTGATAAGACTATAAAGACAAAGGGACCGGCAATAGATGCAGCGATAAAGATAACTACAAGTAAACGTGAATTGGAATATGTGAAGCCGCCTGTTACATTGTTACAGTCTGTGGAGGAATCAGAGTCTACCGGAACGGAGTACCGTCTTGCCGCTACGAGAACTGCACGCAAGCTTGAAGAAGTAATGAAAAGCTTTGGTATCGAAGCAAAAGTTATTCACATTTCCCGTGGCTCAAGTATTACAAGGTATGAGTTGCAACCTCATTCCGGAGTAAAGGTTTCCCGAATTAAAGGTTTATCGGAAGATATTGCCATGAACCTTGCTGCCTCCGGTGTGCGTATTGAAGCTCCGATCCCCGGCAAGGCTGCTATTGGTATTGAGATTCCGAATTCTGAAACAAGGACAGTTTATCTTAAGGACCTTGTTGAATCTGACGAGTTTGTAAATCATAAATCACCGCTTGCTTTTTGTTTAGGAGAGGATATAACAGGGGAACCGATTATATCGGATATTGCAAAAATGCCCCATCTTCTGATTGCGGGTTCTACCGGTTCCGGTAAGAGTGTGTGCGTAAACTGTATGATCATGAGTCTTCTGTACAGGTCTTCTCCGGATGACGTCAGATTTATTATGATTGACCCTAAGGTGGTAGAACTTAGTGTGTATAATGGAATCCCGCACTTGCTTATCCCTGTTGTTACTGAACCTAAGAAAGCTGCCTCTGCGTTGGCTTGGGCAGTACAGGAAATGGAAAACAGATATAAACAATTTTCACAGTTTAATATTCGGGATATTACTTCCTACAATGTATATGCTACAAATAATGACATGGAAACTATGCCCAGAATTGTAATCATTGTAGATGAGCTGGCAGATCTTATGATGGTTGCAAGAGACAGCGTCGAGGAGGCAATCAACAGAATTGCTCAAAAAGCAAGAGCTGCCGGTATGCATTTGATTGTTGCCACGCAAAGGCCGTCTGTCGACGTTGTTACCGGATTGATTAAAGCGAATATCTCATCGAGAATAGCATTTAAAGTTGCCTCTCAAGTGGATTCAAAAACCATATTGGATGTCGGAGGTGCAGAGAAGCTTATCGGCCGAGGTGATATGCTGTATTATCCCAACGGAAGTATGAAATTCACACGTGTTCAAGGCGGATTTGTAAGCGATGGCGAGATTGAGAGTGTGGTTGAGTTTCTGTCTTCTGCAAATAGTGAATATGAACCGTGTCAGGAATCCTCTGAAATGCTTAATTCTGTTCGTCCTTTGGGAGATAAGAGCGGTAAAGGACCGGAAGATTTGGATGAATATTTTGCAAGAGCATTGGCTATTGCAATAGAGTCGAAGAATATTTCTGCCTCATATCTGCAAAGAAGACTTAGTGTGGGCTACAGCCGCGCATCAAGGCTGATTGACCAAATGGAAGAGCACGGTTATATTAGTTCAAAAGATGGCAATAATCCCAGACACGTTCTTATTGATGAATTGCCGGAAGAGTTCGCATCGGAAATTGACGGTATCTGACAAAAGATGTATTTTGGACATGTTGGATGCATTGATTATATCCAATAAAAAATTGTCTGTTTAAAAAAATCTTGACACTGTCTGTTCTGTTGATGTACAATGTTCAAGATATGTAGATATAGCATTGTAAATATGTTTGATATATAAATGCGGTACATTGATAAAATTATAGAAGGGGAGTGGTCCTTGTGGATCCATTGTATATTGTTCTCCCCTTGATTTCAGCAACAGTTGTTGGTTGCATTTGTTGGTTTATTGCAAGAAATAGGTCCTTTAAAAAAGGGTATAATACACGAAAGGTCGAGGCGGAGGCTATCTTTGGAAGCGCCGAGGCTGAGGGTAAGCGTATCGTAAGCGAAGCTGTTAAGGAAGGCGAAGCTAAGAAACGCGAATTCTTGTTACTTGCTAAGGAAGAAATACACAAAAGCAGAATTGAACTGGAAAGAGAAATTAAGGACAGGAGAAGTGAACTTCAAAGAAGTGAACGTCGATTGATTCAAAAAGAAGAGAGTCTTGATAAAAAGCAAGAATCTCTTGAGGCTAAAGAGGCTGTTGCAGCCACTAAGATTGCCGAAGCTGCGAAGTATGAAGAGGAAATCAAGAATACTCTCGACAAGCAGATTGAGGAATTACAGAGAATTGCAGGCATGTCCAAAGAAGAAGCCAAGGCTTTATTGCTTTCTAACGTAGAGCAGGAGCTGCAACACGAGACGGTAATGCTTGTTAAAGAGTTTGAGCAAAAGTGCAAAGACGAGTCTAATGAAAAAGCTCGTGAGATCATTGCTACAGCTATTCAGAAATGTGCGGTTAACTATGTTTCCGAAGCTACTATTTCAGTAGTAGAACTTCCTAATGATGATATGAAGGGACGTATTATCGGAAGAGAAGGACGTAATATCAGAACACTTGAGACGCTCACCGGCATTGATTTGATTATTGACGATACTCCGGAATCAGTTATTTTGTCCGGTTATGATCCGATCAGAAGAGAGGTTGCAAGACTTGCTCTTGAGAAACTTATCGTTGACGGTCGTATCCATCCTGCACGCATTGAGGAAATGGTTGAGAAAGCAAAGAAGGAAGTTGACCACATCATCAAGCAGGAAGGCGAGAATGCAACTTATGAAACAGGTGTATTCGGACTCCATTCAGAGATTATTAAACTGCTTGGCAGACTCAAATATCGTACAAGCTACGGACAGAGTGTTCTTATTCATTCTATTGAAGTATCACGCTTGGCGGGCATTATGGCAGCTGAACTTGGTGTAGACGTTGCTTTGGCAAAGAGAGCCGGATTGCTTCACGATATAGGTAAGTCTATTGACTTTGAAATGGAAGGCTCACATATTGAAATCGGCGCAGATATTGCTAAGAAATACAAAGAGGGTGACGTTGTCGTCAACTCTATTATGTCTCACCACGGTGATGCAGAACCCGAATCTGTTATTGCAGTACTTGTACAGGCAGCAGATGCTATATCGGCATCAAGACCCGGAGCCAGACGAGAGACTCTTGAATCTTATATTAAGAGACTTGAGAAGCTCGAATCGATTGCAAATTCATTCCCCGGCATTGAGAAGACGTATGCTATTCAGGCTGGCCGAGAGATACGTATCATGGTTAAACCTGACGCTATCTCAGATGATGCAATGGTTATGACTTGTCGCGATATCGTTAAGAAAATAGAAGATGAGATGGAATATCCCGGACAGATTAAGGTTACTATGATAAGAGAGACCAGATCTGTTGAATATGCTAAATAAGCAGATATAACAAGCTGATATAAAATGAGTATTAACGTTTTATTTATTGGAGATATTTTTGCAAAGACAGGCCGCACTTGCGTAAGCAAGTTGCTGCCTGTTTTGTTAGAAGAATATAAAATAGATTACGTAATTGCAAATTGTGAAAACGCCTCTCACGGAAGAGGCTTATCAATGGCTGCCGCTGATGAGATTCTTCAGGCCGGTGTGAATTTTATTACAATGGGAAATCACACTTGGAACAATAAAGAAATTTTTGATTTCATAGATAGTTATCCTATCGTCAGACCTGCCAACTTTTCACAAGATTTACCAGGTAAGGGCTCTTGCGTTCAAAGTACTATATTTGGCCCTATTGGCATTTTGAATTTATCCGGACGTGTATATATGGATCCGTGTGATAATCCCTTTGAATGTGCGTTGAAACATATTTACAAGCTTAGAGAACAAACGGGCATTATTTTCGTGGATTTTCACGCAGAAGCTACAGCAGAAAAGCTCGCTTTGGCATCATACATTGACGGACTTGTAACGGCTGTTATCGGTACGCATACACATGTTGCTACGGCAGATGAACGTTTGCTGCCTGGGGGGACTGCTTTTATAACTGACGTTGGGATGACAGGTCCGCATGACAGTATTATCGGTATGAAAAAAACAGGTGTTATAAATAAATTTGTTATGGGAATACCGCAAGTTTTCGAACCGGCTACCGCTCGGGCACAGTTAAATGCAGTTTTGATTAGCGTTGACGAAAAAAACGGATTTGCGAATAGCATAGAAAGAATATCAAGAAATTTTGGGAAATAATTGGGAAATAATAGACCTTTGATTTGTTTATGTGTATTATACGCTTTACAAATTAAACAAACGGAGGTTTTTTATATGAAAACAATCAGAGTATCATCAACAACAAAGTGTGTACTGTTGGCAAACAGCATGACTTCAATGTTATTGGAGACCGGTACGGTGCAACTATCTGCTATAGGAGCGGCTGCTGTTAATCAGGCGGTAAAGGGGGTTGCTATCGCAAGAGGAATGATGTCGACTTACGGACACGATATTGTATGCAGACCGTCTTTCCGTAATACATTTCTTGACGGAGTGGAAAAGACTGTAATGGATATCTCTATTGAGGATTGTGATATGGGATGTGCGCAGTAAATAATTCTTACAGAAAACGTATTCTGATCCGACGCTCCTGCAACAACATATGTTTTTATGACGGAATTAATATAATTTTAATAAAGTTAATAGTTATAGGGTGAATAACAGTACATTTAAAATGGTATAATTAGGAAAA
The DNA here is from genome assembly GCA_017517275.1 of Clostridia bacterium. Classification (GTDB taxonomy): domain Bacteria; phylum Bacillota; class Clostridia; order UBA1212; family UBA1255; genus SIG424. Next base: position 9,936 of record JAFWZX010000034.1, read on the forward strand.
AAGATTGTGAGTATATGAAAAAAAGAATAATAGTCATTTTGAATATTTTAATATTGTTAGTTCTTATTTTTGCCGCCTGCAGTTTGCGACGTGGCAGGGATGATGTTCAGACTATTACTTTTTGGCACTCATATCAAGGGTATCAACAGCAAATATTAGATCGCATGGCAGAAACGTATAACAGTACGGTAGGTGCTGAGAATGGAGTAAAAATTGTTTGCGAATTTGCAGGAGAGGACAAAGCAATTGCATCCAAATTCAAAACTTCCTTTGAATCAGAAACAGCGCAAGAGACACTCCCAAACATAGCAATGCTCCCTAAATATACAGCATACACAGCAGTAAAATACGGATTGATTACGTATGCGGAAAGTTATATGACTGATGAAGAACTTTCTAAATATTTTGAGGGTTTTTTACAAGAAGGACGTCTTTCTATTGACTCCGGAACGTATATTTTTCCTGTTTCCAAAAAACTGGAACAGACTATTATCAACAAAGACCTGTGGCGGGAGTTTATATCAACCTATCGAGTGTTTTCGGAACGTTCCTTTAACTCGTGGGATGAGCTGATGAGGATGGCAGAGGCTTATTATAATTGGACGGATGAAATGACCCCTGAGATTCAAAATGACGGCAAAGCTTTCTTTGCTATAGAATCTTTAGAATCATTTATTTATACATACACCAACCAACGTATGCCTTCTTTGATTCAATCAGGATATAATGAGATTACCATAAATGCAAATAAGGATACTTTTCGCGAGATTTGGGAGTTATATCATTGCGGAGTTATTAAGGGTTATATTTCTGTTAACAGCAATGTGTCGGAAGCGCTTCAACACGGCGATATCGTATGTTATATAGGATCTCCCGGAAAGATTAAATATTCTTCAAAATATTTGGATTTTAACGGTAAGGAACAGAATCTTAATATTATGTCAGCTCCGTATCCTACCGTGTATGAAAATAGGGTTGTGGTTCCTCAATCGGGAGATGGCGCGGTTGTTGTTGATAAAGGAGATAAAGCTAACAGGGCAGCTTATGACTTTTTAAAATGGGTTACATCTAATCAGAATATAATATATATCTGTCTTGCCGGATATGAAGTTCCGTCTTGTATAGACGTGACATCTTCTCAGGAAACGCTTGATGAGATTGCTACACTTTTTACAAAAAATAATTTGCAGTACAATCTTGTGGTATGTGAATATAACCAGGCACTAACGTACAATACTTATGCTCCGGTGGCTTTTACAGATAGTGACAAGTTGGGTAAGAATATAAGCAAATTCTTGCTTAACTCTTCAAAAGCCGGGCGATCTACGTTACAATCGTACATAGAAGGGGGAGCCTCATACAAAGAGGCCATTGAGATTGTTTGTGCAGATGCAGTGTTTGAACAGTGGTTTGTAGGTATTTTGGATTTTGTTGAAGGTTTTTAACCTCCTGTATATGACCTGTTTGATGAGGTACAAAATCATGGCATTATGAAATTCACGGCTGAGTAGCTATATCGTAGTTACATTTCACCGTCTAATGACCAGGTTTGGATTCCTGTTATTTTAATATCAATCAGTTTTCCTACAATGTCTTTTTTTGATATTTTATTTTCATCAACTATAAAATTAACAATTTTATTTTCAGAGGTTCTGCCGGAAAAATGATTGGGATCGTTTTTGCTGGGGCCGTCAACTAAAACCTCGACGGTTTTACCAAGATATGTATCATTTATTTCCTTGCATATGGTGTTGTGAGCATCAAGAAGTTTGTTAAAACGGGCTTTGACTGTTTCCTCGTCAATTTGCTCCGGTGATGAGGCGGCCGGAGTCCCTACACGCGGCGAATAAATAAAAGTATATGCGCTGTCATAACGGACCTGTTTTACAAGAGACAAAGTATCTTCGAAATTCTCTTCAGACTCACCGGGAAAGCCCACAATAATATCTGTTGATAAAGCAATGTCAGGCATTTTTGCCCGTATTCTATCTACAAGAGCCAAGTATTGGTCGCGTGAGTAGCGTCTGTTCATTTTCTTAAGAATCTCAGTAGAACCGGATTGAACCGGAAGGTGGAGCTGATTACAAATCAGGCTGTGGCGTGCCATAACGTCGATAAGTTCATCAGACAGATCCTTGGGATGTGAAGTCATGAAACGAATTCGTTTTATGCTGCTCTCCTTATTTGATTCCAATTTCTCACAAATTTCTTCCAATAACAGGGCAAAGGAGCAAGGCTTTTCGTTGTTTTTTGCCAAATCTTTACCGTAAGAGTTAACGTTTTGGCCTAATAAGGTGATCTCTTTATATCCTTCTGCGTCAAGACGCATAATCTCGTTTAGAATATCTTGCGGGGATCTTGATCGTTCGCGACCTCTTACGTACGGAACGATACAATATGAACAGAAGTTATTACAGCCATACATCACGGTAACCCATGCCTTAGTCTTATCCTCACGTCTGATCGGAAGTCCCTCCGGTACCTCGGCCATTTCACCACGGGTACTGGAAATGTCGTAGACGTTCCTGCCTGTTTCCAGTGTTTTTTCTAGCATGGCAGGGAAACGGTAGATATCATGTGTGCCGAAAACAAGGTTAACGTGTTTATGCTTTTTCTTGATAATGTCAACGATATGCGGCTGTTCGGTCATACAGCCGCATACAGCCAAAATCATTCCCGGATTTGAACGTTTAATCATTTTAAGTTCGCCAAGGCGCCCCAGCACTTTACCTTCTGCATTTTCTCTGATACAGCAGGTGTTAAAAATTACCAGGTCAACCTTATTTTTTTTATAGTCGTCAACGATTGTGTAACCCATATTCTCAAGCATTCCGGCGAGCTTTTCGCTGTCGTGCTCATTCATCTGACATCCAAGGGTACGCACAACGGCATAGGCCGGGGAGGGTATCTTGCTCTTTACAGCAGTCATATGATCAAATGCGGCGACAATATCCTTTTCAGGAACAATATTTAAATTGATAAACGTATCCATTATCTTTACCTCGTAAAAAAATTTACTGATAAAATATACCATATGCTACATAGTTTTTCAATCATGCATATGACTTACAGAAGTCAATTCTTTGAAGGTGTATATTGACACATTATTACGGATATGGAATAATATAACACAAGGAAAAAATAACTATACAATAATATGATAAGTTATAATATAACAAAAAAAGAGGCTCTGACTATGAGAAAAATCGTTTTGTTTATAATTTTTGCTATAATGCTTTTTCTGGTTTCATGTGATACGAATGTGGCGCCAAATCCCAACTCTACTCCCGGTACATCGCCGCAATTGACTGAATATTCGTGCTTTGACACTGAAGATGGATGGCGGGTTGTACTCGGTGAATATCCTAAGATAGACCATTCGGAGTCCGGATGCAGTATTCATCACGAACTGGTAACATTTACTTCGCTTATTGAATTGCACCGGCGTTTTATGGATGGGACGTTTGATAGTCATGAGAAAGAATCTTTAGAGGCGTACCTTCCGTATGATACAGAGAATAGACTGATAATGTTCAATTTGGATGATATTGCATATCCTGTTTTTCCTGACAGGATAACTTGGAATGATAATGAAGAAATACAGCTTACAAGAGAAATAAATCAATCTAGCTTTAGTTCGAAGTTCTACGATGATTTATACGTAGGAAAAGTTTACATGTTCATTACTTCAAGTGATATGGAACAAAATATCAGTGATGTGCGTATTACAAGAGAAAACGCGAAGACATACCAAGCGATAAATGTTTTAAGAAACGGTGATGAATTGCAAAATAATGAATCTGCAATACCGATTCTTGTGCAGGGTATTCAGTATGACACTTCTTATGGAGATAAGGGAATTCAAATTTGCTACGAGTTCACGGAAAACAATCTTCAATATTCTGTTTTCGAAGAATTGGATGTTGATGACAAGACTCTAAAGCATGTGAGAATATACGTATATAATGATAATCATTATTTCTTATATTATGTACCGGCAGAGATGTTTATCGGTGAATATCCTACTAGAGAGGAAATTATAACATTTGGCATCAAAATAGAAGCGATGAACGAGTAATTGGAGATTATCATTAACAGATACACTATGATTTAATTATATTACCTATGCTTGACAGTCCGGCTTTTGTTATCCGGACTGTCAAGCATATGACTCTTGAAAAAAAGTCCCGTGTTGAGATACAATATATTTTTGTAATCGTACGTAAGGAGGACTATCGTGAAAAAATACGTCATAAAAAAAGTTTCCCACAGAAATATTGATTGGGAAAAAATAGAAAAAGGTAATATCGACTTATATCCCTGGGGAGATAAATACGCACCCAAGGCTTTTTTTAAGCTTGTTTATATAGAAAATGAAGGTTTTATCCTAAGGCTTACGTGCGAGGAGGAAAATCCAAAAACAAAATATGACAATTATATGGATCCGGTATATTGTGATAGCTGCATGGAATTTTTTGCCGACTACTCGGGTGAAAAGCCTAGTTTTTCAAGTCTGCCGGGCTACATAAACTACGAGCTGAACTCTAAAGGAACTCTTCTAAGTGCGGTTGGCAACAACCGAAATGATCGCATACCTCTAATTGACATCACAAATGAGCTTCCGGAAATAAAAGCATATAAAGGACAAAAAGAATGGAGTGTGGAAGTATTCACGCCTTTTCACCTGCTTAAAAAAGTGTATAAATACAGTGAGTTTACATCAGGATATACATTTTACGGAAATGCATACAAGTGTGGCGACGAATGTGAAAAGCCTCATTACGGCATGTGGAATTTAATTGAAAAAACTACACCGGATTACCATATTCCGGCTTTTTTTGGTGAATTTCACATGGAATAAGGTTGCATTGAATATTCAAATATAATATAATCTGTGGGTTGAGGTATTACTCAATGTAAATGTATAAAATATTTTTGAGAGGACGAAACGAAAATGAAAAAAATTATCGCTGTAGTTTTATGTGTAGTTCTGGCTTTAGCATGTGTAGGCATGACTTCCTGCGGAGATGCAGCAGACAAGCAGAGCGTGGATGCAATTAAAAAAGCAGGTAAACTTACTATGTATACAAACGCTGAATTCCCTCCTTTTGAATATATGGATGGTACTGAAGTAAAAGGCGTTGACGTTGATATTGCTCAGGCAATTGCTGACAAATTAGGCGTAAAGCTTGAAATACATAACGTTAAATTCGATACTATTATCGGTTCTATTCAGTCCGGTAAAGGTTCTATCGGAGCTGCAGGTATCACCGTTATTGAAGAGAGAAAAGAGAGCGTTGATTTCTCAATTGAATATACAACAAGTAAGCAGTATATCATTGTTGCAGCTGATTCTACCGTTGCTAAGATTGAAGATCTTGCAGGTATGAAGATTGGTGTTCAGCTTGGTACAACAGGTGATTTCATTATCACAGATGAGATTAACGGCTACGAAGACGGTGACGGAAAGGCTGTTAAGGGAGTACTTCAGGATACAGGCGCAAGCGTTACTACGTACAACAGTGCGGCAGATGCAGCTATCGCTCTTAACTCAGGCAAGATTCAGGCTGTAGTAATCGACAAACTTCCTGCTGAGATCATTGCAGGAAACTATGAAAACCTTAAGGCAATTGAGCTTGTATATGCAGACGGCAGCAACACAGAAGAGTCATATGCTATCTGCGTAGCTAAGGGTAACGAGTCACTTCTCAAGGTTATAAATGAAGTTATCGAAGAACTCAAAGCTAATGGTAAGATTGACGAATTCGTAATCAAGCACACAGGCGCAGCTTCTGAAAAATAATTTAATTTCTTAGAAAAAGGTTGGTTCAGGTATGGAGTTCATAAATTATCTTACTGAAATGTTTGAAAAAACATTTATAAGAGATGATCGATATAAGTTATTTTTAGAAGGCTTTAAAAATACTCTTGTTATCGCAGTTTTTGCAACACTATTGGGTGTTGTTATCGGTTTGATTGTTGCAGTAGTAAAGGTTTGGTACAAGCAGTATCCCAAGAACGTATTGCTTAAAATTCTAAACTTTATTGCAGAAATATACACAACCATTATCCGAGGAACCCCTGTTGTTGTACAACTTATGCTCTCCTACTTCGTTATTTTTGCCGCATCGGATAAAGCAGTCCTGGTTGGTATTATAGCTTTCAGCTTTAACTCAGGTGCGTACGTATCCGAAATCATTCGAGCAGGAATAAATGCTGTGGATAAAGGCCAAACAGAGGCCGGCAGATCGCTCGGTCTGTCTCAAAGCAGAACAATGATCAGTATTGTTTTACCGCAGGCATTTAAAAATATTCTTCCGGCTCTTGGCAACGAATTTATCGCAATTTTGAAGGAAACGTCAGTCATCGGATATCTTGGTGTTGTTGACTTGACAAAAGCAGGCGAGATGGTAAGATCCCGTACGGCTGACGCTTTCTTCTGTCTTATTTTTGTGGCTGCAGTTTACCTTGTTTTGGTACTCGGCTTATCAGCATTGTTCAAGAAAATGGAAAAGAGGATGTCTAAAAGTGATAGAGGTTAAAGATTTATACAAAACGTTTGATAATAAAAAAATGGTTTTAAACGGCATCACTGAGACGATCCACCAAGGGGAGAAGGTCGTTATCATCGGACCTTCCGGCTCAGGCAAAAGTACATTTTTGCGTTGCCTTAATCTGCTTGAACAGCCTACAAAAGGCAATATATTTTTTAAAGGCGTTGATATAACAGACCCTAAGACGGATATTAATAAACTCCGTCAGCAGATGGGTATGGTTTTTCAGCACTTTAATCTCTTTCCTCATATGAGCATTCTGGAAAATATTTCCTTTGCGCCCATTAAACTTAAATTACAATCGAAAGAACAGGCCCTGGAGAATGCAAATAAATTGCTAAAACGAATTGGCCTTTCAGATAAAGTTAAAAGCTATCCTAATCAGCTGTCCGGCGGACAGAAGCAAAGAGTTGCTATTGTCAGAGCCCTTGCTATGAATCCATCTGTTATGCTGTTTGACGAGCCTACGTCGGCCCTCGATCCGGAAATGGTTGGCGAGGTTCTTGAACTTATGAAGGAGCTGGCAGAAGACGGTATGACTATGGCTGTCGTTACTCATGAAATGGGTTTTGCCAAAGAAGTTGCAAATCGCGTTTTATTCATGGACGAAGGAGCTATAATAGAGCAGGGTACGCCCGACGAGATTTTCAATCATCCGACGAACCAGCGTACACAGGATTTTCTTGCGAAAGTTTTATAATATTTTTTGGGGTGCATTTTGGATATCGAAAATGAGAGCTATAAAATCAAATTAGATGTTTTCGAAGGCCCCTTTGACCTTTTGCTCACACTTTTAGAAAAAAATAAAATCGATATAGTTGATATTAACATATGTGCTATTGCCGACCAATATCTGGAAATTCTTAAAGATAATTTCGACATGGATATTGCTTCGGAATTCCTTGTCATGGCATCGATTTTGCTACGCTTAAAATCTAAACGGTTGCTTCCGCAAGAGGAGAAAGAAGAAGAGGAAATTTCCGAAGAAGAGCTTATCAGACGACTTGAGGAATATAAAAAGTATAAAGACATAACTCCTCGAATAACGGAAATGTACAGTCATTGGACGAAAGCACACTATAAAATGCCGGAAAAAATTAATTTTACTAAACGTTATCTTCCGATTGCTATAGACGTTGACAAACTTGCCGACTGTTATTCAAATATTCAGATACGCTTTCAGGACAAGCATAATGACAATAAAGAGAAAATGGACGATATTCTTAAAACGGAAAAAGTCAGCCTGCGAGCAAAAATGCATCAGGTTGTAGGTCATATCGTAAAAAAAATTAAAACAACATTTTCCTCTATTTTCTCTAAAAAAGAAAGTAAGGCTGAGATTGTAACCGGTTTCCTGGCAGTGTTGGAATTAGATAAACGTAAGAAAATTCTGATTCAACAAGAGGAAAATTTTGGAGAAATTACGATTACTCCGGGATCTGATATTGATACTGAAGATGATTACCTTAATATGGAGGAAGCCGGGGATTTTGAAAATGATGGGGAGGAAGAATTATGGAATCAATCACAGAATTAAAATATAGTAAGAATGAAGCTATAATGGAAGCTCTTTTATTTGCAACCGGTGAAAAGGTTACGATAGAAGAGTTATCAATAGTTTTAAAGCTTACCCATAAGGAAACGCAAAACGTTGCACAGCGCCTTATGTCCCGTTACGAAAACCGTTCCGGCGGGGTGATTATGCGCAAAGTTACCGACGGATATATTTTATCTACGAAGCCGGAATTACATGAGGATATTCGTGAATATTTTGATTTTGCCTCTATGTCTTCCTTAAGCCGTGCCGCTATGGAAACGTTATCTATTATTGCATATAATCAACCTGTAACAAGAGCCGGAATAGAGATGGTCCGCGGTGTGAACAGCGACGGAGTTCTGGCAAAGCTTCTCGAACGGGGCCTTGTTTGTGAAAAGGGACGCAAAGATTCACCCGGTCGCCCGATGCTTTACGGAACTACAGATTTATTCTTAAAAAGTATCGGAGTTGAAGATTTATCTCAATTGCCGCCGGTCGTTATGGCTGAGGCTGTTGAGACTCCTGATTCTGAGACTGCTTTGATATAAGGTCTTTGAGCATGCCTGTAATTTTATCTACAACGCCGGGAAGAGTATCAATTAGCTTTTCCGGCGTTGTTTTTTTATCTATTGTTACAAGTTGAACTTGACCTTCTTGAATATTCTGGGAATTCGGTGCAAAGACAAAGGCAATGGGAGTGATGGAAACGCCGGCTGCCGTACCGCCTGCAAAAGGATATTTCACCGGAGTAATAAAATTATCGTCAAGTTGCTCTTTTTGCTTCATAGAAGAATATTGTCCGCCTCCTGCCGCCAAACCAAAGCTCACCTTTGATATGGGAATAATCGTCGCACCATCCGGAGTCTGAACGGGATTTCCTACGATTGTGTCCACGTCAATCATTTCTTTAAGATTAGTCATAGACGTTATCATAACGTCGTTTATAGGATTATCCATTTATTTACTTCTCCTTATTTTAATTACTGCTCTGATGAGAGCAAATATAATATGTGCAAGATTGAAGTGCAGTATGCATTGTAATCTGCCATTTGCTGAATTTAATTGATAGTTTCCGCATATATTTACGTAATCTACGTTAAAATCATAGAATTTCGGAGATAAGAAAGATATTAAATTGCCAAGCAGTATCTGCATAAGGCCAATTGACATAGTTGTACAATAAGCATCATTAACACCCAAGGCAGCATCTATCCGAAGAGAAGAGATTTGAATTATCTGCGTTATACTAAGAGCGTTATTGTAAATAGCACCGATTTTGCGATTTTTCACGATTTTACTTACAATTCTCTTGAGTAAAGAAGGCTTGTCGGGGAGTGATCGATATATTTTTATCGGAATTAAGAAAAAGCGAAAGCGCAGTCCGTAAGACAGCGTCGTCGGAGAAGATGATAGATCAGTGTATAAAGAGAAAATAATTTTAATTTGCTATTTCACCCTTTACTACGCGCTCAATGCCCGATAAATCTTTTATTATTTCAATATTCCGGAAGCTCTTTGACATTAGATCCGCAACCCGGTGTGCTTGTGTATAGCCTACTTCAAAAGCAAGCGTTCCGCCTTCTGCAAGATAATCCGGTGCATGTGAAATAAGCTGTCTGTATGCGTCCAGACCGTCTAATCCTCCGTCTAAAGCAAGATGAGGTTCATAGTCCCGTACTTGAGGCATAAGCTCGCTGATGTCACCCTTCTCAATATACGGGGGATTTGATACTATAATGTCAAATTTGTCATTATTAGCGTCGAAAGCGGAAAAAAAATCAGATTCAATAAAAGAAACGCGCTTTTCATAAAGATTTTGAGCATTGCGTTGGGCAACGGAAAGTGCCTTTGCGGAAATATCGGCACAAACAGCATTGTATTTTTTACCTGGAAGCTCGTGGAGAATTCCAAGTGCGATGGCTCCGCTTCCTGTACACATATCAAGGATTTTACTGTACCCATTATTGCGGATTGCGGCAAGTGCTACGAGAACAAGCGTCTCTGTGTCGCTCCGCGGAATAAGAACATCCGGCGTTACAGTAAGGCGAATATTCATAAAATCCGCATAGCCAAGGATATATTGTATCGGCTCGTTTTTTGAAAGTCTGCTCATATATTCACGTAATACAGACTCTTGATTGTCGGTTAGTGGCAGATTAACGTGGGTAAATAAATAAGATCTGGGCACCTTCAAAAGGTGGCCCAGAATCATATCTGCACATTGGGAGTCATCAGTTATTTGAATCAGTTGAGATTTCGCTTGATGTATCGTCATGTTCTTCAGTATTACCGTTATCGTCGTTTTCTATGCAAGAATCTTCCTCGGGATGCGCTTTAATAACGTATTCACAGCAAGGAACTTCATTCTCACCCTCAAATTCCAAGGCTTTCTTAAGTGCTACAATAGCAACTTCTATCATATCATCATCAGGTTCTTTTGTTGTAAATCTCTGCATAGCCATGCCGGGGGCACGGAGAATTCTGGTAATAATATTATTATGTAAACTGGCGATTCTGTTAAACTCATAAGCAATACCGGCAACAATCGGTAAGGCAAGGACTCTAAGACCCATGTTTGCAAAAACGTTGCCAAAACGTGGAAGCAGTGAGTATACAATAATACTTATAACCATTACTACAAAAAGGAATGCGGTGCCGCATCTTGGATGATGCTTAGAATATTTACGGACATTCTCAACCGTAAGCTCATCTTCATGCTCAAAGCAGTGAATGGTCTTGTGCTCTGCGCCGTGATACATATAAACTCTTTTGATATCCTTCATCAAAGTAACAAGAATCATATACCCAAAGAAAAGAATAATACGAATGCCTCCTTCAAACAGGTTATATAAAACCTTTGGAGCCGTCTTTGGAATGATAAGCGAAGAAAGGAAATTAGGTAATAAGAAGAATAATCCTACTGAAAAGGCAAGAGCAATAAGCAGCGAAAAAAACATCATAACACCCATTGCTTTCTCGCCGGGAGCAGACGTCTTGCCGTCCTCGCTTTCTTCTTCCATTGCAATATCAGCAGAATAGAAAAGAGCTTTCATACCTCTGACCATTGAAGAAATAAGAGCAACACCGCCTCTGATTATCGGCCAACCGAGTACTGTATATTTTCTCGTCAGAAGCTCAATCTTCTCCGTCTTAACAACAAGATCGCCCTTCGGATTACGCACAACTTCCGCCATTCCGTTTGGTGCAAGCATCATTATACCTTCCATCAACGCCTGTCCGCCTACGGAACAAATTCTCTTTCCTTCAGTCATTTTTATTTTTTTATCTTTAGCCATTATAAGCGTCCTCCCGAATAAATGCATATATTAATCAGTATATAACGAATATATTAAAAAATCAATTTATTTAAGCTGTGTATAGGCTATTTTTCCTACTTTTGTCATAGGAAGAGAATCCCGGAATTCTATTATCTTAGGCTGTGAAAAGCGCGCGATGTTTTCACCGAAATATGTGAAAAATTCCTTTTGTAAAGCATCAGGATCTGATTTATCAACTTCTTCTTTGAGCACTATAAAAGCCTTTAGCTTGCTCATCTCGTACGAATCCTCCACACCGATGACGCAAGACATTGATACCTTGGGATGGGAATTAATGACAGCCTCAATCTGAGACGGGTAAACAGAATATCCGCGACATTTAATCATTCTCTTTATTCTCGATTTAAAATAAATAAAGCCGTCCTCGTCCATATAACCCAAATCTCCTGTATGAAGCCACACGTTTCCGTCTTCGTGGATACGAAGAACCTTTGACGTTTCTTCAGGTTCGTTTAAATATCCGAGCATAACGGTGGGTCCTTTCAGAACTATCTCTCCGTCTGTCATCGGGGCAAGCGGCGTGTAAGGACCGTTTGTATTATCCGTAGATACAATCTTGTAGGTTATTCCGTTATATGGTAGCCCTACGCTACCTTTTCTATAATCGTCATTTGGGGTAAGTGCACTTGCTGTGACGCATTCTGTAAGGCCGTAGCCTTCACGTAGCAACACAGGACTGTTATTCTCCTTAAGGATCCTATCAAAAGCAATTTTAATTTCATACGGCAAGCTGTCACCTCCGGCAAAAGCGCCCTTCAGACATGAACAGTCGACGTTTTTCATACGATTATTTCTAAGAAGAGCTTCGTATAGCGTAGGAACTCCCACTATAACAGAAGGCTTTTTATTTTTGATAAGATTTGCGCAAATATCAGCATTGAACCGTGGAACTAATATAATAGTAGCACCTGCGAATATAGAAGAATGGATACAAACGCCCAAACCAAATCCGTGAAACATCGGAAGAACAGCCAACATTTTATCTCCGATGCCTAACGTGGGGCAACCGTGTTGAATGGTGAGCTTTGACAATGCGTTTATATTATAGTGAGAAAGTAAAATACCTTTCTGCTTTCCTGATGTGCCGCCACTATATAAGATGACAGCCTCTTTACGAGGGTCGGAATTAGTCTTTATCTGTGACAAATCAGCTGGTACAGTGCCTTTCTTTATAAAAGCTTTCCATGACATAACCCCCGGCTTGCTAACGATTCTTTGTATTTTCCTGCCCTGTGTGATCCAAAATCCGGCTTTCTTGATGTGAGACAGATAATCGCCGGCACTGGAATATATAATATTTCTAAGACAAGGACAGTTTATTCCCTTTGTTTTATCAAAGAAACCATCTAAGACGAATAAACATTTTGAAGCAGCTACGTTTACGGTAAACTCAATCTCCGGACCTGCACTAAGCGGGTGAATCATATTTGCTACTGCGCCTACTGACAGCGTTGCATAGAAAGCGATAACTGCCTGAGGAATATTTGGAAGGCAGATTGTCACTCTATCTCCCGGCTTAATTCCGATTGCCTGCAATCCACTTGCACATTTATTAACTTCTTTAAGAAGGCTTTTATATGAAATTCGTCTGTTCATATAATCTATTGCAATCGCGTCGGGATGGGCATTTGCAGTTTGTAAGAGAATGGCCTGTATCGTTTTATTATAGTCCGGTGACATAAATACTCCTTGAAAGATGTAGCATTGATTTAGAAGTAAGTATAGCAAAAAAAAGAATGTATAACAAGGAATCAAAAACGAACCGGCATGAAATAGTGACAGGTGTAATCGCGTGGCTTGATATTTTAACCACAATATGTCATACTAAACCACATCGCAGTATAAAAGGGAGTCGCCATGAACAAAGATTTTAATATTCAAGAAGAACTAAAATTACTGCCGGAAAAACCCGGAGTTTACCTTATGCATGGTGAAAAAGACGAGATTATCTACGTTGGGAAAGCTAAAATACTAAAAAACCGTGTCAAATCATATTTCGTCAACACTCCGCACAGTGCACATATAACAGTAATGATCTCACAGATAACACGCTTTGAATACGTAGTATGCGATAGCGAATATGAAGCCTTATTATTAGAAAACAATCTGATAAAGAAACATAAACCCAAATATAACGTTTTACTTAAAGACGATAAAGGTTTTCCTTATATAAAAGTCACAACGAATGACTCATACCCACAGATTATGATGGTTCGCAAAGTAAAAAAAGACGGAGCAACTTATTTCGGACCTTATCACAGTGTGCAGACAATCAATGCAACCCTTGATGCGCTAAAGAGCATACTGCCATTGCGCCTTTGTAATAAGAAAATCAAAGAATCCGGTGGGGACAGAGTATGCCTTAATTATCATATAGGGCTGTGTCCAGGGCCGTGCGCCGGTAAAATAGCTAAAGAAGATTATATGAAGACAGTTTCACTTGTATTGGCATTTCTTGGAGGAAATACAAGTGGCCTTGAGAAACTTTTGCACACAAAAATGCTGGAATATGCCGATGAACTTAATTTTGAAATGGCTGCAGTGTATAGGAAACGTCTCCAAGCTCTTGAAGTTTTTAAGGAAAATCAGAAAATCACATCGGTAAATGACGCAGATTACGATATGATTGCAGTGGGGCAAAATGGAGTTGATGCAGTATTACAGATTTTCTTTATCCGCGCAGGTAACGTAAGCGGCAGGGAATATTTTACGTTTCCGGGGGGAGCGGATTTATATCCCGAAGAAATCGTCACATCGTTTATTAAACAGTTTTATAGTGAAAATCAGCTTATTCCACCTAAAATATACAGTAAAAGCGTACTGCCCGAAGAAGAACGCAAAGGTCTTGAAGAGATGTTGACAAAGCTTAGAGGCCGTAAATGTGAGATTACGACGCCTGTGCGCGGAGAGAAGCTTAGACTTGCACAGATGGTAGAGGATAATGCAAAAATTCTGCTTCAAAACGCACAAATAGCCGGATTGGAAGGTAGAAACGTTGCAAATCTTAAGAAGCTTGACAATTTAAGACAGGTTTTGGGTTTGCAGACGATGCCCGTTTATATCGAAGGCTACGATATATCGAATCTGGGGAAAAGCGAGATAGATGCATCCTTGGTTGTCTTTAAAAACGGTCAGCCAAGTAAAAAGGATTATAAAATATTTAAAATAAAGAATCTTGATATACAAAACGATTATGCTTCTATGGAAGAAGTTATAACAAGAAGATTCTCAAGATACAAAGAAGGCAGCTCAGGCTTTGAAGTTCTGCCTGATATACTTCTCATAGACGGCGGTATAGGACAGGTGCATGCAGTAAAAGAGGCCTTGAGAAAAATATCTGAAGACGGTAGATTTTCACTTGATAAGTTGCCGGTATTTGGCATGGAGAAAGATGATCGCCACAGAACAAAATCCTTAATAATTCCAGATTGTAATACGCCTTTGGGATATACAGAATATGAACTTAAGAAAAATCCCGAGTTGTGGAGTTTAGTCGGAGCGGTGCAAAATGAAGCACATCGCTTTGCTGTGGAATATAACAGAAAACTTACTCGCAAGCGATATCGCAAATCGCCGCTTGATGATATTGAGGGAGTGGGAGAGAAACGTAAATTAGCGATTTACAAGCATTTCGGATCACTTGCCACTATAAGCCGTGCTACTGCCCAGGAGTTGGAACAAGTACCCGGTATCAGCAAAGCTCTTGCAATAAGAATATCAGAACAGCTAAAAGGGGGAAACAAATAATGGCAATATTTGCGATTGCTGATTTGCACCTGTCTTTTGGCGTGGATAAGCCCATGGATATTTTTGGCGAAAAATGGAAAGACCATCACATAACGCTAACTAATAATTGGAAACAGCGTATTACGGGAGATGACTGGGTAATAATTCCCGGTGATATTTCATGGGGATTACATCGTACGGAAATACTACCGGACCTTGACTTCATAGACAAATTGCCCGGAAAAAAAATAATAATAAAAGGCAATCATGATATTTGGTGGGGAACAGCTAAGAAAAACAGAGAATTATTAGAGGAAAACGGATTTGAAACAATTCGTTTCATGTATAATGAAGCTATAAAAATTGATGACGTTATTATTTGCGGTACAAGAGGCTGGCTTTGCCCCGGAGATAAGGATTTTAATAAAGAAGACATATCTGTATATAATAAGGAGGTTGCTCGCCTGTTAAACAGCATACACTGTGCGTATAGACTAAAAGAAAATAACGAAGAAATAATATGCTTTATGCATTATCCGCCGTTTGGCAATATTTCTTGTACGCAAACAGGGTCTTTGTCAGAGCATACGGAGTTTACAAAGATTATAGAAGAAAACGGAATAAAACGTTGTTTTTTTGGTCACGTTCATAGTCCTGATAAACAAAAAAGCTGTCATATAGACAGCTTGGTTACAGAATACAAATTGATTGCGGCGGATTTTATTGATTTTCTTCCTCTTCGGATTCAATAAACATTTTTGGTGTCTGTTTTGATTTTGAGGGAAGTAGCAAATTTACCGCTTGCGGTACCACTTTGACGTGCAGAGGCAACCCTCCACCGTTCTCGCCGTCATAATCTACGTGATATTCGTTAATGTCTTCTGCTGCCTCAATGTAAACCTCTTTTACTTTACGGAACACGGTATGCTTGTCCGTGTCTAACTTACCGCTAAGCACCTTGGTAGCTAATACTGACGCAGATGCAAGGTTAAGATTTTTAACGATATACATATCAAGATAACCGTCATCCAGTTTTGCCTGGCTTGCTATTTTATGGAAGCCACCGACACTCTTGGAGTTTGTAATAATAAAGAAAAAGTTGTCAAAAATCTCCTTCTCACCGCCGTCAATAGTAAAAGCCAGCTTTGATGTGGGGAATTTTAGATTTGCAAGTTTTTTAATTCCCTCCCAATAATATGCAATGGTGCCGAAACTGGACTTAGCATCTCGCGGTACGCTGTGGGCAACGTCAGAGAGCATGCCACCTGCTGCTACGTTAAGGAAGAATGAACCGTTGAAGGTTGCAATATCAACAGTTTTATATGTAAAGTTTTTGACCATGTCATATAGGCAATCTGCCGTGGGAGAAATTCCCAGTGAATAGGCAAAATCATTTACCGTGCCTGCCGGTAAAATTGCAAGCGGAATCTTGCTGTTGCTTTCATATAAGCCTACTACAGCTTCGTTTATTGTACCGTCTCCGCCGACTGCTACAACGCAGTCATAGTTATTGTCTTTAGCTTGAGCAGCTTTGTTCTTGGCATCATCTTTGCCTCTTGTATAGAAAACGTCCGCTTGTATAAGGATTTTATCAGCCAGCAATCTATGCATCGCAGTGAGCGCTGCACGCTGAACCGAGTCACCCTTACCACTTACCGGATTAATAATGAATAAAGCACGCATTATATTATCTCCCTAATATACTTTTTAATAAATACTAACACTAACCTCCGGTTCAGTCAACTTGTAGGCAACAAGATGTCTTTCAGTGTCCTTTTTACCGTCGGAATAAAAGCAATAAACGTAATTATCAGAAATATAAAAATCAGTTATTGTTGTTTTCAAAGTCTTTTTAACGACTTGAATTCCTTTTCCGCCTTCAAAAGGCACCTTGTAGATACCGTCTTCTGCTGCATAGTACGTTACGGTATCTATTACCTGAAATGCACCGGATGAAAGTATAACTGCGTCTCCTTCGGCACCAAGCGGAGCGTCGTCGGTGTCGTACGTTGAATATGTACGGCCGACAGTGAAAATTCTGAGGGTTTTTAAGTTTATTTTATATAGATTGATTTGGTTTTTAATGGGAAAATCAAAATATACGTATCCGCTCTCGTACTGAATCGAATAGGCTTCGTCTGAGAACAGTCCTTTATTCAAAGGAGTTCCTTCGAAATCAAATATTTGGTGAATGCCCTTGCCGGCTCCGCTACAGAAGAAGACGGTGCCGTCTTCGCTAACGTCCAGATCGACACAGAACAAAGACGCGTCTGCTGATGTGTCAAGAAGAAGCTCAGGCTCGGTATTTTGCAAGTCGCCGTTAAGATCAATTCGATAGATACCGCCTTCGCTGCCAAAATACAAATAATGGTCGTGTATATCAAGTGAAACGCCGGGTAAATATGAGATTTTTTCCGTATTTCCTGTGCTCGGATCGACTTTGTACATGTTTCCGTCTTTTTGACTTCTATAATAAAGGGAAGTACCGTCTGTCTCTATTTCCTTTGGATGCGCATCCTTTACAATTACAACTCCTGACGTATCTTTAGACGGGCAAAAAGCACATAAATCCTTGCCGTTTTTTCCGGTGTAATATAATGTGTCATTTAGTTCCACCATGGCTGTTGTGTTATCGTATTGGATATTGTTTGAATCAAAATCATCATCTTTGTTTCTGTCTTTAAAGAAATAATGAAGAACAACGGTTGTCAAAGATAGGGTAAAAAGGATTATGCCGCAAATCAACAGGATTCGACCGCCGTTTTTCGAATTTTTCTTCGTTTCTTCCTCCGTAAGCTCTTCTGCTTTTAAATCCGGTGCATTGACAAGCTCGTCAGAGATATTTTCTACTACACTGTTTGTAGGAGCAGACACGTATGACCAGTACTCAGGGCAGGAGGCTTGAGCCTCTTCACGAAGAATATTTATTATTTCTTTTTTATTATACTGACTGTTTTTTAATCGGAGTTGCTTAATTGCTCTGTTGTATTCGGCTCTGCAGGATGCCTGGTAATAATTGAGAAGTTTTGCAATATCACTTTTTCTTAAAGAAGTAAGCAGACGCATAAGAACGATCGACGCACGGTCGTTTTTTGCCGTATTGATAAGGTCGCTCATTATAACAGAGACGTTATCTATATATTGACGTTCTATTTGTCTTTGGAAAGATTTTTCTAAAAGAGCGTTCTGGCTGAGTCTGCCGGCAATATCAAGGATCCAGTATTCGCCATTTAATTCCGTATCAAATTTATAAGCATCTCGCTTAACCCTGCGAAACGTCTCCGCTGCAAGATCTCTTGCAAGATTCTTGTTTTTTGTAATACTGAGACATAACGTGTACACACTTACCTTCATTTTCTGGTATAAGTTGTGAAAATCGTCCTCTGATTCCTTTGCTGTGCCGACAATTAAAAACTCAATGTTCATGTACAAAACCTTTCAAATTATAATTACTTGTGCAGTATACCATAAAATTATAGCATTTGTGAGAAAAAGTTTAGTACTCGCTGCTTGATTTTAAGGAGGTTGTTTAGTAGGAAGATAGCATAAAAAGGACTAACGTTTTGACAACCGGTCCCAAAACAGAAAAAATCCTCTTTTTAAGGCGAGAAAATTCAATTGATCCTTTTCCGGGGTGTTTTAAACTGATAATTTCTTTCATTGACACGAAAATAGCAGAGTGCTAAAATGAATCAGCAAATTTACTCGGAGGTGCATTGATATGGCATACATTATTACTGATGATTGTATTAGCTGTGGCGCATGCGCAGGCGAATGTCCTGTTGAGGCTATCAGCGAAGGCGATGGCAAGTACGTTATTGATGCAGACGCTTGTATTGAGTGCGGCGCTTGTGCAGATACTTGTCCTGTTGACGCTCCAAAAGCTGAATAATCGATTCGCACAGACCCCGTGTGATGCAGTATGCACAAATACGGGGTCTAAGTGTATCTAATTTATTTAAGTTTATCTGACGAGGTGTGTTTTGGATTCGGAAGATTATATGCTGCAAGGGGAAACGATTGATGATTTACAACTGTGTGGCCTGATGATTTTGCAAAAGGAAAAGGCCTTCCGCTTTGGTACGGATGCAGTTGTGCTTTCGAATTATGCCGCAAAATATATCGGTAAAGGGAAACGCGTTTTGGATATAGGTACAGGCACCGGGATTATTCCCATTCTTTTATCGGCAAAGACTCACAATTGCACATTTGTTGGCGTGGAAATACAAAAAGATATTGCCGATATGGCAAAAAGAAGTGTTTTTCTGAATGAACAAAAAGGCACACTCAGAGCAGGCAGCATTTCTGTTGTTTGTGACAATATTTGTAAAATAGCCGGCGACAGGGATTTTCACGGCACGTTTGATTGCGTTGTCACAAATCCACCTTATTACAAGCTGGGAACAGGATATTTAAATGAACGGGACTCTCTTGTCCTTGCCCGTCATGAGATAACGTGTACTTTGGATGATATCATAAAGGCAGCTTGCGTTTGCCTCAGACCTTTAGGCCGTTTTATGATGATAAACAGGCCGGAGCGACTGGCAGATACAATAGAATCTTTACGCAGATATGGTCTTGAACCAAAAGAAATACAATTTGTTTATGCTGATGCCACATTGCGCCCGGTGATGTTTCTCGTCGAGGCGGTAAAAGGCGGCGGAGCACAATTAATTATAGAAAAGGGTCTGGTGATTAACTGATGTTATACGTTGTACCAACACCTATTGGTAATTTGGGAGATATTACCATGCGCAGTCTGGAGGTGCTTTCATCCTGTGATGCCATTGCGGCAGAAGATACCAGACACACTTTAAAATTATTAACTCATTTTAATATAAAGAAGCCGGTTATCAGTTACTTTGAGCATAATAAAATATCCAGAGGAAAAGAATTATTGGCAAGATTGTCTGCCGGAGAGAATATTGCGGTAGTGTCTGATGCCGGTATGCCCGGCATATCTGATCCGGGTGCGGATCTTATAAAGCTTGCCGTTGAGAATAATATAGAAGTCAGTGTATTACCCGGAGCGTGCGCAGGTATTACAGCGCTTGTGGCTTCTGCTCTTCCTACAGATAAGTTCGTCTTTGAAGGCTTCATCGGGACAGATAATAAGCGGATCAATCTTTTCACGGATATGATAAAAAAAGAATTACGCACTGTAATCATTTACGAAGCACCTCACAGAATTGTTAAAACTCTAACACTCCTTTGCAGTCATATTCCTCAAAGGCGCATTGCAGTTTGCCGCGAACTTACAAAGATTCACGAAGATATATTTCGCGGAACTGTAGCCGAGGCACTTGCTCATTTTGAAAATAACGTACCGAAGGGTGAGTTTGTAATTGTTATAAAAGGAGCAAGCGAGGAGGACGTAACAAATATCTGTGAAATGTCTGACGAAGATATATACAATAGAGTAAGAAAATTAAGGGCAGAAGGCGTAGGTCGCAACGAAGCTCTTAAGCGTGTTGCAGAAGAGTGCGGTAAGACAAGAAATGATGTTTACGACATTTGTGAAAAAGTTAAAAGACCTATTGACAGCTTGCAAAGTTAGGGGTAATATTCTGCTACGGTATCATTAATTATTCGATGTTCAAGAAAGTATATGCGGCATATGCCGCCGGTTTTTTTGAGCATCTTTTTTTATGGAAAATAAGCATTTTGTTGAGATTGTTGACAAGTTTGTCAGCAACAGAATGAATTATGACGGACAGTATGCGGATAATGAACTGCGAAAGTTAATAGAAGACGTTACAGGTGAGCTTTTCGGGCGGATTCCGTCAGATGGAATAGACAGAGAGCTTATTGTATCAGAGGTATATAATAAGAAGAAGCGTCTTGGCCTGATTCAGCCGTTGTTAGACGATCCGGACGTTAATGAGATAATGATTAACGGGACAGACGGCATATACATCGAAAGGGCCGGAGATCTTTCAGAATATGATAAACGGTATAGTGATAGAGATGCCCTTTTTAACAATGTTCAGACTATGTTGTCTTGGGCAAACCGTACCGTCAACGAGAGCAACCCTATAGTTGATGCAAGACTGCAACGAGGATATCGTATAAACGTTGTTTTGCCTCCTGTTGCTATAAACGGTCCTATTGTTACTATCAGAAAATTCCGTGACGAGATTTTCACAATGGAGGATCTTATATCAAACGGAACGTTATCGCATAAGCAATCCGCGTATATGATAGATTGCGTCCGCATGCGTAAGAATATTATCATTTCCGGAGCAACTTCTTCCGGTAAGACTACGTTTCTGAATGTTCTTGCCGGTTTTATTCAAAATACAAAGAGAATTATTACTGTTGAAGATACTGCAGAGCTTAAGCTTTGTCAGCCTAACGTCGTGCGCCTTGAGACAAGGAACAGCAACACCGAAGGCAAAGGAGAGATACGCATGAGGCAGTTAATCAAGGCTGCTTTGCGGATGAGACCGGATCACCTCATTATAGGAGAGGTCCGAGATGAGAGTAGTCTCGATATGTTGACGGCACTTTGTACCGGTCACGAAGGATCTATGTCTACAGTACATGCAAATTCGGCAAAAGATGCACTTCTTCGCTTGGAAACACTGGCTTTATGGGAAGGACATGTAAGCAGCCGGGCTATCCGACAGATGATTGTATCAGGAATTCATGTGATAG
Organism: Clostridia bacterium; assembly: GCA_017517275.1. GTDB lineage: Bacteria > Bacillota > Clostridia > UBA1212 > UBA1255 > SIG424. Next base: position 31,748 of record JAFWZX010000034.1, read on the forward strand.
TTCAGCTTACACGGGACGATAAAGCTCGTCGTAAAGTCAAAGAGATAGTAGAGGTGATTGGTTATGAAGATGATAAGATTGCGACTTCAAACGTTATTGTCTGAAGGGAAACTTGTTTGTGTGGTTTATTTACTGTGTTACGTTTGTATATCGTCATTTGTGATACAGACCATGTTTGAACTTTGGTACATTACTATATTAATAGTTATTGTTGGAATGCCGTTATTTGTAATAAAGATGTCTCGGTACGTCGGCAAGAGAAAACGCTACAGACAGGAAGCAGAATTTTCAATCTTTCTAAGAAGGCTAAGTGCATCGTTGGCTGCGGGAATGACTGTTAGAAATGCAGTATCTGAGATTGCGATACATAATAAGGCGGAATATAAGTATCTTTTCAAAGACATTGAGAGACTTCACCGACAATTGGAATACAATCATTCTGTATGCGATGCTTTTGCCGATTTGGCGAGGAGATGCCCTTGTGATGACATCAGGCTGTTTTCTGATTGTCTTCGCTATGGTATCCCGGCCGGTGTAGACATGGTTAGCCTTATAAGATACGTTTCATCATCCTTTAATATAAAAAATGATACTCGTAGAGAGATTATGCAGACTTTGAATTTACCTAAATACAATAACCGTGTAATGTTATGCGCTCCTATCGGGTGTCTCGTTTTGATTAAAAATATTGCTCCGGAGTATATTTCGCCTTTATACGAGGGCTCCGGCAGAATCGTTATGGTGATTGTAGGTCTTTTGTTGCTTTTTGCCGGTGTTATGGGAAGCTTGATTTCAGATGTGAAGTACTAAAGGAAGTGTGGCAATTGTTTAGAAAAATGAATAGGAAGATATTATACAGTTTATGTGCTTTTTTCATGATGCTTTTTTTGATGATTGCAGGAGGCAATAAACCGGGAATATGTATTATCGTTGCGTTAGCAAGCGGTAGTGTAGGATATTTTGCAAGAGACTTTTTGAACAAACGCCGACACAAAAAGCTCGTTCAAAGCATGGATATGGATATGCCGGATTTGTTAATTGACGTTGCCATGCTTATGGAATCCGGAATGAATATATGGGATGCTGTCTGTCGATGCGTGACAAATGGCGATACGAACAAACCGTTATACGGTGCTCTTTATAAAGCAATCAGGTCGGTAGATATGGGAATCTGCAGCGATTATTGTATTGCACTTGAGCAAATGGCGGAAGAATGCAGGTGTTCTTGCGTAAGTAATTTCGTTTCCTTAGTTGTGCAAAATTCTCGTAAGGGAAATAGCTTTATCGTGCAGATCTTAGTTAATTCGGCTTCTTTTTATAGAAGTGAACGGAAAAATACAGCTACTAAACTTGCCGGGGAAGCCACCACCTTAATGTTATTGCCGTCAGCAGCAGTTCTTATCGCAATGATATTGCTTATGGCGGCTCCGGCAATTATTCAAATGATAGGAGGATTGTAATGTTTACTATATATAATAAATTACGCACGTATTTAAGTATGCTGCGTTGTTGTTTCTCTAAATATGTTATTAAAGATAAGAGAGGAATGAGTACCATTGAGGTAATAATTATTATTGCGGTGCTTGTAACTTTGGCGTTGATTTTCAGGACGTTTATTATGGATATTGCGTCTGATATTTTTGACAAAATAAAAGAGAAAACAGATTCATCTATTAATGATTTATAGGAGTGGTGCGTATGCGAATAAGTACGGAAAGATTTGGAATAAAGGTGTCATGTCAGTATGATGCAGATATTAGTGACTTAAAGAAAATACTATCGGATGCTTCAGAACGTTATACCGACGTATACGTACCTCGAGACGTTTCAAAAGAGGGGAATGGGTATTCTTTTTTTGTTAATCACAGGCAGTCGTTGAAGGACTACGTATCCGTTAACGGTTTTAGCATTGACGAGTTTGTCGGTTTGTTGCGCAGACTTTATCATTTTTATGAAAAGTGCGGAGAGGATTTTCATAATATAGTTTTTGATTACGAATGTATTTTTTGGGGGATATCAGTCGATGATGTCGAATTTGTATATGCTCCTGAGCAGGACCGTAGCAAAGAAATCTTTCTGAGAGATAACAGATGCAGCGATATGTTATGTATTGTGTCTTTGATGATTGTTTTTGATGACAATACTTATAAAGAGGTTGTTAAAGACGTTTTGCAGATGGTGTCTGATTGGGAAGACAGGAGCTACTGTGCAAGCATAGATGAAGCCGAGGAAGAATTCAGTCGGATAGTAGACTATGCAGACAGTAAATTAAAAACTGTAGGCAAAGGCTTTCAAAATACCGGTGCAGTATTGTCTGATAAAATAAAAGGGTTAATCCAAAAAGCATTAGTCTTTTTATCTGAAGATAAGAAACCGGATAGCAGAAAGGTCCAAACTAACAGAAAAATAACAATCAATGGACGGGATTTTTTTTCGAATATTGAATATAAGGGTAAAACGGATGTTTTATATATAGGACGAGATCCTACGTGGGCAGATATAATTCTCAATGCAATCTTTGTCAGCCGAAAGCACGCTATGCTTTTCTGCGAGAACGGAAAATGGTTTATAAAGGATTTGAATTCTTTAAACGGTACGTTTGTGGACAACAAAAAAATAGATGAAGGCGACGTAATTCGACTTCATCATAATGCCATGGTTCACTTTGGAAAGAAAGAGGGAAGCCTCAGAATCGGCCTGCGATAATATGCTTTAGGCTATGCACGTTGTTATCCGCCGATTGCAAAACGACGCTTCTTGTCCGAGCTCATTTCGCTTAGTATTTGCATAGAGCCTCGTACAACGCAATATTGAGGATCTGTTGCAACCATTACGTCAACACCCGTACTCTTGCGTATCAGCTCATCAAAGCCGGATAATTGAGCGCCGCCGCCGGTCATTACAATACCTTTGCAGTAAATGTCGGCTGCAAGCTCAGGTGGAGTCTCTTCTAATACGGCATGAATACCGTCTAAAATGGGAACAGCTGTGTCAATCATTACTTCCAAAAGTTCTTCGGAAGTGATTACTCTCTCACAAGGAAGACCGGTGAGAATGTCGCTGCCGCGTATTTCAATTGAATTCGAGACAATTCCATGATACAGGCAACCTACCTCGATCTTGATTTGCTCGGCAGTTGCATCTCCAACCATAAGATTATGCCGTTTCTTAAGATAATTCTTAACAGTCTCGTCGAAAGATTCGCCTCCGACCTTGACGCTTTTACTTGTTACGATGCCATCGTACGAGATAACTGCAATATCCGTTGTTCCGCCACCGATATCAACAATCATATTGCCTGTCGGCCTTGAAATATCAATGCCTGCTCCTATTGCAGCGGCCAATGGCTCTTCAACTAAGAATACTCTCTTTGCAACACTGCTGGCAGCCTGAAACACAGCCCTTTTCTCAACGTTTGTTGTTTTGCTTGGTATAGCAATAAGCAAATCAGGTTTGAATTTTTTCTTTATAGGATTTGTAATTGCCTTATCAACGTAATAGGCAATCATTGCCTTGGTAATGGTATAGCTGGATATAACACCGTTTTGAATAGGTCGTACCGTTGTAATATCAAAAGGTGTTCGTCCCATCATGAGACGAGCTTCGTCACCGATTGCAAGGACTTCGTTAGTGCCTTCCTTAACTGCTACAATTGAAGGGGCCTTTATGACAACACCCTTTCCGTCTACACAAACGAGAACTGTAGCAGTACCTAAATCTATTGATATGTTTTGTTTGAAATATCCCATAAAAAGTTAATCCTTCCTGATTAAACCTAAGGAGTATGATACCACCAAAAAGGGGTAACATCAAGGCATTATATAGTATTTTTCAGGCAGTTAAAATATATTCAAACTGTCTTAATGGCTTTCAATCACGCTGCGTGATTACGTATGTAAATACTAACATAAAAAAACAAATATTTAAGTATTAATATTAGTATATTAGTTGAAGATATTATAGGTTTAAGTTTTGAACGTAATTATCTATGTATTTATATGAAAAAAGGTGAGTTTATTTAAAAATTTTTAAAATAATTCGTTTTTTTGTAAAAAAAAACAAAAGCATGCACTTTCTTTTTTTTTACGAGTGTGTTAAAATCCAGACAAGTTTTGCAAAGGTATGACTTTAGTTGCTATGGTGAGAAAATAAAATTTTTATTGTAGGAATTATAGGAACATATGCTATTGCGATAAGAATTAAAAAATTTGGAGGGTATTATGAAAAAAATCATATCTATCGTTGTAACGGTTGTAATGGTTTTATCTCTGTTCTCAGGCGTGGCTGCTTTTGCTGCAGTAAATGTTGAATCAACTTTGAAGCACGTAGCAGCTGACCGTATTATGCTTGTAAAAGATGGCGGAGAGAAAGACATTATGAAAGTTGGTGGCTTGAATAATAAATATTCAGACGTGGGTAATATTTATGCTCAGGCTAAAGAATATGAAGCAACAGGACTTCAATTTAAAGGTTGGGTCGGCTCTGTTGCTGAGATCAGTCAGTTCGGTTACAGCCTTAACGGTGCTGAAATCGTTTGGAACGACAGCTTTACAGAAGCAACAGGCGATGATGTTGTTCAGGCTGCTGCAGGCGCAGGCGCTACAAGTGCATCAAGATTCTCTGTTATAGTTCCTCTTGCTGACGGTGTTGCAAATATAAAAGTTTACGTTAAGACGGCAAAGACTATTGAAGTAATCTGGAAAGCAAGCTACGTTAATGCTGAGACTCAGACTTATTATATCAAGAGCGGCATGAACGTTCGTATAAATCCTGCTTCTAATAGTACTAGACTTGGTACATTGGAAAAAGGCCGTGCCTTTGAACTTATCAGAAGAATTCCTAAGGCAGAAGCTGACGGACAGTATGACTATTTGGAAGTTGTTTGGGATAACTGGGATCTCGAGAAATCAGTTGCTTATATAGCTGATATTTCTACGAACTATACTGATGCGCCTGTTGACGGCGCCGGCAATATCGGTGCTTCTTATCTTTGGATTAAGAGCGAGATGAACGTACGTACAGCCGGACCTGACTATGCCAAAATCGGTTCAGCTCGCGTAGGCGAGAGAATTACAATTCTCGAATTAGTTCCGAAGGATGTATTTGGCAGGGATACAAACGATTATTATAAGATTGTTTGGCCCGCTGCAGAAGGCGGAGTAGCTTACGTCGCTAACTTAGGTGATACACACTATGTAACAACTCCAAATACTACATATCCTGTAGTAACACCGTACTATGTATTAAGCCAAGCGAACATTCGTACATCACCTTCTTCTGCAGATGACAGCAACCGTCTTGCTAATGCTTACTTTAATAAGGGCGAGATTCTTCCTGTTGTAGAAGTTATTGACAAAGAGACAACAGGCGAGGCCTATACATTCATTAAAGTTTATATGGAAAATTTAGTAAACGGCGGTTATGTGTACGTTGCTTTAACTGACGCGGTATCAGCTGAAAATCCTAATGGTGCAGATCCTATTATTGCTGTAGAAGGTTCAGCTCCTGAAGGTCCTGAAACAGGCGACTTCGGTCTTATCGCTCTCGCTTTCGTGGCTATCTCTTCAGTAGTAGTTAAGAAAAGAAAAGAAAACTAAGATTTAATCTAAAATATTAGATTTGTAAAAGGAAGCTTCTTTCGAGGCTTCCTTTTAATTTTATTGACACTAAACGATAATAATAGTAAAATTACACGGTATGTGCTTACAGAGATTGAGCATGCTTGATTATTTGGAAAGGGGCTTATTTAGCAAATGAATTATTCACATGAAGTAGAAAAAATGTGCTGTGTAAGACAAGGAACAAACCATGGTCCGGCACCGATTCCGGAAGAGGGACAGTGGGTTAAGGCTAAGCAAATCACTGATATTTCAGGTTTATCACATGGTATCGGTTGGTGCGCACCTCAGCAGGGAACATGCAAACTTACACTCAATGTAAAAAATGGTATCATAGAGGAGGCTCTTGTTGAGACACTTGGTTGTTCAGGCATGACACACTCAGCTGCTATGGCTGCAGAGATTCTCGGCGGCAAGACTTTACTTGAGGCTCTTAATACAGACCTTGTTTGTGACGCAATTAACGTAGCTATGCGTGAGATATTCCTCCAGCTCGTTTACGGCCGTACACAATCAGCTTTCTCAGAAGACGGTCTTCCTATCGGTGCAGGCCTTGAGGATTTGGGTAAGGGTCTTCGCTCCCAGGTAGGTACAATGTTCGGTACGAAGGCTAAGGGTGTAAGATACCTGGAGATGGCAGAAGGTTATGTTCTCAATATCGGTCTCGATGAAAATGATGAAGTTATCGGTTATAAGTTTGTAAACTTAGGTAAGATGATGGAAGCTATCAAAAAGGGTGTTGATCCGAAAGAAGCTTATGAGAAGAATATAGGCACATACGGCAGATTTGCTGATGCTGCTAAGGTCATTGACCCGAGAAATGAATAAGGAGGACAAGACCATGATAAGATTTGAAGGTTATGAAAGAAGAATAGACGGTATCAACAAAGCTATGGCAGAATACGGTATCGAATCCTTAGAAGATGCAGTAGCTATTTGCCAGGAAAAAGGTATTGACGTTGCCGGTATTGTTAAAGGTGTTCAGCCTATCGCATTTGAGAATGCCGTATACGCGTATACGTTAGGTTGCGCAATTGCAATCAAAAAGGGTATTAAGAACGCAAGCGAAGCTGCTGCTGCTATTGGTATAGGTCTTCAGGCATTCTGTATCCCCGGATCAGTAGCTGATGCAAGAGATGTAGGTCTTGGTCACGGTAACTTAGCTGCCATGCTTCTTAGTGAAGAGACAAAGTGCTTCTGCTTCCTTGCAGGTCACGAATCATTTGCTGCTGCAGAAGGTGCTATCGGTATTGCAAGAACAGCTAATAAAGTAAGAAAACAGCCTTTGCAGGTTATCCTCAATGGCCTTGGTAAAGATGCTGCATACGTTATTTCAAGAATCAATGGTTTCACATATGTGAAGACTGATTTTAACTATGCTACAAGAGAGCTTACTGTTGTTGAGACTAAGGCATTCTCACATGGTGACAGAGCAAACGTACGTTGCTACGGAGCAAACGACGTTAACGAAGGTGTTGCTATCATGCAGAAGGAAGCTGTAGAAGTATCAATTACAGGTAACTCAACTAACCCCACAAGATTCCAGCACTTAGTTGCAGGAACGTACAAGAAATGGGCTATTGAGAATGGCAAGAAGTATTTCTCCGTTGCTTCAGGCGGCGGCACAGGACGTACACTTCACCCGGACAACGTTGCTGCAGGTCCAGCTTCCTATGGCCTTACAGACTCAATGGGACGTATGCATGGTGACGCACAGTTTGCAGGTTCATCTTCAGTACCGGCTCACGTTGAGATGATGGGTCTTATCGGCGCCGGTAACAACCCTATGGTTGGTATGACCGTGGCTTGTGCAGTTGCTATCGAAGAAGCAAGCAAGTAATTGAATCTTGTTTTTACGAGAGAAACCCGAATATTGGGTTTCTCTCGTTTTTAATTTACATCCGATATAGTTCAAACTAAAAAACTATGATTTTAGACTATTTACAAGCTACTTGCTGGTCAATAACATATGTACTACTAATTATTTATGCAAAAGCCAATAAAACTTACGGGATCCCGCTGTTGCCACTGTTGCTTAACTATAGTTGGGAAATAGATGCAATTGTTCTAACACTAACGACAAATCGAACTCTTGTGCCCCTCCTTATGCATGGAGCATGGTTTTTGTTAGACACGGTTATTGTCATTTTATATTTCCATTACTCACCTTCACGAAAAAGCAATATAATATTTTTCATCAAATTCGCTTTCGTTTTGTGTTTTATGACAATTCTTTTTAAAATGGGGCGTGCTCTCGTTACAAGTTATGTGATTGACTTTATTATGTCTTTTGCTTTTTTGCAGTTTGTTTTATTTCATCGTGTAAAGAAAAGTTGGGTATCATACAGTATTGCTTTTTTTAAGCTTGCGGGAGATTTATTTGCATGGCCTAATATGTACGGTCTTCATTGGGCGACTTTCGTTGTATTGGGGTGCAATTTTACATACATACTGATTTTGTTTTTCAAAAAAGGTGATGATGCTCCATTCTGTGTTTGGAAAATTTTAAAATAAAGCATCCTATGGTTGGTATGACCGTGGCTTGTGCAGTTGCTATCGAAGAAGCAAGCAAGTAAGAGATTTTTTGTAAGCCTAATTTGTAAATTCAATATAATAACAGTAAGGCTCCTTGTGAACTAAATATTCATGAGGGGTCTTATTATTAAATGAAAGCATGTAGGATAAAGATGTATTGAGAAAAAGTTTCTTACAGCGAGTTATACGAAAAGTAAACAGCTTGTTCATAGAAAATAAATAACATTAAAAAAATCAAAAAAAAATTTCATAATAATAATGAAAAAGGAGTTTTCTTTTTTGCAGAAGGTGTTAAAATATAGTAACATCAAAAAAAGGAGAGATCTATATGCTGAAAAAAGTTACAATACTCGTATTAGCAATCTGCTTAGTAGCGTGTGCTTTTACTGCATGTGGCGGAGATACAGAGACAAAACCTACCACGGCACCTACGGCAGCACCTACGGCAGTACCTACAGCTACACCGGTACCTACAGCTACACCGGTACCTACAGCAACACCTGAGCCTACCGCTCCGCCGAGTGAGGAGAATCCCCTGGTTCTATGGATTACAAGTCCGATGAATCTTCGTAAGACTCCGGGCGGAGATATGGTTGTTACACTTATGAATGGTGTGCGAATTGAAGTTATTCAGTATCTCACGTTAGACGAAGTGTATGATCAGTTTGAAGATTATAACGGCGGCGACTATGACTATCTCGCAATTAAATATAACGGTGAAATTTGCTGGCTTGCGTACATCGAAGAGAACTATACAGACATTAACCCTGCTAACCCCAGTGAAGACAATCCGAAGAGATATTGGGTTGCAGATCCCATGAATATCCGTAAAGCTCCTGATGGCGAGCTCATTACTACTCTTCCTATCGGAACAGAGATCATGGCAATCGGCTACCTTACAAAAGCTGAGACAAACACACAATATGACTGGCTGGTTATTGAATATGCGGAAGGTGAGAACGGCGTTGCTTACATGGCATTTATAGCAGATAAGTTATCTACAACTAACATTAACAGCATGCCTACACCGCAGAACCCGTGGACAATGTGGGTTGTTGACGATATGAACATTCGTACAGCTCCCGGAGGGGAACGCATTACAACATTAACTGATTATACAGAGATTACTGTAATTGGTTATCTTACAAAGGCTGAGACAAATACAGAATACGATTGGCTTATTATTGAATATGAAACAGCTGAAGAAGGTATTGCTTATATGGCGTATATAGAAGACATGCTGTCATACGATGAGCCCGATTGAACGTAATAGTTTTAACAAATTATACAGACACATTATACGGACAACGTATGTGTGTCTGTTTTTTATTGCCTGAAACGCAATCAGACTTGATACGTTGTAATATAAATGATAAACTAAAAATGAGAATTATAGATTAGAGGTTACGTTATGAATATTGCACTCATACTTGCAGGCGGTAGCGGTACGAGAGTCTGCGGAGAAAAACCAAAACAGTTTATGGAAATAAACGGCAAACCAATGCTTGTGCACACTGTTTGTCGATTTATGGGTCATCCTCAAATTGATTACATTTGTGTTATAACTGCAGAAGAATATCTCGAATATACAAAAGAGCTATTATCAAAATATGGGTGCAAGGTTGATGCGGTTCTGCCGGGAGGGTGTAATCGAAGAGAGTCATCGCTAATCGGTATATTGTATCTCAAATCCGTATTTTCACCGGAAAATATAGTATTAATACATGACGGTGCGAGACCAAATGTAAGCTTGAACATCATATCAGAAAACATTAAAAAAGCTACAGAGACAGGCGCTGCGGTCACAGCTGTCAGAAGTCAGGATACTATTCTTCTTGGAAATTGCAATGACATGATAAACGGTTATGTAGATCGCGATAATGCATATACTGTACAAACTCCGCAAAGCTTCAGGCTCGGTGTAATATCAAAGGCCCATTTTACAATAGATGAGAAAATAAGAGACGGCCTTATTGATGACAGTAAAATAACAGACGACAGCATGCTCGCGTATATGACAGGCGAAAAGGTTTCAATTGTTCAAGGAGAAAAACAAAATATTAAAGTGACAACAATGGATGATTTTGGCATAATTTGTAATATAATGAAATAAGCGGGCAGGTGACAGGAATGAAGGCACGTGACTGTTATATCATTACAACCGAACAGGCGCAAAACAGGGCGGGCCTGATTGTAAAAATGCTGAACAAACATGGCATTGACGGGAAAATTACATCTACTCCTAAAGAATTTTCAGGAAAATTCTGTGCGTACTGCGTGAAAATCTCCCGGGATGCGGCGACAAAAGCTGAAAATATCGTTAAAGACAGCAGCATAAAAGCAATGGTTGTTTGCAGATAACAATTTTTCCCTGTTGCACAATTGATGTGTTATGGGTATAATAAAACCAACAGAATACGAGAAAGGCTTCCTGGGGTGTTCGACAAGAACCCGCATTTTGAACCTACATCACATAAGAGGGACTCTTAAGTTAGATGATTTTAAAATCGGGCCGCAAGCTAATTCCGTAACGGTACGGCCGACGGCAGCGGAGGATTGCGATATCACGCAAGATACCCACCTAGCTCAGCTAGGTGTCAAAATTCGGGGGCGGCATTTCGGGACTTTCTTTTGTATAAATTGATGTAAAACGCATAGCCTTTGAGTTATGCGTTTTTTTACAGATTCAAATTCACCGTGTGTATACATGATTGTCATAGGTTTTTTTCTGTGATAAAATAACCTATGTATATAATTTTGACAGAATGCAGATTTCTAATAGATTGATAAAAGCATAAGAGTAAGAAAGGTGACAAAAATGGCCGGAAAATTAATGATTTATAATACACTATCAAGAAGAAAGGAAGAACTCAGGCCTCTTGCGGGAAATGAGATTTCAATTTATTCATGTGGTCCTACGGTATACAATTACGCTCATATCGGTAATTTGAGAACGTACATCTTTATGGATACCTTGAGAAGAGTTCTTAAATATAACGGATACAATCTTAAACACGTTATGAATATAACAGATGTAGGACATCTTGTTTCTGATGCCGATGAGGGCGAGGATAAGATGGTTAAGGCAGCCAAAGAACAGCAAAAATCTCCGTGGGAAATAGCTGAATATTACACAAAGATTTTTTTCAATGACCTTTCAAGATTAAATATTGATTTACCGGAGATTATTGAAAAGGTAACAAATCATATAAATGACATGATTGATTTTGTTGTAAAGCTTCTTGAAGCAGGTGTTGCATACGAAACAAGTGACGGTATCTATTATGATATTTCAAAATTTTCTAATTACGGCAAGTTGTCACGTATGAACTTTGAAGAGCAGATTGCAGGTGCCAGTGAGAGAGTAGATGAGAACGTTGAAAAACGCCATCCGTCTGACTTTGCGCTTTGGATTAAGGCTCCCAAGGAGCATATTATGCAATGGCCCAGTCCGTGGGGAATGGGGTATCCGGGATGGCATATTGAGTGTTCAACTCTTGCAAGGCTCTATCTTGGCGATGAGTTTGATATTCATACCGGCGGTGTTGATCATATTCCGATTCATCACGAGAATGAGATTGCTCAGTCTGAAGCATTGACCGGCAAAAAGGTTACGCAGTATTGGATGCATGCAGAATTCCTTTTGGTAAATAACGGTAAAATGTCAAAGAGCCTTGGCAATACCTATACAATCGACAATCTGGAAGAAAAAGGCTTTTCACCACTGTGCTACAGATATTTCTGCTTAAACGGCAATTACAGAAATAAATTGAATTTTACATGGGATTCTTTGGCTGCTGCCAAATCTTCTCTGCAGCATTTCTATGAAGCGCTTAAGAAGCATAAGGATGCAGGCGACACGGATATTAGCGAGACAGTCGGAGCTGACAGCAAGCTGGCCGGTTTCAACGATGAGAACGTAGGTAAGAACATTCTGGATGTATACAAGTCGGAATTTGATAATGCGGTAAATGATGACCTTAATATTCCGCTGGCGTTGGGAGTTGTATGGAATGCTTTGAGATATCCTGTTAAAAGCAAAAAGATTTACGATTTTGTCGTAGCGACAGACGTTATTTTAGGTCTTGATATGGAAAAGCAAGTGGCAAAAATCTCCGAGGATGCAAAAGAAGAGCAATCTTTCAGCCCTGAGATTATGGAGCTTGTAGAGAAGAGAACTCAGGCAAAGAAAGATAAACAGTATGCTTTGGCAGATGAGATTCGTGCAAAGTTGCTTGAGATGGGTATTGTGCTTACAGATACGAAGGACGGCGTAAAGGTTGCCTACAAACAGTAAAGACTTCAGTGATGAATATTACGCAAACCTTGCACGGAGTGGAGATGACTTCGCGTGTGAGTATTTATTAGATAAATACAAGTCTGTCGTACGCTCTGTCTCCAGAACCTTTTATTTAGTAGGAGCAGAGGGCGAAGATATTGTACAGGAGGGAATGATAGGTCTTTACAAGGCCGTTTGCACTTACAGCAGCGATAGGAACGTTCCTTTTGAGAGCTACGCGAAACTATGCATCAGAAGTCAGATTCTGACCGCGATTAAGAATGCGTCCAGGAAGAAACACGGCCCTCTTAATGATTACGTCCCAATGGACGACAGTAATTTAAACAGACAATTTGTCAGTGATCCTGAAGAACAGTTTATAACTGATGAATCATACGATACCCTTCAGGGCGCATTAAACGAGAGTCTCAGTAAATTCGAGGTATCCGTATTGAGTTTGTATCTTGCGGGCAATACATATAGGGAAATATCGGAACTTTTGAGTAAAGATATAAAAGCTATAGACAATGCCTTGCAGCGGATTAAGGCAAAGCTTAAGAGCTTAAGAGATTGAGAGACACGAATGATAAAAGCAAATTCTTTTATAGGAAAATATCTGAGAAAAATCGCAACCTTATGCTTTGTTGCGACAATCTTAGCTACTGCTTTTATTTCACATTTCAGAGTTAATTCATACAGTGTAGGATATAAAGAAGCGATTTTACTGGGAAAGTTAGGGATTTTCACAGGATATGAAGAAGGTATTGATGATACTGAATTCAGAGACTTTCTACAGGATAAAGCCACGGTGGAAACTGCCATTATATCGTTAAAGCGTATGCAGGGTGCGTACAATATTGACGGTATAGACGGCAATCTTCTCAATGAAGATGAGATGTATCTATATTACAAATATCTGGATATTGAAGGTGTCCCCGTGTTACTGGCACCCGGGTCAAAAACGTCTGAGAACATTTCTTCTCAGGAAGCATATATTATGGTGGCTACAGCGCTGGGCTATACTGAGCAGGATTATACTATAGCTGATGAGCAGACTGGAGAACTTACACAGAATATATTTGATTTTATGATGGCCAAGGGATTTGGTTTTTCTATTCCCGTTGAGAAGATTGACGAGCTGACAAACGGAGAACTTGCCTGTATTATTTTTGAGGCCTTCTATTCTATTCCGAAAGGCGCAGATATTCAGGTATATCGGATTCGTGCTAATATTAATTCAGATTTTAAACTTTTTTTACTGGAAAACGGATTGTATGATGATATTCCTGAGGAGTATGCCCCGCTATTTGTAGACGGTATTTATTCGCAAAATTCTTTTTTTGCGTTCCTTGGTGAAAATAATGACGGTACTAAGCCAAAAAATGAGTGGGGTGCGAAATACAATTTTGTGAAAAAAAACGAAGCCGATGAATATATAGAGCTTCTGAAAGCAAACGGATTTATTATGGATTCGCAGTATAAAATGGAGCATGATGACTCCGGATTGGTTAATAATTATATTGTTACGCTGATGTACAAGACGATAGATTACGAGTATAATGGTGCTATCATTGAGATGACATCGTATTGTGTATTAAGATTCGATACAGATAACGACGTATTGGAATGGAATTTATTAATTTGATTTTTTGGAGGGAAATGAAATGAGCAGCGCAGATATAGCTTTTATCAACACGTGCAAGGACATTATCGAAAATGGCGTTAAAGTTACAGAAGGAAATGTCAGACCTAAATGGCCTGATGGTACACCGGCATATACAATAAAGAAATTTGGTGTTGTCAACAGATATGATCTGAGCAAGGAATTTCCTTTGATTACAATAAGACCAATAAAGCTCTCTGCTGCCATAGACGAGATTCTTTGGATATGGCAAAAGAAATCTAACAATATACATGATCTTAAAAGTCATATCTGGGATAGCTGGGCAGATGAGAATGGTTCTATCGGCAAGGCATACGGATATCAGATGGGAGTAAAGCATAAGTATAAAGAAGGGGAATTCGATATGGTCGACAGGGTAATTTACGATCTTAAAAATAACCCGGCAAGCCGCAGAATTATGACAAATTTATATAATTTTCAGGATTTGCACGAGATGGCTCTTTATCCGTGTGCGTATAGCATGACTTTTAACGTAGTAGGAGGCAAGCTTTGTGCAATTTTGAATCAACGTTCTCAGGATATGTTAGCGGCTAACGCGTGGAACGTAGCCCAGTACGCGGCGTTGGTATATATGATTGCCCAGGTGACCGATCTTGAACCGGGCGAGCTGGTACACGTAATTGCTGATGCTCATATCTATGACAGACATATTCCGATTGTAGAAGAACTTATAAAGCGCCCTGCTTTTGACGCGCCTAAGGTTACTTTGGATAAGTCTATCAAGGATTTCTATCAGTTTACTCCGGAGAGTTTTACGGTTGAAAATTACGTTCACGGCGACAAGGTCGGAAGATTTGAAGTAGCTATATAAGAGAGGTTTTATTATGAATTTAATCGTTGCTGTAGATAAAGAATGGGGAATCGGATACAAAGGAGATTTGCTTGTTCGGTCAAAAGAAGATCTTAAGAATTTTGCAGCCTTGACAACAGGGAAAGTTGTTATCTTAGGCTCAAATACTCTTGCTACTTTTCCGGGCGGAAGAGTTCTTAAGAACAGAGTAAATATTGTTCTTCATCCTTCTGAGGATTACGCTCCGGAAGGAGCGATTGTTGCTCACAGCATCGAAGAGGCTGTTTCAATATCAAATCAGTATCCTTCAGAAGATGTTTTTGTCATCGGCGGCGCCAGCGTATATAAGCAGATGTTGCCTTATTGCAACAGAGCGTATGTTACAAAGTTTGATAAATCCTACGTTAAGGATGCGTATTTTCCTGATCTTGATGCAGATCCGGCATGGAGACTTGATAAAGTAAGTGAGCTCGTTTCTTCTCAGGCAGACGGGCAGGAATGCAATTTTTATTTCACAGAATACGTACGAATTTGACAAAGAAAAAACAATTTAAACGTATATACTTCCGAATGAAGAGTGTTAATAATTCAGAGGTGTTTGTCTTGTTGTCTAAAAAAACAGCTATCTTTTTGCTTATATCTATTTTGGTTATTTGCCTCCTTACTCCGGGGTGTTCCGGAACCATGGACTCCACGATTGATAATCTTTTTGACGCAGACGGTAAGCAGGATCAAGATTTTCCTGCAGAGGATACGAAGGTGTTACTGGAGAACGTTTCTTCCGGCGCTACGGTTGATTATTCTGATTTTGACGGTGATAATTCGGTTACGTCTTCTGACGGAGAGCTTGTGAAAATTTTACTTGATGACGAGAATACAAAGATTGAAGGGGACTTTTCACAGGTTGTTGAATTTATTGACAAAGACAATCAGCAGATTATAAATATTACTGCCGGCGGTGTTTATTTGCTTTCCGGCAGACTTTCAAATGGGCAGATATACGTTGATAGCGGTGAGGCACAGGTGCGCCTTATTTTTAGCAACGTTAACGTCAGTTGCCGTGGCAATGCACCGATTTATCTGAACAACGGTAAGAAGGTTGTTATTACGTTGGCTGAGGGCAGTGATAATTTCCTGTCGGATACGGAGGATTACAGTCAAGCCTCCTGTGAAACGGATTCGACTACGGGTGAGGTGTCATATGAGCCGAACGGAGCACTTTTCAGTAAGAAGAGTCTTACAATAAACGGTAGTGGAAGGCTTACAATAGACGGTAATTTTAATAATGGTATTTCATGTAAGGATGAACTTAAGATTATTGATGCTAAAGTTTGCGTTAAGGCGGTAAATAATGGAATCAAAGGTAACGATTTTGTAGCTTTGCGTAATGCTGAGATTGTAGTTGATTCTATAGGAGACGGTATTAAATCTTCTAAGGACAACAACGTGCTTAAGGGCTTTGTTTGTATTGATGGCAGTAACGTCAAGGTGACTTCAGGAGAGGACGGTATACAGGCCGTGACTACTGTCGCAGTATATGACGGAGTGTTGTCTGTAAATGCCACTTTGAAAGGCATTAAATCAGATAATGCGATGTTGATTGCAGGCGGTACTGCTTATGTTACGTCTTCCTCTGACGACACTCTTAATTCAAATGACTTTATTGATATAGTTGGCGGTGATATTACGCTGTCTGCCAAAGATGACGGCATTCATGCCGACAATGAGATTTGTATCAAGGCGGGAAAAGTGTCAGTTGTTAAGTCTTACGAGGGTATTGAAGCCTGCTTGATTAACGTAGAAGGGGGCAACGTCTCTGTTGTTTCAAGCGATGACGGTTTTAATGCGTCAAACGGCAATGGCGGCAATGGCGGCAATGGCGGTATGGGTGGCATGGGTGGTCCCGGATGGAGGATGGATAGTGCCGGCTCAGGTGCGTCCGGCGGCGCTAACGCGAACAAAACGTGCGAACTTAACATCAGTGGCGGCAGTGTTTATGTTAACGCCTCCGGTGACGGTTTGGATTCAAACGGTAATATAACGTTCACCGGCGGTACCACAATTGTTAACGGGCCTACAAGCGGTGGCAACGGAATATTGGACAGTGGCGACGGAGGGTACCAGATTTTGGTGAAAGGCGGTACTTTGATCGCTGCCGGAACGAGTAGTATGCTTGATACTCCGTCTTCTCAGTCTACTCAATGCGTAGTAGTTGCTACTATGAGCTCTTCTTTAAACGATCTTGCCATTGTTAATTCTGACGGTGAAACAATTGTCAGATTTACTCCTGATAAGCAATATCAGGCGGTGATTATTTCTTCGCCCTTGCTGAAAGTGGGGGAGACATACGGACTGTATACAGGATCTTCTTCCGGTACTCTTGTTGCTGAGTTTAAAGTATCTTCTGTTTTGACTACTATCGGAAACGGTGCCGGCGGTATGGGAGGACCGGGCGGTATGGGCAGACCCGGGTCGGGTTCCGGATCTGATTGGCCCGGCGGAGGGCGTCCGGGACGCTGGTGAATGACTGCAGTAGCTTTACGGATAGTAAATATTTTTATTGAAAGAAGGTAATTTCATGAAGCATGTAATAAGAATACTCACACTTATCCTCGTTATATCCACTTTGACGGGCCTTTGCGCTTGTTATCGCCGTGTCAAAGACTCGTCGGATGTGTGGTTCGATTATGAGCTTAACGAAGACCGTACCGGCTACGAGATAACCGGTTCTAATATTGCCGGAGAAGAGCCCGGCGTTATATGGCAAATGGTTGACGTGGTAATTCCTTCAGAATATCGCGGCAAGCCTGTTACAAAGATTGGATATGAGGCTTTCAAAAACAGCCGGATTTTGGCAAGTGTAACTATACCTGACACCGTAGAGGGTATCGTTGCAGATGCTTTTGCAAATTGCACTGCACTAACCGAGGTACATATACCTGGAAGTGTACAGCAGTTTGGCGGCTGGGCATTTGCAGGCTGTACTTCATTATCTAAAATTACAGTAGATTCAAGCAATATGTATTTCACCTCCAAGGATAACGTAGTGTATACGAAAGACGGTGCTGAACTTGTCCTCTATGCGCCGGCAAAGAAGGATACAAGATTTGAAATTCCTCGCGGTGTTACTTCCATAAACAGATACTCCTTCAGACATTGCATCTATCTTGAAGATCTTATTATACCGGACACCGTAACGGATATTTCATACGAATCGATCATGTTTTGTACGGCCTTGCGCGGGGTTGATATCAGTAAAAATAATCCGGAATATCAATCAATAGACGGGAATTTATATAGCAAAGACGGCAGGAAATTTTTGCGCTTCTACGCAGATAACAAGCCGACTGCGCTGGTATTACCGGATAGTGTTACAACTATTGAATCCTTAGCCGCATATTATTGCCGGAATCTAACAGAAGTTACTATCCCGTCTAACTTGATATATATAGGAGACGGAGCCTTTTCACAATGCACCAATCTAAAAAAAGCCACCTTTGAAAATCCGTTTGGATGGAAAGTGATACCGACACATGGAAAGTTTTCCTCTGCAATAGATCTCAAGTCAGGAGATCTTATGTCTCCCGAGAAAAATGCAAAATATCTGACGCACGATTACAATAACTATGAATGGGAATGCACAGACTGATTTATTGATTATTTACTGACAGCTGATGTCGGAATTTCGAAAATGCCAAGTTCCGGTGTATTATATGTGAAAATAACAAATAACAGTCCGACTACAATCAGCAGAATAACAGCAATTCCCGGTGATTTAAGCCATAAGGATACTGTGGAATTCAATATTTTTCTCGTTTCATAAAAATAAACAATAGCTGCCGTTAAGAAATAAATGGAAATATTCAGCCAATCGGGAGATGTGTCGATTGCGCCGTTATAAGTATAAAAAAAGACAGGAATCAACACGAGACCTATAATAATACCCTGTGCCTTAATACAAAAGAAGCTGTCAATATTTTTAAATGCCGAAGATTGGACCAGTGCAAATATAAGCATTGGCCAGAAGAGTAATTTCATATGTTCCCAAGTGGATTCATTTATCGCACAAAAAGGAGCAACGATAGCGGCTCTGCCGGTCCAATTATAAAGAAAATGCAACAAAACTCCGGATAAAGAAGTAAATATAAAGCCTAATAATTGCCATATGCAGACAGATCGTTTCATGTTTCACCTTAATAATGTATTTGATAGTAGTGTATTCATTAGTACAGAAAATATACCTTCGTTCCCACAATAAACGTAGCTTTATCATTGACACACCGGCTTTATCGGTGCTATAATCATGCCACATGCTAGGGGAGCTGCTTTGAGTTCAAGCGGCTGAGAATGTCACCGGTGACAAACCCTCATTACTTGATCCGATTAATATCGGCGTAGGGAAGCATAAACAATTACAAAATAATTGATTATGGTCTCCTTACATGTAACCAAGCATGTAAGGCTTTTTTATTTTAACCCAAAAGGTGTTGATTGCAGACAATGAGAACTTCAATCAAAAGAATACTTAACAAGTCATATGCCATAATAGGGATAATACTGCTATTGGGTGTTTGGCAACTTGTTTGTAGTCTGGAATTGGTTCCCGGATTTATGCTTCCGTCACCGATTTCAGTTGCAAAAGCATTAGGCGAAGACTTTTCGCTTTTGATGCAACATACAAAAACAACACTTTTAGAGGCACTTTTAGGATTGACAATAGGAGTTGCGATAGGTTTTTTATTAGCAATAATGATGGATTCTTTCAAATTACTCAAGAAGATAACGTATCCCCTCCTTATAATCTCACAAACCATACCAACCGTCGCAATCGCGCCGCTGCTTGTGCTATGGTTTGGCTATGAAATGCTTCCGAAAGTTGTATTGATAGTACTTACCACATTTTTCCCTATCGCTATTGGGCTGTACGAAGGTTTCAGCTCATGCGACAGCGATTGTATTAATTTACTTCGCTCGATGGGGGCAAGTAAATTACAAATATTCGGATATGTGAAAATACCGGGAGCCGTTACACCGTTCTTCTCTGCTTTGAAAATATCTGCTTCATATTCAATCGTAGGAGCGGTAATTTCCGAGTGGTTAGGCGGCTTTGAAGGACTTGGCGTATACATGACCCGTGTAAAAAAGGCGTACCAATATGATAAAATGTTTGCGGTAATAATATTAATATCAATTCTTAGTTTGATTTTGATGGGGATCATTTCCTTTGCACACAAAAAATTAACACCATGGGAACAAATTACAAAAAAAGGAGAAGACTGATATATGAAAAAGCATTATTTAATTCTGATTCTCGTGTTCTGCATGGCGATAACGTTATTATTTGCAGGCTGTAATACGAAAGCAAAAACAACTGATATAACGTTTGTGTTAGATTGGACACCGAATACAAATCATACCGGCGTATATGTGGCACAGGCTTTGGGCTATTTCGAAGAAGCCGGCTTGAAGGTAACTATTGCGCAGCCTCCTGAAGACGGAGCAGAGATGTTAGTTGCAACAGGCAGAGCGCAATTTGGCATTTCTTTCCAGGATAATATGGCAGAAATTCTCAGCGGTGATAATAAACTGCCCATTACCGCCGTAGCCGCTGTAATTCAACATAATACATCAGGCATAATGTCACGTAAAGGCGAGGGTGTAACAAGTCCGAAAGGCATGGAAGGCAAACAATATGCAACGTGGCAGTGGTCTATTGAGCAGGCTATTATCAAAAACGTCGTAGAAAAAGACGGCGGGGATTATAGCAAAATTACAATGCTTCCCGTTATGGTGACCGATGAAATATCTGCTTTGAAGACAGGTACTGTTGACTGTTTATGGATATATTATGCCTGGGCAGGCGTTGCGACTCAAGTTAACAACTACGAGATTGACTATTTTGCATTCAAAGATATAAATCCTGTTTTTGACTATTACACACCGGTAATAATTGCAAACAACGAGTATTTAGAAAACAGTCCTGAAACTGCCGCTAAATTTATGGAAGCAGTATCCAAAGGCTACAAATATGCTTGTGAAAATCCGGAAAAAGCAGCAGATATTTTGTGTGAAGCCGTTCCGGAACTGGATATTGAACACGTGCGGGCAAGTCAGCAGTGGCTTAGTGACAAATACATTGATGATGCTCCGAAATGGGGCTATATCGATGGACAAAGATGGAATAGCTTCTACACGTGGCTTGAAGAGAATCAACTCATAGCAAATGATATACCGGAAAATGCCGGTTTCACAAATGACTTTTTGCCATAATGAGTAATCTTAAGGAAGTAATCAACTATGAATAAGCTTGAGACAATCAATGTAACAAAATCTTTTGACGGACGATGCATTATAAAAGATATTTCGCTTCAGGTAGCAGATAACCAGATAGTTTGTCTGCTGGGAGAAAGTGGGATTGGTAAAAGTACTCTTTTTAATGTAATCGCCGGCATGATAAAGCCGGATTCGGGCCGAGTTGTAATAGACGGCAATGACGTTACAGGTAAAGTAGGCATTGTTGGCTATAGCTTTCAGAAGGATTTGCTTCTCGAACACAGAACAGTATTGGACAACGTAATCCTGCCCTTGCTTATCAAGGGCAGGAAAAAGAAAGAAGCTCGCGAAGAAGCTTTAGGGTATTTTTCGCTTTTTGGGTTAGAAGGTGCTGAGAAATTATATCCAAAGGCTATTTCAGGGGGGATGAGACAGAGAGCAGGATTACTTCGTACTTACTTATATTCTCCGGAGATTATGCTCTTAGACGAGCCCTTCTCAGCTCTCGATTCGCTTACCAAGGCAAAAATGCATAATTGGTATCTTGATATTTCACAAAAATACAATCAATCCACGTTGATGATAACACACGACGTAGATGAAGCTGTATATATGTCAGACAGAATATACGTCTTATCTGCGGCGTCAGACGGGAGCGCTTATATAAAATCCTGCGTTGAAATTTCTCGTAAAAGAGAAAACCGCCGTGGATTTGACCTAACGGAGGAATTCCTGCAGTATAAGAAAAAAATTCATGATCTATTGTATTGAACAGAAGACAATCATGAGAAAGAGGAAAGCAAAGTTTATTCCTGTAAATTTCAGGAAATAACTTGCTTTTTTATTTGGATAATACGTTGAAAATTGTCTGAACGTTATTAAAGACGCCAATGAGGCAATCAACGTACCCGTTCCTCCTATATTTACACCAATCAGTAGTTCTTTCCAGTTATTTGTAAACTGCGACAATAAAATTGCTGAGGGGACGTTTGACATGAATTGACAACTTAAAGCAGATGCCGATAATGTGTTCTTGTTAAGAAGCGGACTGATAAAGTTACTTACAGCTTCAATTCTCGATAAATTACCTGCGAAAATAAAAAAAGCGACAAACGTAAACAGTAGCGGATAGTCAACCTTTGCTAAAGCGTGTCTGTCAAAAATAAAAAGTGCTACAGTTACTACTATAACTCCCAAAATATACGGAATAAAGCGGAAAACAAGTAGTATAGATAAAGCAAAAAGAATCAGGTATATAATTGTATTTCTTTGAGGCAAATGAATAGGTTTAAACTTATCCACAGTAAGCTTTTCTTTTTTTATGAATATGAAACACGAAAGCGTAATAAGGGCTACTGCAAACAAGAAAGGGAGTAGCATAACAGCCATAAATTGCCCGGTGGGAATATTGTAATAAGTATACAGATAAAGGTTTTGAGGGTTACCGAAGGGAGTAAGCATTCCTCCCAGATTTGCCGCGATATTCTGCATTATAAACATAAAAGCCATATGTTTATCGTTATTTGTACGATGTAAAACGATGTAGCCCAAAGGCAAAAAAGTGATAAGTGCCATGTCATTTGCGATTAACATAGAACCGATAAACGTAATATATACGATACTAAGCACCGCACTTCGCAGGCTGCCGGCTATGACGATAATTTTTCTGGCAATATACGTAAAGAATTCAATATCTCTCAATGCCATTACAACAGCCAGTACACAATAAAGGCAACTAATGGTTTTAAAATCAATATATCCTGCGTACTCTTTATCAGGCGGTACTAATAAAATTGATATTCCGGCGGCTAACAGAGCAATAATCAAAACTGTGTTTTTTTTCACAAAGCTTAACAAAGTAAAACATCTCTTTTGCAAAATAGAGTTAAAAAACAGACCACGTAATGCTATCACATCGTGTTGTAAAGTCAATAGAATAAATATTAAAAAATACTGTTATATCTTTGACAAATGTCATAGTATGTCATAAAATATCCCTCAGATAACAAGAGGAGGGATTCATATGTTTACGATCAGATCAGAGTATGAAGCACTGGAAGTTTTTAACAAAGAAGATATAGAAGAGGCTAAACAAATTGCTGATGAGAAGGCAGCTTGGGGATACAGGGTATATGACGCAGAAGGTAATATAGCGTATGCTCCGTATAGCGAAATGGTTACAAAAATGCTCAGCGAAGGCAAAAGGATTACGGACCACGTTCGACAGGCCGGCTTCAAGTACGGTCATGCAATGGTAAATCCTGCCATTGATGAGGTTAACAAAACAGTAAGTTGCGACCGTTTTGTTGGCTGGGTTTTGTATAACGTCGGTTTTACAGATCAGCCTGAAGCAAATGGATTATACGTTTACGATGGCCGAGATCCGTCGCATGACCTTGCTACTTTCTGTGAAAAACACGGCTTTACACGTATTGAAGATCCTGAGGATTTACGTGCCGGTGACATATTATTTGTAATTCCAAAACAGTCAAGTAAAGGCATTACATATGGTAGCCATACGTTTATGTGTGCAGGTCGCGCAAATGAAACGGATTTCTACAGATATGATTGCGGTTCTGACCACAGAATTCAAAGCGTTCAGCCTATGTGTGAACCTATAAAAGAATTTTTATTCGGTTACAGACCGAACTGAGTAGAAAGCAAGAACGGGAGTTTATGAAACTATCACTAAGGTGTTAAAATTCGCGTGAACACCGTGGAAAAAGAACTTTTCAATTTTATGTTGAAAAGTTCTTTTTTATTGCTTTGTGTTATTAAGCGTATCGGTCTTGCGTGTGTAAAGTGGCTTAAAGAGCGATGGTATAGAAATAATATTAAGAAGTATGCCGATATCATCTTTTCAACCTAAGGCTTTTGTCTTTCTTGTCAAATCATGAAGAAGTATTTCCTTAGTATACTTTGACTCCTTAAGTGCCTTTCTAACATCAGCATCTCTGTCAGTAAGGTTATAAAGATACGTATCACAAGGATACCAAAGTCTTGCCGCTTTAATATGTCTGTAAACAATCAAAGGACAGTCCTCAACACCATGGTGTGAAACCTGACAGTTTGTAGATTTCAAATAATCTCCAAAATATGCAGCCATTGGTTCCATTTGGTCTACCCCTGCATCAGCAAGTAATAACATTTGGTCGTTTTCTGTTATCAATCTTGCAACAACGCAAGTGTTGTTGCTTGTGCCTTTTGGTGTTGAGAGTATATATGCATCATGATGTGTACCTAATATTTCCATTTTCAGGCTTCCAAAATCGAATACCATTCCGGGATACACATTACAAATAACAGCACCCTCAAATTTGGCAACGTCTGCATCTAAATATTTTTGTAAATAACCATCATTTGCCTGCATACTTCTTACTTCTTCTGTTATTTGATTTACTATCATTGTTTCCAATGTTACATCCTTAGCATACGTATTACAGAAGTTTATAAATGTTCCGTAATGGTCACCATGTGGATGTGTAATTATCCATGCACGGATTATTATTTTATTTCCATCGGGTGTTAAGTCATTAAGTGTTCCCCAAAGCTCACCTAATATTTCTGTATCCGTTGTATCTCTATAACCACCGTCATAAATGATAAAGCTGCCATCTTCAAGCTGAATCACATAACCCATACCATTAATCTGTTTTGATTTAAGCTGTGTTACACTCGTTTCAAAGCTGCCTGTTATGTTAGCTAAGGCCTTATCAGGAAGTGTATTAGCTCCATTTTGCGACTTAACTATTGTCATTCTGTTTTCGATTTCATACCAATACATATGAATCATTTCAGAGCCCTTTGTGTATGTTGCAGCTAAGTTCTTATTAGCTGCAAATTTACTGTATGAGCTATAGCCGTTTGCTTCATAATATGCCATTACACCTTTAGCTTGAGCTGCTGTAATGTCGAAATAGTAATACATTTTATCTGCATTAAAGCAGGTATACTCATATCCAACAGTAAGTGTAGAAGGATCAAGTGTGCCCGTGAAGTTTTCACTTGCACTTGTATCGCGTTTTACCACATCATCAAGTACAATTTTGTTTTCTGCTGAATCAAGAAGAATAATCTTCTTAGTTGCAACAGATTTTGCAAGTGTATCTCTTACTGTTTTGTTCGTTGTATTTGTATTAAATGTATTTGTTGTTGCCGGACAGAAAAGTGTAGGTGCTCCTATTACATTGTAGATGTACATTGAAAGGTCTCCAAGACCATTTTCTGCCATTTGACATATATCACTCTTTAGATAATCTCTGTAATATATTGCCATTCTTCTGGCACTGTTAAGACCTATATTTGAAAGCATCATTACATTGCAATTATCTGTTACTATTCTTGATACAAGTGATGTGTTTCTAAATTCTGCGGCCTCTGTGCTTCCGTTTTCAACTCTCGGAACGTCGCAGATATATTGCTCCTCTGCTGTGAAGAGTATTTCCATTTTTACATTGCAGAATGTGAAATCCATTCCTGTATGTGCATAGCATACTTTTGCACCTGTAAATTTCGTAGCATCTGTTTTGAATGTACTTGTTAAATATGTTTTTGATACCGGTGATGAAATCTTTTCACTTATTGGTGCTGTAATGATTGTTTCTAATTTAATGCTTGATGCATACTTTGATGCAAAAGCTGAGAAGGCTTCGTAATTATCACTTTCTGCAACTGTAAGCACCCATGCACGAACTATTATTTCTTTTCCGCCACTTAAAGTAGTTAAAGTATTTTTGATTTCATCTGCACATGCTGCATTACCGCCATCATAAATTATGAAGCTACCGTCTGCAAGCTGGTAAATATATCCGGTTACATCGCTACCGTTACCTTTAATCTGTGTAACAGTTGTTTTATATGAGCCTGTTGTAACAGCCGGCTTTTGTGGTGGCAGGTTTGCTCCGTTTGTGTCTGAATAGATTACATTCAATTCTGATTCACAAGCTATCCAGTAAATATGCGCCATTTTACTGCCGTTTACCAAAGTAGTAAAATGATTGCCGTTTTTCTCGTTTTGGTTATATATTGTAAAGCCTTTTTCTGTATAAAATTTACATGTATTGTTATAGTCATCGTATGATTTTTCATAATATGTGTTCAAATCTGCGCCACTACCGCAAATATATACACTATCAAATTCATATTCAGGATAAATGCCTATTGGATTTTTATTTACAACGAGTTCTATTTTATTGACTACAATACCATTTTTGGCATCTTTTAATTCCAGAAACATTTCGCCTGCCTCCCTAATATTTGAAACATCAAATGTAACGCTCGTATTTCTGTCTGTCCATGCTTTAGCAGGCACACATTCAGCATTTCCAATATATTCACCTGTTGAAGTTTTAAGTGTCAGCGTACCTATTTGGCTTGCATTTTCAACATTACCATAATATACGATAATTTTGTTATATTTTCTTAAATCAATTTTTCCTATGGAATGAGAATCTGCAGAACGCAATCCGCCTGTACCGAATTTTAACAGTGGTTCGTCTACGGTATATCCACCTTCTGTAAGTACACCTTTCGTAGGCAATTTCGAAATATCAATTGTTTCTTTCACTTCCTGAACAGGTTCTACTTTTTCTCCTTGGGAACAAGAGCAAACCATGGCTAAAAGAAGGAAGCATATGCAGATAAAAATATTTTTTTTAATTTTCTTCATTTTAAATTCCCCTCGTATTAGATTCTTACTGTACTTGTTACAATTCTCGAATATGAGTGGAAGGGACTGCCATGCAAAGGCAGGCGCATTTCTTCCAATTCCTCTATTTGAGAAAGTTTTCCGTTAAGATATTCACCAAGACGTTCTATTGCTGTTTCGATACGTGACTTTGTACCACCATAGCGACGGTCAAGAACTTCCCAGCCAAAAGGCTTATATGTTTCCATCCACAGCTCTTTATGAAGATTTTGACAGCAAGCTGTCAGTTCTAAAAGCTCCGGCAATTTTTCATTACATATTTCTGTCATAAGCTGCTTATCAGCGTTATTATATGCTGCTGTGATTTTTCCCATAATGTGTTCTCCTATTATTTTTACGAACTTATTTTTTGCGAGTTTAGTATATCACATTATGTGAATTTTGGTAATATGTGTTTTCAAAGTTACCATTCTATGCTTTTTAATATTGATATTAACTTTAAGTCGGCAGGCAGCCATTCTACGATGTGGAGGTTGTCCTTCGTAAGCCATTTTGCCTCCTCGTGTTCTTTTAAAATAAGGGTAAATTCTCAGACTAAACGCAACACTTAACTTGCACAGTTGCATTTACTTTGAGAATTTACCTCCTACAAAAAATGTATTTTGTGCAGTGCAGTTTGCATTGACAAAATCGATCATCATTGTTATCATCATTTCTGTATGAGTTTCAACAGTCAAGAGGTTTTCACAATGGATATAATAGACAAATCCCGTGAGGCAGAGCATAGAGCAAAGCTTAAAAAAGCGAAAAAAATCGTTATCAAGATAGGAACGTCTTCTTTAATGTACAAAGATGCCGGTATTAATCTTAGACGAATCCATAAATTGTCAGAGATTATTTCAGACCTGATGAATGAAGGCATGGACGTAATTCTTGTTTCATCTGGTGCTATCGGAGTGGGTGTCAAGATGCTCAGACTTCCCGAGAAACCAAAGACGGTAGAAGGTCGCCAGGCTGTAGCGGCAGTCGGTCAGGTAGACCTTATGAAATTATACAGTATGGCTTTTGCTGATTACGGTTATTCTGTAGGTCAGATATTGCTTACAAAAAATATCTTAGATAATGAGGAATCAAAGAATCACTCAGTTAATACTTTTACGGAATTACTTAAAATGCGCATTGTACCGATCGTTAATGAAAACGATACAGTGGCTGTAGATGAGATTAAATTCGGTGACAACGACAGCCTTTCATACCTGGTTGCAACGATTAATAAGGCTGATTTACTTATTATACTCACTGATATTGACGGCTTCTATTCTAACAATCCCAATGAGGATCCAACTGCAGTTTTATATCACACGATAGAAGATTTATCGGAAAAAATTGAGGAGGTAGCAGGCGGTGCAGGCAGTAAATTAGGCACAGGGGGCATGCTTACCAAGGTTCACGCCAGCAGACTTGCTGCAGCACAGGGAATAAACGCGGTGATTGCCAACGGAGATGATCCTAAGATAATACATAATATACTAGACGGCATGGACGTAGGTACCTTGTTTGTAGCTCGGGGAAAGGATGAATAATTATGTCACAGTATACACAATATCTGGAAAGTTATGGAAAAAAAGCAAAAGCAGCATCTATGCAGCTTGCGGTTTTACCGGTGAAAATAAAAAATGACGTTTTAAAGACGGCTGCAGACATGTTAATAAGCCGTAGCGCTGAGATTATTGAAGCTAACTGCCGGGATTTGGAGAATGCAAAAGCAAACGGAATGAGTCCGTCGATGCAAGACAGACTCCGCCTTACAGAAGCCAGACTAAGCGGTATGGCAGAAGGTCTCGTCCAACTTATGGCCTTAAAGGACCCGGTTGGTAACGTAATTGGAGGACATACCTGCGAAAATGGTATACAGATTATTAAAAAAACAGTCCCCTTGGGAGTTCTTGGTATAATATTTGAGGCAAGACCTAACGTAACGGCAGATGCGGCCGGCCTTTGTATCAAATCAGGCAATGCCTGTATATTAAGAGGCGGTAAAGAAGCTATTTACTCAAATCTCGCTGTGGCAAAAATATTCGCAGATGCACTTGAGGCGAACGGTGTTTCACCGGACTGCGTTCAGCTTATAGATAACACTTCAAGAGAGGTTGCTACGGAGCTAATGCAACTCAATAAATATATTGACGTTCTTATCCCAAGAGGAGGAAAAGGCCTGATTGAATCTGTTGTTAAGAATTCAACTATTCCGGTAATTCAGACCGGTACCGGCAATTGCCACATATACGTAGACGAGGACGCGGATTTCAAAATGGCAATTGACGTTATCATTAATGCCAAGACTCAGCGCCCGTCAGTGTGCAATGCCGTTGAGACCGTGCTGATAAGTAGCGTTATTGCAGATATTTTTCTTCCTGCAATGGCTCGTGAATTAATTGAAAGAAAAACGCAACTTCGTGTTTGTGAAAAGTCAATGGCTGCTCTTGCCGAATCCGGCTGTGAGAAGCTTGATATGACGTATATTACCGAGGCGACACAGGAGGATTGGGATACGGAGTACAACGATTACATTCTTGCCGTAAAAGTTGTAAATGATGCTGATGAGGCCATCTCCCATATAAATGCCCACGGAACGAGACATTCCGAAGCAATTATAACGGAGAATTACACCACAGCGGTAAGATTCCAGGAATTAGTAGATGCTTCTTGTGTATACGTTAACGCCTCTACACGTTTCACGGACGGATTTGAATTCGGCTTGGGAGCAGAAATCGGAATCAGCAACCAGAAGCTTCACGCAAGAGGTCCTATGGGCTTGAATGAGCTTACGACTTACAAGTATATTATTAACGGAAAAGGACAAATCAGACAATAAAAGGCAGGAAGAATATGGCAAATAACGATTTTTTTGCAATAGCAATAGATGGTCCTTCTGGCGCAGGCAAGAGTACAATGGCCAAGATGCTGGCGAAAGACCTGGCAATAACTTATCTTGATACAGGCGCAATGTATAGAGCCGCGGCTGTATACGCCACCCGTAACAATATTGACGTAAATAACAGCGCTGAAGTTATACCTTTGCTTGATTCGCTTGACATCGGGATTGATTATAAAGACGGGCATCAAACCGTTTCGCTCGGCTCAGACGACGTTACGCTGACGATAAGAGAGCCATGGGTATCCATGAAAGCTTCTGATATATCAAAAATACCGGAAGTGCGCACGAAGCTTGTTGATTTGCAAAGAAAGATTGCCTCCGGCAAGAACGTAGTTATGGATGGCCGTGACATAGGCACGTGTGTACTGCCGGATGCACAGGTTAAAATCTACCTTACTGCAAGCAGCGACGCAAGAGCAGACAGAAGATACAAGGAGCTTATAGAGAAAGGTGATAAAGTAACGTATGACGAAGTCCTCGCTGACATAATCAGACGTGATAATAACGATATGAACCGTGCGGTATCGCCGCTAAGACAAGCAGAAGACGCAGTATTGCTTGATACGTCAAACCTTAATATTGCGCAAAGCGTCCAGGCTATAAAAAATATAGTGAGAGAGAAGATCGGATTATGCAAAATAGAAAATTGATGGAGTTTTACAGAGTAATCGTCAGAACCTTCTTTGCACTTTTTATGCACGTTAAGGTATACGATATTGATAAGCTTATCAAAGAAGGCGGCGGATTGATTGCTGCAAACCATAAATCAATGCTTGATATGTTTATGATCGGGGTAAAATCTCCAAGATATCTTCATTGGATGGCAAAAAAAGAATTGTTTAAAAATAAAATATTTGCAAAGATAATCACAGGCTGTGGAGCCTTCCCCGTAGACAGAGGCGGAACTGACGTAGGAGCTGCAAAGACAACGTTATCTCTTTTAAATCAAGGTGAATTAGTTGGTATTTTTCCGGAAGGAACCAGAAACAAGAAGGCGACATCGCCTACAAAAGTTCATTCAGGCGTGGCAAGATTTGCAATCGAAGCTAACGTGCCTGTACAACCGGTAGCAGTTTGGGGAAAATACAGAATCTTTGGCAAGGTATACGTACGGTTTGGTGATCCGTATTATCTTCCTGAAAACGATCCTGAACATCCTTTCACAAAAGCAGACTATCTGAAGTTTGCCGGTGAAATATTAGAAAAATGTTATGCTCTGATGGGGGATAAAGATGGAAATAATTAAAGTTCCGTCAGCAGGTTTTTGTTTCGGTGTGGCAAAGGCTGTCAAGACTGCCTACGATTCTGTTGAAAAAAGTCAAGGGCGCGTTTATTGTTGCGGTGAACTTATTCATAATCATACGGTTACAGAGGAATTGGAAAGTAAAGGTCTCATTACGGTAGATGACGCAGAGTGTCTTGCAAAAGCATCCGTTGGAGATAAAGCTATCATAAGAGCTCACGGTGTTACACCGTCAGTTTACAAAATGCTGAATGACAAAGGTTACGATATAATAGATGCTACGTGTCCCTTCGTTGCAAAGATTCATGATTTGGTAAGAAAAGAATATGAAGATGGTCGCAGAATTGTTATAATAGGCGATCCGAATCATCCTGAAGTTACAGGTATTAATGGATTTTGTGAAAATTCTGCTGTGATTTGTAATTCTTTTGAAGAATTCGCAAATTTTGTAAATGACAGTGAAAAGTTCAAACACAATATATTGTATAGTGTAGTAGCACAGACCACTTTTGCGCAAAAAAAATTCGATGAAATTGTAAATTTTTTTAAAAATTCCTTTGACAATATGCGTTTTTTTGATACAATATGCAGTGCTACATCTTTGCGACAGCAGGATACTATAAAAATAGCATCGCAAGTTGATTTAATGATTGTTGTGGGCAGTAAGATGAGTTCCAATACTCGCAAGCTCTATGACATATGCGTTGAGTTATGCCCTGATGCGATTCTTGTGGAATCAGCCAAGGAGCTGGATGGTGTGCGCAAAAATGTATTTAAAAAAGTGGGAGTGACTGCGGGTGCATCAACGCCCGACAAGGTCATCGAGGAGGTCATTGGTTTTATGAGCGAAGAAATTACTAAAGTAGAAGACGTTATCGAAGCTGCAGAAGTTGTAGCAGAGGACGCTATCGAAGTTGCACCGGTTCAGGAAGCTGTTGCTGAAGAAGTTGCTGATGTAGTAGCAGAAGAGACAGTAGAAGCAGCGGATGATACGGAAAACAGTTTTGAAGATTTGTTAAACAGCAGTCTTACAACGATCACCAGCGGACAGGTTGTTACAGGTCCTATCAGCAAGATTGATTCAAAGGGTGTTTATATTGATTTAGGCTTCAAATTTGAAGGCTTCATCGCTATTGATGAATTTGAAGAAGTTCCGGGATTTGATATTGAACAGCTTAAGATCGGCGATGAAGTAGAAGCTATGGTTGTCAAAGTAAGTGACAAAGATGGCGAAGCTATTTTATCTAAGAGACGTGTTGACAATAAGAAGAATATGAAGATTCTTGAAGATTCCTTCGCAAATCAAACTCCTGTTTCAGTTAGAGTTGCTGAAGCCGTTAACGGTGGCGTAGTTGCTTTCCTCGGTTCAGTACGTATTTTCGTTCCTGCATCACAGCTTTCTGAGAAATTTATCAGAAATCTCTCATCTTTTGTAGGTAAGACGATTGAAGTAATTATTACAGCTTTCGAAAAGGGTCCGAGAGGACATAACCGTATTGTTGGTTCACGCAAGGTTATCTTAGTTGAACAGAGAACAAAGAAGGAAGAAGCTTTCTGGGGTAAAATCGAAGTTGGCGGTACATACACAGGTGTTGTTAAGAGCCTTACTCCTTTCGGTGCTTTCGTAGATCTTGGCGGATACGACGGACTTATTCATATGTCAGAGCTTTCTTGGAACAGAGTAAGACATCCGAAGGAAGTTCTCAGTGTTGGTCAGGAAGTAGAAGTTAAGGTTCTTGAATTTGACCGCGAAAAGCAGAGAATATCTCTTGGTTACCGCAAGGCAGAAGAAAATCCTTGGTTTGATGCTGAGAACCTTTATCAGGTTGGCGACATCCTTGAGGTAACAGTTGTTAGATTTGTTGCTTTCGGCGTATTTGTAAATATTGCTCCCGGCGTTGACGGCCTTGTTCACATTTCACAGATTTCTAACCAGAGAATCCAAAGTGCAGCTGATTGCCTGAAGATTGGTCAGAAAGTTATGGCTAAGATTATTGATACTAATATCGCTGAGAAGAAGATTAACCTTAGCATCCGCGACGTTCAGGAATATAACCCTGAGCCGAAGCCGGTAGAGTATGATGAAGACGGTAATCCTATCGTTCCTGAGAAGAAGGAAAGACCTCGCAGAAAGCCTCGCGCTGAAGCTCAGGAAGGCGAGAACGGAGAGGCTCCTGTAAGAGAGCGTAAGCCTCGCGGAGAGAGAAAGCCAAGAAGAGAAAACAAAGAAGAGACAGTTGTTGCTGACGTTGAGTCTTCAATCGGTACTTCATTAGGCGATCTCCTTGCAGCACAGCTCCAGGATGTTGAGACTACTGACGCTGAATAATTCTTATAAAAACACCCATTAAGAGCAGAGCCTTTGTTCTCTGCTCTTTTTATATTGCTTTATTGATTTTATGTGACAATAAGGAGATAAGTTATGCAAAAAAGTAAACTTATAAAAGGATATATATTTGCTGTTGCAAGTGCTGTAATCTATGGCTGCATGCCTCTTATGGCAAAGTATATTTATGCAGATGGTGTATCGCCTTTTTCACTTGTTTTGTTTAGGAATGCTTTTGCCCTGCCGGCACTGGCTGTACTTGCTCTGCTGCAGTGTAAGAACTTGAAAGTGCCTCTAAAGGAACTTCCGAAAATGTCTCTTATAGCTTTCTTAGGATGTTGCCTGACACCTATTTTACTTTTTTCGTCTTACAGATATATAGATTCAGGTACTGCAACAGTATTTCACTTCGTTTACCCGGCCTTGGTGGTACTGGTAGGATTAATTTTTTTCAAGCAAAAAGTACCAAGGGGAAATCTTATCAGCATAATTGTTTGTATAGCAGGTATTTTACTGTTCTTTTCACCTGGGCAGAAGCTTGATGCGGTGGGAGTGACGTGCGCGCTTACTTCAGGTTTTGCGTATGCAATGTACGTGCTTCTTTTGTCAGGCTTTTCTGATCGAAAGACAACCGGTTATCTTTTTTGCTTCTACGTGGCGGCAATAAGTAGTGTTATAATGTTTATCGTGTGTATTGCATCCGGTGAGATGACCCTGCCTTGTACTGTACAAGGTTGGCTCTTATGCCTTTTGTTTGCTATGGCTGTAACGGTTGGGGCAGTTGCGCTCTTCCAACAAAGTACGTTTATAATCGGCGGGCAGAAAACATCTATACTAAGTACTCTTGAGCCTATAACAGGCGTGATCGTAGGTGCAATCGTTTTTGGTGAAAAGCTAACTATAAGAAGCATAATCGGTTCCGTATTAGTAATATCCGCCAGCATTCTTATTGCTGTTTTTGATATGCGCAGTGAAAAGAAAAATTAAGTTCTTACATTGACTTAATTTTTGTAAAATCGTATAATCGTTTCATTACATATGAAAGAGGTTGTTCCTTGTGAAAAATTTTTTTGCTGAATTTAAGAAATTCATAACACGCGGTAACGTTGTTGATATGGCAGTTGGTGTTATTGTAGGTAGTTCTTTTACCGCTATTGTAAATGCGCTGAGTAATAACATACTTAAGCCTTTTATAAATTATTTGCTTGCGTTGATTTTCGGTGCTAATTCCTTGAGCGAAGTTTATACTTTCTTAGGAGAAAAGGTATACTTAGAAACAGGTGAGATTGACCTTGCAAATTCAATTTATATTGATTGGGGTGCATTTATCAATGCGATTATCAATTTCATTATTATAGCTTTCGTTCTCTTCTGTATTGTGCGGATCATCAATAAGATGCGTGAAGATTCTGCAAAAGTAAAATCAGGCAAGATATCAAAAGAAGATAAAGCTGCAATGAAAGCCCAAGGTATCAAGCGCTCTGATAAAGCTGCCGTAGAAGCATATTTTGCACAGAAGGCTAAGAAAGAAGCTGAAGCTGCTGCTGCCGCTGAAGAAGCAGCAAGACTTGAAAGAGAAGCAAATCCTTCTACTGAAGAGCTTCTTAAGCAAATTCGCGATCTTCTGAAGAGAGACTGATATATTAATATGTTATATCAAAGATTAGGCTGCGATTTACAGAAGGATCAAGTGTATCTTGACTCGTTTATCGCAGCCGTTTTGGCAAATCCGGGTTCTTGTGATGAAGTCTGGCTTGCAACGGATTATGGCTTTCCGTCGCAAGATATTCATGCGCAGTCAGCCCGGATGCTTCGCTTATCTGCAGAGAAATTAAGGCAGGCGGGACTTAAGGTATCACTGCAGATATCAAACACAGTAGGTCACGGACAGTATATGTCATCTCGTGATTGCAGCGGTCTTGTTTATCCGGGAAGTCCTGTTGAGAAGATGGTAGGACATGACGGTACAGTAAGTGATTATTGCTTTTGCTGGCGCGGTAAGAATTTTCTTGAATATACTTTGGAATATATTGGCGCTTACGTTCGCGAAATTCAACCGGATACAGTCTGGATTGACGATGATCTTCGCGCGGACAACCATTTTCCGGTAAATTATGGTTGCTTTTGTGATGATTGTATATCGCTTTTTAATAGGCAATATGGTTGTGATTTTTCACGTGAAAAGTTAGTTGAGCAGATATCTTTTGGAAATATTGCGTGGCGGGAAAAGTATATGGAATTTACAAAACAGGGTCTTTCACTTTTTACGGAAAGAATCTGTAAGGTAGTTCATGAAAACTCTCCTAATACGCGCATGGGTTATCAGTTTGCGCCATATAATCTGTATACGGGCTTTGATTACAGCTATATCATGGAGCCTATGTACCGCGTAACCGGAAGAAAACCTGTTGCTAGACCGGGCGGCGGTATGTATAACGATCATACTCCGTGGTGGTTCGTAATTAAGGCAGAGAACATGTCGTGGCAATCTATGCAGCTGCCTGAATACGTGGATGAAATTTGTCCGGAAATAGAAAATCTTCCGGACGTTGTATACGGGAAGAGTATTGGCGGTACGTGTTTTGAAACGTCTTATTATTTTGCAAGCGGAGCACACAGTATGAGCTATGCTATGTTAATGGCAGACTATGAGCCGATGCAGTGGCACTCTCAGATGCTTAGCGCTTTTGCTTCTCATCGCCCGTTTTGGGAAAAATTGTCAGAAGCAAATAAAGGAACAATGGAAGCCGGATGGATTGCTGCTTTTCCGGACAAAGCATATTTGCGAAAGTGTTCTGCTCCTTTTGAATACGTATTGCAGAATATGAATTTCGCAAACGAACTACGTTTTTTGGGAATATCCATTGCTGTGAGGAAAGTAAGCCGCGACGATGAGAGCGTTCGACTTTTATCTGCAGAAAATGCAAGTGCAATGTCCTCAAATGAAATAAATGAGTTGCTCACACTACCTGTGATAACAGATGCAGCTGCATTGGACGTGCTCATAGCCAGAGGTTTTTCTCTTCCTGTGTCTGTGAAAAATATTGATATTTCTCGGTTCGGAGAGAGGTTTTTAAAACATCCGGTAAATGGCAGTAAGGCAGGTCGCACCTGGGGAGGACCGCTTGCTCTTGACAGAGGATATTGTGTTCTGATTGAAGATTATAATTTATCAGAACCGTTAGGGGAATATATCCGGCCTGTACCGTCCACAGACGGTATTCGCAAGAGCGAAGCTTGTTTTATAGAAGATAAGCAGGCTCTAAGTTCTTGTATTTTCACTACAGAGTATGGTGCTAAATGGGCTGTGTTTGCTTTTGATATGTGGCATAGAATATTAAGCAGTGAAAAGAGAAACCAATATCTGGATGCATCTGAATATATTTCAGGCAAAAGACAAGTTGCGGAACTTGCAACACCTTTACAGGCAACCTGCCAGGCCAGATGTTATCCTGACGGCAGTTTGTCTCACGTTAGCATTACAAACTGCACTGTGGCAAATTCCGGTCCTGTGGAGATTAGAGTGCTCAGATCTTCTGTAAAAGAAAATAACAAAGCAGTGCTTATGATAGGACAATACGTAAAACCATGTGAATTGAAATTAGAGAAGGTAGAAGCGGAAAAAGATTTGCTAAAGGTAACAATTCCGGACGTTCACCCATGGTCGGTCGTTACGCTGTTTTTTTAAGTTAAAAGGCGCAGAGGGCTTTTAATTCCTTGTAGATACGAGCAAGGGGAAAACCAACTACGTTATTATAATCGCCGCAAATTGCAGGTATGTGAAGGGAGAAAGGTCCTTGGATCCCGTAACTGCCTGCTTTGTCTTTGTGATCTTTTGTATCAATGTAAGCTTCTATTTCTTCTGCGGTGATTTGCTGAAATGTTACGCCTGTTTTCTCAGCAAAGGATTTGATACATATAAAGGAGTCTTGTGATACGGTTATATAAGATATTATGTTATCGCGGCAATCGGATTGCTTTGGCGGTGTTGAGCTTTTCCATATGAAGGTGACACCGGTATATACGCTGTGCGTTTTTCCGCTTAGCAAATTAAGCATTTTGCGAGCATCGTCATCAGACTTAGGTTTTCCGAGAATCCTGTCGTTAAAAACAACGATTGTATCAGCTCCTATAATAACCTCATTATCATTGATTTGTTTATTATCAAAGGCCCACAGAGCTTTTTTTCGAGAAATATCTATTGCGGTCATATCAGGCTTTGTCTCCGCAGTACTTTCGTCGCTATTAGTTGAAATGCACTCAAAGGGAAGGTTAAGGTCTGCAATGAGCTGCCTTCTTCTTGGTGATTGCGATGCTAAAATTAATTTTAAATCATGATATTGCATAATATCCCTCCTACGGGGATTATATCATAGTTGGAACGAAAATTTACAGACGATATTGTAATACTGCATAATACCGGTAATGATGCTCTCTCTTTGCCTTGACATGGTGTTATCTTTGTGATTTAATCGACAGATAAATATAGAATTGGAGAGATATAGAATGAAGCCGATTACTGATTGTCCTTGCGGACGTATACATAAATGTGACGTTGATATTACGGATATAGCTGACGGAGCAGTGTCAAGATTAGAAGAATATTGTACGGAATATCACAAGATACTTATAGTTTGTGATGATAATACCTTTAATGCTCATACTGAAGCACAACGGGCTGTTTTTACGAAGATCAGCTATAAAGTACTTTCACTGGAACCTCAGACCGATGTTGTTGTGCCGGATGAAACGAAGATCGCCGAGATAGAAGCGGAGCTTGCGGAAGATACAGATCTTATAGTAGGAGTTGGTTCCGGCGTAATAAATGATTTATGTAAATACGTAAGTTTTCACCATGATTTACCGTATTACATCGTGGCAACTGCACCGTCTATGGACGGATATGCATCAGTAGGGGCTGCGATGATTCTCAAGGGTATGAAAGAAACTGTAAACTGCCGTACACCGAAGGCTATTATTGCTGAGCCGTCTGTGCTTTGCCAGAGCCCTATTGATATGATTCGCGCAGGCTACGGCGACATTATAGGCAAATATTCATGCCTCAACGATTGGCGCCTTGCTAATCTTGTGCTTGGGGAATATCTTTGTGAATATGTATATGATTTTGTAGCTCAGGAAGTAGAAAAGGTAGCACCCCTGGCAAACAAGGTGGCGCAAAGAGATCCTTCGAGCGTTAGTATCCTTATGCAGGCATTAGTTAACGTAGGTATTGCTATGAGTTACGTAGGTAATTCCCGCCCTGCATCCGGCTCTGAACATCACTTTGCCCACTATTTTGAAATAACAGGCATTTTAAATAACCGTGACTATTTCTTCCACGGAATAGACGTGGCATATGCTGCTGTACTGACAGCTTCTTTACGCGAAAAGATTCTTGCCCAGGCAGCTGTTTCTTCGGATAAACTGACACTGATTCCTGTCGATGGCATAAAATGGCAGGAAGATATTAAACGTATATATAAAACGTCGGCAGAAGAAGTAATCGCACTTCAAAAAAGAATTGCCCTGTACGGTAGACAGGAATCATTTAATATTAAAGAAAACTTTGACAAAATTGCAAAAGTCCTTCTGCAGGCACCTTCTTCAGACTACATGATGAACCTTATAAACGACGTAGGTTTATCCTTTGATACTTTTATTGAAAAATATGGAAATGATTGTATAAACGACGCTATCTTATATGCAAAAGATCTCAAAGACAGGTACACCGTTTTGTGGTTATATTACGAATATTTCAGAAGCGAGGTTTGAACATGAATAAAAGCATTAGAGGGCTATTTGTTCTTGCCTGCGTCATACTGGTGTTTGTTACTGTTGCTTGCAACTCTATGGACAAAAAACCGGAGATAGATGTGGATGTATTTTCAATCCGTAGAGAAAATGATGCTTTTAGTGTTGTGATTTTAGTGGATGAGGATTTTAGCGGCAAGTTGCTTTTCACCTTAAAATCTAAAGATAAATCATACGAAAAAGCGTTTAAAGGAAATATTAAAGCGGGACATAAATATACTTTTGAAGTTCCGGACCTTGATTTTCTCACGGATGGAACTTATACGGCCACGGTTAGCGCACAAATAGATGGCCATGGCATTTGCGGCAAAGCTGTTATTCCGTACAAGGAAGGCTTGATTCAGCTTACGGAAGATACCGTAGGTTACGTTGTCAAAGAAATGACAACGGAAGAGAAAGCGGCTTTAGTCGTGGGTTGGGAAAGCTATTATTTATCGGGTGGTTCAACATATCCCATACCGCGCCTTGGCATACCTGCTATAGATCTGGCAGACGGGCCGTCCGGACTCAGAACAAATGCAGTAACAATCGGATATCCTACCGGAAGTGTTATGGCTTCTACGTGGGATGATGAGCTTGTGCGGGAAATAACAGAATCAATGGGCAGTGATTTCTATGATTATGGAGTAGAGATTATTTTAGGCCCCGGTATGAATATACAAAGATTAATATTAAACGGTAGAAATTTCGAGTATTTTTCAGAAGATCCTTACCTTACCGGCATGATGGCAACAAGCTATACAAAAGGGATTCAAGCAAATGGAATTGGTGTTGCCCTTAAACATTTTGCAGTAAATAATCAGGAAAAATACAGGGGTTCTGTCTCTGCAAACCTTACGGAAAGAGCTTTAAGGGAGATATATCTGAAAGGGTTTGAATACACTGTAAAAAATGCTGAGCCGTTTACGGTTATGTCTTCTTACAACAAGATTAACGGAGTGTATTCAGCGGCAAATAAGGAGCTTTTGACCGGAATATTAAGAGATGAGTGGGGATTTAGTGGCTTTGTAATGTCCGATTGGGGTGCCTCGGGTGGCAGACTTGGAAATATTATTGCCGGAAATGATATTTTCTGCGGAGGCAGCAATCAACAAGAGGATATCGCAAAAATTATATCTCACTTAAAAGCAAATGAGATTACAATGAGTCAGTTAGATGCCTGCTGTGAAAATCTTCTTAACGTTATTTCTAAAACAATTGCTATGGATACAAGTTACGAGCCTACAAGGAGCATTTCCGATGAAGATGATAAAAGACAGCTGGTTCGTCGGGCAGGGGCGCAGGGTATGGTTCTGCTAAAGAACGACAACAACACGCTCCCTTTTAAAAAAGGCGAGATTGCTTTCTTTGGCAGCGCGTCCTATTATGCGGAGTCCGTAGGACACGGATCGGGAGACGTTAGCGTTAGAGAAAAAATATCAATTTTTAAAGGGTTAACGGAAGAAAAAAATATTACTTATAACGAAGATGTGGATTTCGTTTATGCTATGGCTGACAGGGAGCCATTCGATGCAGATGCCGCTAAGGATAACGTGGCAAACGATTTATATGAGGTGAAAATCACAAAGGAAGATGCTGTGGATGCTGCAGAAAAGTCAGATATCGCATTTTTTACCATATCCAGGTTGACATCTGAAGGCTGTGACCATCGCAAGGATGAAGGCGACTATTTACTTAACGAAAGAGAGCTTACTGCGTTACAATTAATTTCCGAGGCTTTTCACATGCGACAAAAAAAGGTAGTAGTTATTATAAATACAGGAAATCCTATAGAAACGGCCTCTTGGCAAAACTACGCTGACGCTATCTTGTACACGGGACTTGCCGGCGAGCAATTAGGATACAGCGTGGCTGACGTTATCACCGGCAGAACAAATCCCTCGGGCAAACTGGCCTGCACCTGGCCTGTGAAATATGAGGATTTACCATATTCCGCATCATATCCGGGAAACAATGCTTCTACAAATTACATTGATGATATATACGTTGGATATCGCTATTTTGAAACGTTTGACGTGCCGGTTGCATATGAATTCGGATACGGACTATCGTATACAACCTTTGAATATTCCGGATTTTCTGTTGAAAAAACAGGCAATAATTATACGCTTTCCGTTAATATAAAAAACACCGGTAAATCTTCGGGACGAGAGGTCGTGCAATTCTACGTAACGAAGCCGGATGGCAAGAATGAACATCCGTCTATGGAATTAATTGGCTATGACAAAACAAAACTGTTAAAACCTGGAAAGTCGCAGAAAATAACAGTTACTGTTACCGAAGACGAACTTAAGACGTATTACATGCCTGATTCTGCATGGATAATAGAAAAGGGAGAATATTCATTTTATGCTGCTGCTTCCGTGAAAGATATTAAATACGTGAAGAAAATCGTTATAGATAATGAGAAGACAGTGCAGGACGTGGAAAACAGATGCGAAATCAGACAGAAAATCAATGTTATAACAAAAAATAGTGACTAATTCCTGTATTGAAAAACCGAAATTAGTAATGAAGGATTACAAAT
Organism: Clostridia bacterium; assembly: GCA_017517275.1. Taxonomy (GTDB): domain Bacteria; phylum Bacillota; class Clostridia; order UBA1212; family UBA1255; genus SIG424. The sequence continues at coordinate 73,419 of JAFWZX010000034.1, forward strand.
AATGTCAAATTTTAAAGCTTTATTAAAAAAAACAGAGGTGCAAGAAGGCTTAAAAGACGGACTGCCGATAGGCCTTGGCTATTTGTCTGTTTCTTTTGCTTTTGGTATTTTTGCAGTAGAGCAGGGTTTTGCAATATGGAAAGCTCTGATTATATCAATGACAAATCTTACCTCTGCAGGCCAGCTTGCAGGTGTTACGTTAATAGCAGCATCAGCAGCTTTTATCGAGATTGTGCTGTCTCAATTAGTTATTAATCTAAGATATTCCCTGATGTCAATTACCGTATCACAGAAAATGGATAAATCCATCAAAATGTCAGATAGATTCTTCCTTTCTGTTTTTATTACAGATGAGATCTTTGCTGCTGCGTCAAGGCGCGACTCTATAAGTGCAACGTACATGCGCGCACTGGTATGCCTGCCATATATTGGCTGGTCGACCGGTACATTTATCGGGGCTGCAATGGGAAGTTTCCTGCCCGCATCGGTGGTTTCATGCCTTGGATTGGCAATTTATGGCATGTTTATTGCTATAATCGTACCTCCCGCTAAGAAAAACAAAAAGGTTATGTGTGTGGTTTTACTGGCGTGTGCTTTAAGCTGTACGATAAAATATACTCCGCTGTCTAAGTGGATTTCAGATGGTTTTTCTATCATAATATGCGCAGTTATTGCCGCTGCGACTTTATCCTTAATTGCACCGGTAGAGGAGGATAATAATGACTGATACTGTGTATTTCCTCACTTGTCTTGCCATAATGGCCGGAGTAACGTATTTAGTACGAATGTTGCCGATGGTATTGATTCGCAGAAAAATAACAAATAAGTTTCTTAAATCCTTTTTTTACTACATTCCATATGCCGTATTGTCAGCAATGACAATTCCTGCTATGCTGTATGCGGTACCGTCGAAGATTGCGGCTGCCGCAGGACTTGTAGCAGGCTTTATACTTGCATTTTTTGAGAGAAGCTTGCTGATCGTAGCGATAGGAGCCTGCGCAGTAGCTTTTATAATTCAATTGATTTTATAGGAGGTTTTTAATATGGATAATATTAAATTATACATTGAAAAAGAGTATAATAATATGTTTAGCAGTTTGGACAGACTTGTTACCATTCCCAGCGTAGGCTCAGATGCGTGTGTTGTGGAGATTGAAGGTAAAATGCAAGAGGCTCCTTTTGGTGAGCAGGCTCTTAGAGTGCTTTACGAAGTCCGTGACATTGCACGTGAAATGGGTTTATATGCCGAAATATATGCAAACCGTATGACTGTTATTGATTTATATAAAGAAGGAGATCCCGTTATCGGTATTCTTGCGCACGGTGACGTTGTTCCTCCCGGAAGCGGGTGGTCATATGATCCTTTTAAGACAACAGTTGTAGGCGAGAATATTTACGGCAGAGGTACGATTGATGACAAGGGGGCTGTTGTTACAGCGCTGTATGCAATGAAGTATATTAAAGATAATTATCCTGAATACAGCAAGAATATACGCTTGCTCGTAGGCAGTGATGAAGAACGCGGTAGCGCTGATATTGAATATTACAAGCAGCATGAGACTCTGCCTAAGTACGTATTTACCCCTGACGCAGACTATCCTGTTATAAACATAGAAAAAGGTCGCGGCGCCGGTACTTTCACAAAGAGAATACCTACTTCTTGTTTGCTTAAGGCAAGTGGCGGCACTGTAATTAACGCTGTTCCTGACAGAGCGTACGCTACGTTCATTGGCCTTACTGTTGAAGAATTAAAGGCGGCTTGTAATAAATGTACAGCTAACGTTACTTTTAACTTTACAGAGAATGAAGATAACGCTGTTGATTTATGCGTTTGCGGTATAGGTGCACATGCATCATATCTTGAGGGCAGTGAGAATGCTATTACTGCATTTTTCCAATTGATGGCAATACTTGATTCCCGGTGGCAAGGATTGCAAATGATAGCTCCTCACGGAGATATCTATGGTGAAACGCTTGGAATTAACTGGGCAGACGATATTTCCGGTAAAACTACGTGTTCTGTTGATCTTATGTCTTATGAAAATGGCATACTTACGTGTAAATTTGACGTAAGATTCCCTGTCTGCGTTTCAGGCGCACAAATTAGAGAAAAATTACAAAACGGCTTTTTACAAGCAGGATATGAAATGATTGAGTTCAGCAATTCTGAACCTCATTACACAAGTGAAGATTCTCCGCTTGTTAAAATTTTACTTAAAGTGTATGAGCAGGTGACAGGTCAAAAGGGTAAGGCTTTAGCTGTGGGCGGCAGTACATATGCCCATGGCATTCCGGGCGCGGTTGCTTTTGGCCCGCAACTCCCGGACGTAGACAATCACCTTCACGCGGAAGATGAATTTATTTCTATTGACAACTTCAAATTAGCTACTGAGATGATGTGCAACGCATTGGTTCTTATGGATAAAGAACAATTATGACAAAATGTCGCGTATCGCGGCATGTCATTGCAGTTATTTTTTTCGCATATGATGTTAAATAGCCCTTTGTCATAATTTGATAAAGGGCTTTTTAGGTATTTTTATATTAGTTTATTAAATATTCGACTGTTTGATTACAAAATAAATATCATTTAAAACAAACGACTATAATATCTTAAAATAAGTATTGACATATTGTACTATATATGGATTAATATGTAATTGAAAAGAAGTGAA
>JAFWZX010000035.1 GCA_017517275.1 Clostridia bacterium
AGAGTGTCTCGTTTTTTATAAAACTGACACGGGGTGCCACACGCTGTAGGAACAGCAATGGAGACTCATAGCTTGCGTTCAGACGGAAATACTTTTTTGCAGCGTTATACCAAGTCAAAAACTCTGATTTCATTTGCCGGAATATAAGGAGCTGCCAACTCAAGATACGACTTAACTCCATAGAACTGTCCCTTTAATATAGCATCGTAAAGTTCTTTCGGAGACTCCGTAGGGCGCGAATAATAAAGCGCCGGATAGCCGGAGCTTTTACTGGCATTTCTGATATACTCGTTACTTTCTACTGCATTATGGTTTCTCACACCGTTAGAGAAAATAAGCGCCTTTGTTTTCTTTCCGGGGAAAAGCAGTCTCAGAGATTCTGTCAAATCTTCAATAGAGTTGTTCTTCGCAACCAAAGAAGACCATCCGTCTGTACGGCTGTCCATAGTTTCTTCTGTTTGACCCGGTTTTGGAGCATCATACCAAACGTGTGTATGAAAATCAAACACGCTGTCAGGCAAGAAATCTTTAATCTGTGTTTCATATATATACTTATCATATTCTGTAACCTTAAGATTCATATATACCTCCATGTTTTTCTTTAAATTTCTTGTATTTTTTCTGATAATAATCTTTGTTATCATCCGGTAATACAGTCTTGTATTCCGGGGCCATCTTTTCAGCGGCATCGCTGTATGATTCAAAGACGTCACCTGCGATACCGGCAAGCATAGCCGCACCGACACAACCCATATCTGCAACAGAAGGTATTTGTATAGGCAATCCTGTAACGTTAGCGACAATCTGAACCCAAAGCTTACTATTGGTAGCTCCGCCTGTCATTTTAATAGATGATAAGCCGTTTCCGCATACTGCTTCAAGCATCCATGCCGTTTGAAAAACTATACCTTCCATTACGCTGAGAGCCATATCGTAAATATCATGTGTAAACGACAATCCTATAAACGTGCCTCCCTTATCTTTTGTTGCACAAGGATAATTAGAAGCAGTCATATATGGATAAAAAATAAGTCCTTGATTATGTAATATGCGCTTGCAACATTCATCATCAAGTGTCTTATAGTCAAGCTCTTCCCCGCCAGGCAAACATTTGTTTTTGAACCATTTAAGGCTGCTGCCTGCACTCGACAGCGATATAAGACCACCCCATAAGCCCGGAACACTATGTCTGCTAAATGATATATGCGAAGCATGATTTGCCGGACACTTTTCTCTTATACCTGTTACAACCCATGAAGTGCCGGTACCGATCATTGAATCTCCGGGATTCAGAAGGCCGGCACCGAGAGCCACACAATACTGATCGTGGGCACCTGTGCACAGTATTGTATTTGTTGTAAGGCCCAACTCCTTTGCAGCCGTATGAGAGAGTGTTCCGATAATCTCGCCTGAGTTTACAACCTCAGGAAGCATGTCTCGACTTATACCTACGTAATCAAGCAACTTTTGCGGATATTCAAGATTACGAACGTCAAAAAACTGATCAATACCTGCATTTGATACGTCGACCTTTATTTTCCCTGTTAATTTATATGAAACATACGTAGGAACAGTCAGGAAATACCTTGTTTTTGAAAATATTTCCGGTTCATTTTTCTTAATCCACATAGCTTCGAGGACAGGCATGCCCATACAAATAAACCAGCCTGATACTTCGTACAAATAAGGTTCGCCGAATTCTGCAATAAACTCGTCACGTTCCTTTTCACATCTATCATCACTCCATACAATAGCGCGACGAAGAGGATTAAAACTACTGTCAACAGGAACAACCGTACCGCCTTGTGTTGACACGCACATTGCAACTACGTTTTCCGGATTATCACATGACTTAAGGCAATCACACACGGTACTTTTAAGTGTTTTATACCAATCATCTGCATCTTGTTCCATTTGCAGCGGAATATCGTTATACGTATTATACGGCATCATCGACGAACTGATTATCTTACCTGTATTATCAAACAAGATGCTCTTTGTACACGTTGTACCAACGTCAATACCTAAAACATACTTTTTATTTTCACTCATAAATTATACACTCTCAATTTGTTCAACAATATAGTCAATAACTTTGCAAGAAGATATTACAGGAGGCTTTAAAAGAACAGCCGGAGGACAGTTGACCTTGTAAATTTGTGCACTTGAATCAATGCATTTCTCATTAAGATGATCGGCAAACTCTTTTGCGGCATCCAACGTACTAAAGTGAAGTGCAGCCAAAAGTCCCATGCCTTCTGCGTAAAGAACTTTTTCCGGATGAGCCTTAGCAAATTCTTTAAGACGATTATCAAAATAATTAGATACACGTTCAACCTCATCGCCATTTACTTCCATAAATTTCATAGTAATAAGGTACGAGAGTGAAGCAAGTTCTTCCTGACCATTTGTAACTAATGCGCCAAATTGATTAAGTACGTCCATCTCTTTGGTTGTTATAATCTTGCTTGCCGGATATTCTCCGCCGGAGAAGCCCTTGCCAATAACAACAAAATCAGGTTCAAGATCGTATTTCTTGAAAAGGAACATTCCCTTGTACCACATGCATGACTGAATCTCGTCAACGAGAACAGGAGTATCTGTCTCCTTACATAACTTGTGAGCAGCCTGCAGGTAATCATAATGAAGTTTAATACCGCCGTAATTCATGAGGATAATCTCATGGAGGAAGCCTGCAGTCTTATATTTACCTTGATTGTATTGCTCTATCTTCGTTCTAAAGTCATTGATATCATTAATCATTACAGGAACAACTTTATACAAATCGGCAGCTTCTGCTTTTGCATAGAATTCCGGCCACATGTTGCGGAAAGTCTGTGTGATAACAGTAGTTCCGTGATAGTTTGCTTCGCTTGCCCCGGTCTTGTCTGCCATAACAAAAAATACAGGAACTTTACCTGAGTACTTAGGCGCCGCAAAGGATTTGTCCAATTTGTAGAATCTGCTAAGCATCATCTTAACACCGGCTTCAACAGCAAGACTGCCCGTCTCAAGATTAATAATTCTGTCAAGTTTGGGGATATTGATTTCCTTTATAATTTTCTCTTCTAAAAGTCTTGTTACATATCCTCTCGTGTTATTGTGAGTAGGATTTAAGATACCCAGCTTACGTGCGTTGTCTATAAGCTTGTATCCGGCAAAGCGATGACCGAGGGATGAATGGTAATGTTCTGACTTACCGGTAAGATAGAGCTTACCGTCTTGACCTATACGATAACACCCAAAGCCTGTAATAGGACTTGCATTAATATGAGTTGCCTTAGCATAGGAATCTGTAGGACAGCCTTTGTTGTCACAACCGCATGAACCAATAACAGAAGTACCTACTTTTGAGAGTAACTCATCGTTTAATCTTTGGGCCTTCTCTGAAAAGAAAGATACTTTTTGATTTGCAATTGAATATGCTTCATCATATGACATGAATCCGAGAAAACTATTTGCTTCACAAACGCTTTTTATAAAGTCATCTCCTAACATGTCAAGCAATGAAAGATTAATATCTCTAAACATTATTAATTGACCTCCGTCTATAAAAATACGTGCTTGATTATAACACCTTAAGGATATATAATCAATTAAGTTTTTACCGGAGGTTTCGAAAATGTCGAAAAAAAAATTCTATCTTTTTTTTATTTTAGTAGTAGTGCTTTTCATTGTTATGGTATCAATCGGCTGTAACAAATATCCAACTAACGGAACAAAAAATAAAAATACCGACAAGTCAGGTACTAAGCCTGTTTTCTCTGATTTAGGAGGTTTTTTTACAGGTACAATGACGTTAGAAATGTCTCTTCCGGATGAATTCGCAGATAGTGGATATGATATTTGTTATACAACAAACAATTCTATACCTGACTGGCTTTCTTCCTCATATTCGGAACCGATTCAGATTCCTTGTGACGAAAGTATTCAAACAGAATTTGGCAATGAAGAATACGATATAAACGTTACGATTGTACGTGCGGCTTGTTTTAACAGTGACGGTGAAATAGTCGGGGAAGTTCAAACGGCTACATACATTCAAGTCCCCGACTGGGAACGTTTTGACATGCCTGTTATTTCGCTTGTTACGGAAGATAATAATCTTTACGATAAGCAATACGGTATTCTATCCAATGGAAATATCACAAATAAAGGTAAAGAATGGGAACGTCCCGTACACGTTAGTTTTATAGAAACAGACCATACTCTCGCTATTTCACAGGATGCAGGGATACGTTTATTCGGCAACAGTTCACGCGGACTCGCACAAAAATCATTTAGAATCACAGCACGTAAATCTTCATACTTTGATTCCGATATTTTCAGTGGCGGAGGTAAATTCTATCATAATCTCTTCCCCGGCAGATTAGACGGAAGCGGAAATGAGCTTGCTGTTTTTGATTCATTTATTCTTCGCAACGGCGGCAATGATTCATTTTTCTCAGATACAGAAGGTATGCGATCCACACTTATACGCGACGGTCTTGCATATATTATCGGAGATAAAGCCTCCGATAACGTCGATGGAATGGCATACAGACCTGTCGTGGTTCTTTTAAACGGTGAATATTACGGTGTACTTAATATGAGAGAGCGTAACGACGAGCATTTCATTGAAAATATGTACGGCATCGAGGATACTGACAATATTACAATGATTTCCAACGAGTTAGATACTTCTTTAGGCGGAAGATATGACGGCATGTGGTTCTATTACGTCCTTGATAACGGAAGAGAATCCGAACTGAACGCACTTAGAAATTTTCTTGACGATATCAACCACGGCTTGTATACGTATGAAGAAGCAGCAAAGTACATAGATATGCAAAACGTCATGGAGTATTATGCTATCAATTTGTTCATCTGTAATACAGACTGGCCTCAGAACAACATCCGTATATGGCGTTATACAGGACAATACGATCCGTCAAATAAAATGACTGACGGTAAATGGCGTTTTATGTTCAAAGACCAGGATCTGTCCATGTCAAGATATACAGTCGGTTCTAATCCCGGAATGCCTATTGAATTATATAATGCAGCCGACTCATCCAACTTTAAATTCACATTAGCTAATTATCTTGATTTCGGTAACTCCAGCGGATATCCTTCAATATCCAACGAAACATATCCGGACTCACTATACACCCAGGGATTATTCCATTTCTGTCTCCAAAACGATGACTTTCGCAAGGATTTTTACGATTACTGTATTAAACTTGCAACTGATTACTGGCCACAGGACAAACTACTTTCTGCAATAAAAGACTGTTATAAAGAAATCCACGAAGAAGTAAAAATCGGTATGTTCGAAAAGTTCTTCGGAGAACATATGTGGGATTCCGAGTTTACTTATGAACAGTGGACAGAAGCAGTCATCGGTGAAACGAGAATTTCTCTTTCATACTGGGCAAAGAAACGCACCGGCGAAGATGGCTACTTTGTGCAATATCTTGAAGACATTATAGAATATTACCAGTAATCATTACGCAGAAAATTCTTTTATATCAGTTGATTCAGTCGAAGATACAACTGTGTCATCTGACAAATTGCACGGTTCAGCGTTTGCAGCATTTGAATTTGTTGCAAACGCTGTTTCTTTTATTTGCAAATCGTCATAACTGTCTTTTATAGGCAAACTGTCTGCTGTCACACGGAAAGTAGCGGTCTTTACCTGTTCAGATTCATAATCATCAATAAGACGCATATCAATGCTTCTCAGCAGAACAAGAAGGCGTTCTACTTCGCTTCTTGATAGTGTAATTCCTCTTCTCATCTGTTGTTTAGAATTATTCCAATCACGTATATCAAGTTTAAATATACCATTGTTCCATTTAATAATATTAGCTTGCTTTGACCAACCATTCTTATTTCTTGATAAATCCCCGAGACACATTTTAATAACATATCTAAAATGCACCTGTTCTTCGTTATTACTTGTAGCACTCTGATTAATTAAGTTTTCCATTTACTTTACCTCCTTGTAAATCGACACAATAAATTGTCTTTTACATGAGTAACGAAAATCGGGAAAACATCGCTCATTTAAAAGTGTCTAAAGTATATATCATATATCACTGTTCGTCAAAATTTCCCGGGAAATAGTCATGGTCATAATGGGAGCAATTCTGTAATAAATAACACAAAAGGTACTGTAGCAATATTTAAAAGCACGCATGAAAAAGTCATTGAACTTCCAAACACATAGTCAAGATCGTATTCCCTATAAAACATTGTCATTGCAATCCCCGGAGAGACTGAAAAAACAACCGTAGCAACATCAATGTATTCTATTGGCATAAAGCCCGTTAACCGTAAAACTATGTTGACAATTATCGGCAATATCAAGCATCTTCCAAACAAGTAAATATACGACATTTGGTCTTTAAACACAGAACCGAATTTAATTGTTGCAAGAGACATTCCCAAAAAGAGCATTGCAAGATATGACACACTGTTTCCCAAGGCTGCAAAAGACGGTTCTAATACAGCAGGCAAACTTATACCGCAAAATTTTAAAATAAAGCATAAAACATATACTATCGTAACTGCCGGCAGCGGAAATTTTATCTTCTCTTCAGCAGGCCTTAGTTTGTTTGCACCTCTGGTAACGAGAAAAATACCGATGGTCCAGATAACAATTTCCGTTCCAAAGCCCAATATTGTACAACTCAGCACGCCTGATTCTCCAAACAACAATTTGCAGACAGGCATTCCTACAAAAATGCTGTTTGTAGTAAAAAGCAGAGGTAAAAGAACATATTTTCTTCTATCGTGTATTTTAAAAATTTTTGCAACAAACAAACCTATCAACAGTAAAATCAAACACGTTAAAACACCTGTGAAAAATAGCGATTTACGATTAAGTATCTTCTCTACGGTAACGTTATCTGACAATAAAGTAGACATAATCCAAATCGGCATGACCAATTTAGTAACAATGTGAGCCAAATAGCTACCTGTTTCCTTTTTTACATAGCCTGTCTTCGTTGTCGCAAATCCGATTGCCACAAAAAGGCTCAATATAGATATAGCTTTTAAAGCAGCCATCGCACTGTTCATTGTTACTCACTATCCATTTCTGATAATTAAATAAAAATAATTTAACTTATGTAACGGCGTGAATTCTAACACAGCACCTATCACATGTCAACGAAGCTTCCCTCTTCCCATGAGTTAACACATTCAATCATGCCTTTAATATCAAGAACACCGTATGCAAATCCTTTGCAAACAAGATCGCGCGGTACATATTCGTCATATTTTTCAAATATAGGATTTTCTTTAGGATATATAAGGCTTAACGGATCAATATTCTTGTTTACTTCTTCTTTTAATACTTTGTAAAACTCGCAGGCAGATGCCTTCATCGTGAATTGTATAAAATACGGACGTGAAGAATTCAAACCTTTGATGGAAAGTTTATCCGCACATTTTATTTTGAGAAAACGCTCCATAGCAAAAAAAGAATACGTCCCTACCCAAGGGAACAAGCACCACATATTACCGCCAAGATTAATTAACGGTTTTCTTGTCAAAAGAGAAATCTCTGCTGCTTGTTTTGCCTCGTTCAATCTAATATACGCATTTTTCATGAGATACGGATAAGTTTTGTTTTCTTCTAATATAGACTTCATCTTCTTTAGTATCTTTGTGTGTATATCCCCAGGACATAAACCAAAGAAAGCCGGTATAACACCTTTTACCCTGGTACAATATACCACATGCTTCTTGTGGTCAACCTCATCTACCACCCATACGTGACCTGCAATAGCAATTTTATCCCCCGGTGGCGGAGGTTTTACTATGGTACCCACCTCACTGGATTCAGAGCGAACCGTATATTCTTCGTTTTCTTGAAAAACAGCATAAAATCTGAAAGAATTGATTATACGCTCTCCGCTCAGACCAACTATCAAGCCTCCTTCATGAGTCTTTTGAATATGATCGATATCTATTAAATGTTTAAGAAGAATCCTATAATCCTCCTGGGTAATTTTATGAAAAACCGGTAACGTAAGAATTTTACTTGCAAGTTGTGCTGCACTTAGCTCTCCGAATGAGGCTAAAGTTGCCATTGTCTGATGATATAACAAACTGTACGGTAATCTGTCGAGTTTTGTTGGTTCTACCCATTTTTCTTCTATATATAGTTGCAAAAGCGCAATTCCCTGAAGCAGCTTCCACGGAATTGTTTCCGGAAGCATTGCTCGTGGTTCCGGTTCGTCTTCTCTCATTACAAACCACATCTCAGGTGGTAAATCTCGTCTGCCGGTTCTGCCGAGTCTTTGTAAAAAAGAAGATACTGTTGCAGGAGAATCTATCTGAAATGCCCTTTCAAGTCTTCCGATATCTATCCCAAGTTCCAACGTTGCAGTCGTAACAGTTGTCTGATATTCATCGTCGTTTTTCATAATATGTTCTGCAGTTTCTCTATAAGAAGCAGATAAGTTGCCGTGATGGATTAAAAAGCGGTCTTTGTCATTATTTATCTCACAATATTGACGTAAAGTTGCAGTTACCGTCTCCGCTTCTTCTCTTGAATTAACAAAAACAAGGCATTTCTTATGTTTTGTATGTTCATATATATAACCAAGCCCCGGGTCTGCATGCTTCGGAGCAACGTCAGTTCTTACATCAAGCACCGGTTGCCACTGGCCTTCTGCATCATGACAATCAGAAGCTTCATGCTCTTTGGATACGTAAAAATGTTCCATTGATATTCGCCATTTTGACGGCTTAACAAAAATATCAGGTACAACAGTTCTTCGTCCTGTTCCGATACCCAGATAGTCCGCGGTCTTCTGCGTATCACCTACCGTTGCAGATAATCCGACTCTCCTCGGCACAACTCCGGCCATACGCGACAATCGCTCTATAAGGCACATCATCTGACCTCCTCTATCGCCGCGCAGAAGAGAATGCACCTCATCGATAACAATAAATCTCAAGTCGCAAAAAAGCTTTGAGATATACGCATGCTTATGCATAAGCAGTGCCTCTAAAGATTCCGGTGTTATCTGCAATATCCCGGATGGGTTCTTAAGACACTTGTCTTTGTGTGTCTGAGATACGTCTCCGTGCCAATGCCAGACAGGAATATCTGCATCTTTACATAAGTCATTTAGTCTTGCGAACTGGTCGTTTATCAGAGCTTTCAAGGGTCCTATATAAATCGCGCCAATTGACTTCGGCATATTCTCACTAAATAACGTCAATATCGGGAAAAAAACAGCCTCCGTCTTACCTGATGCCGTACCGGCACAAAGCAATAAATTGTCCTCACTGTTGAATATAACATTACCTGCTGCTACTTGTACCGACCTTAATTGTTGCCATGCATTTTCATATATAAAATCCTGTATAAACGGTGCATATCGTTCGAAAACCCCCATCTTAGAAGCCTCCTTGTCAAACCTCGAATTCAGCAAATTCTATATGAATCGCTTCCTCGCTGATCTGTGGTATCGAATAAGAAAAAGCGTCTGAATTAAGAAGTTGACACAGAGTTACAGATGGATTTTGATACATAATATCAAGAATTTCAATAAAATCCCTTATAACCTCTCTTGGGGTAATATGTGTGTCAGCACCCACTCTCTCATACTCTATTTTTATAAATGAAATCAAATCATTCTGAGTAAAACTCGGTATATACTCAAAAAGTTGAGAGTGAACATCCATAAGCTTCTCTGTTAAGACAAGTAGCTCTTCATACGTAAGAGGAGCAAGTTTAATCACAGGAGCCAACATGTCGCTTACTTCTTTCGTAGCAAACTTACCTTCTGCGAGCCGCGATTTAAGTGCCTCGTAATTGTACAAGCCTCGTCTTTGATCCTCTATACATTGAGGAGTCCCGCACATAATAATCCCTAAATAAGAAGCCTTGCCTTGCAAAGCATCATTGTACATCGTAAGTATCTTTTCATAGTTATACTGTCTCGTAATCCCTTGCGGAATCTTATAAATATTTACAAGCTCGTCGACCATTACAAGCATACCGCTATATCCTGCAAGTTTCAAAAAGGAGGCAAAAAGCTTTATATACTCATACCAATCATCATCTGTAATAATTATATTAACTCCTAGCTCCTGCTTAACTTCTGTTTTCGTTAGATACTCGCCTCTAAACCACTTCACAACTCTGGATTTTGTGCCGTCGTCACCGTCTGCATATGACCTGTAATATAGTTCAAGAAGTCTTGCGAAATCGAATCCGTGAACCATCTCACTCAGTGAATTTATGACGATATATATCTCTTTAGCTACTCTATCAAATAGCTCTTTTGAACCGAAGGACAGACCTTCTCGTGATACAATGTTACTTTGAATATTATTAATCCATCTATCAAGAATTAATGTAAGCGCGCCACCTTCCGGTTTCGTCTTAGTTGACATATTCTTAATAAGCTCTTTATACGTGGCGAGCCCCTGTCCACGAGTGCCCTGCAATCTTCGCTCCGGTGAAAGATCACAGTCGACAACTACAAAATTACGATCCATAGCATACGTTCTCATCGTTTGTAACAGAAAACTCTTGCCGCTGCCATATTTACCCATTATAAATCTGAATGTTGCGCCGCCGTCTGCCACGATGTCCACGTCATGCAAAAGCGCATTTATCTCTCTGTCGCGACCTACCGTTATATATGGCAAACCAATCCGCGGAACTACGCCGCCCTTTAATGAATTAATAATTGCAGATGCTATTCTCTTTGGTATTTTCATCAATAAACAAGTCCCTTCAAAGTATCATAATAATCATCAACCAACTCCGCCTTATCTCCGTCAGTAACAATCGCAGTATCCTGAAGAGTCTCAAATAACTTCTCATTTATACTATCTACAACTACAGAGAGCAGGAGTTTATTTTCCCTTAAAAACTCATCATAACAATCACCGCAAAGTAACAACTTTATTAGCTTTACTTCCTTATCATCAAGTACACCGCAACAGAAAGTGTCAACGACTTCATCCGGAATGACGTCGGGATTTTCCTCCGTTTCCTCTTCCTCAACAATAAGCTTATGCATAGTAATGTCGGCATTTCTCCTGATATCTCCAAGACGAGACGTATCAATTGAAATCTTTGGTCTTAGAAGCTCTTGCTGCCTTAGTTTATATGCAATAATTGCATCGTGTATATGATCAATATAATCCGGTGGAATATGAGGTTTTGACTTAAACGTACGGACATTTAACGCTGCTCTAAGTTGATAGTCTATAAATTTAATAAAAGAATCCATTTTTTTGCCTGAAAATAAAGTATTAAAGCTCTTTGAGTACCACTTATTGTCCTTGCATATTAACTGATATAATTCATTACCATAGGAATAATTATTTATTCTTTTCTTTTGGAAAAATACCGCCCCGCTGAACAAATGAACAGGTTCCACGGTCATCGGATCAAAAAGTTCTTCTACAAAGGATTTATTCTCAGCTCTTTTGGCGGTGTACAACCTGCGGTACGAGTCACATACTACTTCCAGATACATCTGCCGGCTCTTCTTGTATCCCGGGGATGATTGTACGTTCTGATGAGAACTATTACATATAGCATCAAATAAAGTCTCGTCATCTGACTTTATATCCAGAAGGCACCATAAACTACTCTGCTTTTCCATCAATGGTAGCTCTGCCAGATATTTGAAATCCAGATTGTAATATACCACGAAATCTCTGTACCAGATATGCAAATATGTGCCTAAGTATACAGAATCTTTGTATACGTTATATACCTTTAAAAATTCGCAAAATGCGCTATAACTATCATTAAAACCGATCAAATTTAAAATCTCATATATATAAAGCATTACAAAAGAATGTACGTACTCCTCTATTTGTCCTGTTCTGCGAACCTTACTTCGCCAGGTAAAATACATACGGAGATCTTTGTCTCGCATCGATTGATACGTCGGATATCTGTATGATACCCTCTTAACATCCCCAGGCCTATAATAATCATCTTCAAAATCAGACATAAAAACCCCTTGTTTATAAAACAATTCCTGAGGAGACTGACCTTTTTCAGCCGCAAGCCGGCGCATGTTAATAATCTTATCCGGAGTATAATTATTAAGTTGAGCTGCAGTCTTTATAATCGGTTCTTCCTGATAAAGTGTGACAGATGTACGATTAGATTTCTCACAATATTCTGCCACCGTATTATTAATAATATTGATGATACGATCACGTCGTGATTCAACATTTTGAACAACAGTCTCTGTAGAAGCCACTGCTGACACCCCCTTTCGCTATACTGCGTCAACAATTATACCACCACTTGTTCGTGTACACAAGTCATGTAACGAACTTTCGTTCGTATTTTTTTATTAAATAAACACCTTTTATTTTTGTTTGCTTGCTATAATATTTCCTCAAAAAACAAAAAAAATAACTGTTGACAATTCATCCGCCCTATAGTATTATTTGCAAGTCGGCTCATTGGTCAAGCGGCTAAGACGCCGCCCTCTCACGGCGGAAACAGGAGTTCGATTCTCCTATGAGTCATAAAAAAACGAACTATTTTCAATAAATAGTTCGCTTTTTTTATCATTTCTTCCCATAAATAAATACTATCTTTTTCACAGTATACTCAGTACATCTCTTACTTTCTGTTCAAGCAGTCCGGCAGCATTTTCCATCGCATACTGTGTCGAGTGTGACCCTCTTATCTCATAAGCTTCACTTATTCCCATCTTTTGTAAATCAAATATATCAGCTTCTACTATTCCACCAAAGGCAATAACCTTCACATTTTTAGCGCTCGCTCTCCTGCCAACACCTGACAAAACCTTTCCCTGAGTAGACTGAAAATCAATCTTTCCCTCACCCGTTATAACGATAAAAGCTCCATCAAGCTGTGATTCAAAATCCAGTATATCAAGAACAGCATCAATACCGGATACCTTTTTTGCACCGCAATATGTCATAAAGCCAAAACCCACGCCGCCTGCAGCACCTGCGCCGGGATTATTTTCACATATTCCCGGAGATACCGCGGCAAAATGCTTCATTCCCTCTTCTAAATATAAACTCATAGACTCATCCGCACCTTTTTGTGGTGAATATAACAGAGTCGTTCCCGTCTTGCCAAAGAGAGGAATATCAACGTCACACGCAAGAATTATTTCAGACTCATAAACCCGTTTGTCAAATCCTGATAAATCCACAGTGACAATTTTTGACAGATTCATTCCACAAGCCCTGAGTACAATTCCATTTTCGTCCTTAAACACAGCTCCGAGAGCTGATAAAGCACCTGTGCCTCCGTCATTTGTGGAGCTGCCTCCAAGACCGATAATAAAACGTCTTACGTTTTTATCTAATGCATCTTTAATCATTTGACCCACACCGTAAGTTGACGTATGTAAAGGATTGCGATGCTCAGGCTTAATAAGAGTGAGCCCGGCAGCCTGTGCCATTTCAATTATGCAACGCCCATCGTTCAGGATCATATACTTTGCATCAACCGGATTTCCCAAAGGGCCGGAAACATGGACATTGATTACTTGTCCATCGCAAGCCATGGCGCATATATCAACAAAACCCTCGCCACCATCTGAAACAGGCATAAGAACACAGCGACAGCTATCTCCAAAGACTGACACAGCCGCCTTTTTAATACATAAAGCAGCCTGCATTGCGCTAAGGCTGCCTTTAAAAGAATCAGGTGCAATTATTATTCTCATATTTCAATCAATTCATATTCAAGTGAGCCTACTTCCAGAGCAGCAGATGCATTAACAGTCAGAATACCGTTTAGAGACTCGATTCTTTCAATCAAATGGTCACGGCCCGGGTCATCTGAGGCATATACCAAATCAATACAGGCTTTATCTATTGCAACCGGATCAAAAGACGCCAATACTCCGATATCCTTCATACACGGATCTTCGGCAACAGCGCAGCAATCACAATCTACCGACATATTTTTCATAACGTTAATGTAGGCAGCTTTACCATTAAAAAATTTAACAACAGAGGAGGCTGCATCTGCCATTGATTCTAAGAAAATATCTTGTTCTGTCTCCCAATAGTCGGAAGTATCACCGCCTCCGTGAATATACGCCTTACCGTAGCTTGAAGCAATACCAATTGACAGCTGTTTCAAAGCTCCGCCAAAACCACCCATAGGATGGCCTTTAAAGTGTGAAAGAACCAGCAAAGAATCATAATTTGTAAGATTCTTACCCACATAATTCTTCTTAATTCGCTTTCCGTTATCTATATCAAGAACGAGATCCGGACCCTCTGCATCCATAATATCAACATCATAGAATTCACTCCAACCATGCTCTTTCATAAGTTGAATATGCTTGTCTGTTACGTTTCTCATACCTTCGTACGCAGTGTTGCACTCTACAATTGTGCCTCCGACGTATTCCATAAGCAATTGCCAAAAATCAGGACGCAAAAAATTCTGGTTACCTTTTTCACCTGAGTGTACTTTGACAGCAACACGGCCTGTTAAATCAGCATTTAAAGCCTTATATATTTTCAAAACACCCTCCGGTGAAATATCTCTTGTGAAAAAAACTATTGATTTCATTCCTACCTCTTTTTACCAACATAAATAAAAAAGCTCCCTTAAAGAAGCTTTTCAATTGCACTATAAATCTTATTAACAACGTACGGGTTATTCATTGCATATAAGTGAATGCCGTCTACGTTGTACGACAGCAAATCAACAATCTGATCGACAGCGTATGCAATACCGCTCTCTACAATAGCTTCCGGATTATCCCCGTACTTTTGCATCATTTTAGCAAATTTCGGAGGAAGACTTGCCCCGCAAAGCGTAACCATACGCTCGATTTGCTTCTTATTGATAACCGGCATAATACCTGCCTCAATCGGCACATTCACACCCTTCTTAGCTGCCATATCGAGAAAATCATAGTAATAATCATTATCAAAGAAAAGCTGGCTGATCAGGTGCGTTGCGCCGGCATCTACCTTGATCTTAAGATTTTCAACGTCTTTTTCCAGATTTTCAGCTTCTACATGACCTTCAGGATAACATGCTCCGCATAAATCAAAATCACCGATATCAGATTTGGCAATATATCTCACCAAATCAGACGCATATCGAAAATCATTGAGTATCGGAACGTCCGGAACAACGTCGCCGCGAAGAGCAAGAATATTGTCTACCCCGCAATCCCTAAGTCTTCTTAACGTCTCATCCACATCAGAGCATGAATTGTAAAGACACGATAAATGAGCAACAGATTCAACTCCATATTTGTTCTTAACGATAGAAGCAATCTCTGCCGTTCTGTTGTCCGTGCCGTTACCACCCGCGCCGTACGTAACACTGATAAAAGCCGGTCGTACCTTGACCAGCTCATCTAATGTGGAATATATAGTCTCAATAGGACTTGTTTTCTTTGGAGGGAAAATCTCCAAAGAAAACAAGGGCTTATCTTTAATAAACAGATCTTTGATTTTCATAATTATCTTTTAAGTAAGACATCCTTCTCATATGCTCTTACCTCTTTGAGCCATGCTTCGCCAACAGGAACATTGTTAATCTCACAGAAGTAATCCCAAACTGCACCGGCAGGAAGAGTCTTAATCTCTTCAAGAATAGCAAGTCTTGACGTGAAGTCAAAGCTAACCTCATAATCCTTAAGCATAGCTGTAGGTTCAAGTAACGCAAGAAGAAGAGCTTTTTGCATGTTGCGCATACCGATAACCCATGCTGCGATACGGTTAATACTTGCATCAAAGAAGTCCAGGCCGATGTGTGTTTTCTCAACGAAATTATTACGAACCAGCTCTTCAGCAATATTCTTAAGCTCATCATTAAGAACGATTACGTGATCACTATCCCATCTTACAGGACGGCTTACATGGAGAAGAACTTCCTTAGAGAAACAGAAAATAGCAGATAATTTATCTGAGATAACTTCTGTCGGATGGAAATGTCCGGCATCAAGACATACAAGTTTGCCTCTTGAAATGGCATAGCCCGTACAGAACTCATTAGAACCAACTGTGTAGCTCTCTGCACCGATTCCAAACACTTTGCTCTCAACAGCATCAAGAGTATATTCTTCAGGATATTCCACTGAGAACACTTCATCAAGGCCTTCTGCCATGCGACTTCTCGGACCGAACTTGTCAACTGTTATATCCTTCATGCCGTCCGGGAACCAGAAATTTGTAACAGCCGGCGTACCGAGCTCTCTACCAAAGTATGCTGCAATCTCACGGCAAGCTTTGCAATGACGAATCCAGAAATCTCTTACGTTTTTATCAGGATGGCTGATTGTCATACCGTCAGCAGACATAGGATGTGAGAAGCATGTAGGGTTGAAATCCAGGCCAACTCCATTCTTCTTAGCCCATTCTACCCATTTTGCAAAATGCTTAGGTTCAATCTTATCACGTTCAACATTCTCTTCAAAATCGCCGTAAATCGCATGTAAATTGATTCTGTGTTTACCAGGAATCAAAGAAAGAGCCTTCTCAATGTCTGCACGAAGTTCGTCGGGAGTAGTTGCTTTTCCGGGGTAATTACCTGTAGTCTGAATACCACCTGTGAGCTCTCCGTCAGGATTCTCAAAACCGATAACGTCATCGCCCTGCCAGCAATGCATAGAAATCGGAATGTTCTTAAGTTTTTCAAGGACGGCATCTGTATCAATGCCAAACTCTGCGTAACGTTTTTTAGCAAGTTCATAACTTTCTTTTACGTAGTTCATTTTATACACTCCTTAACAAAAAATATGTAATTATCAAATTAAATAACACGCTAAGAATACTATATTAATCAGATAAAAGCAAGAAAATAATTGCTCAATACGCAAGCAATCCCATAAATGACATTTCTGCTTGTGTAGTATCAAGTCTGCTGTACTGAACAACTACAGGAACGTCACTTTCAACAAGCATAGCGTATGGTACTCCTCGTTCTACTTTCTTTCCGTCTTCACTTACAATCTTATCCATTCTTATATGGTTAGTTCTTCTTGCTCCGCAAATCGCTTTAAAGCCGGAAACAGGTTCTTTGTTTTCAAAATATAATGTAATTAAAATGTTTGCATCCTTGTCACCCGTATTAAGAACACATACAGCCTCGTGGC
>JAFWZX010000004.1 GCA_017517275.1 Clostridia bacterium
AAAATGATTTAAAATTATTCTACCATTCGAAAAGTAAATTTTACAGAAGAGGGTTTGATTATGGGGCGTAGCATTAAATTATTTTCTTTATTATTGACGGTTGTGTTGACTTTGATTTTAATTGCGTGCGGTCAGGATGTGATAAACGAGAGTACTCCTGTGCCTACTCAAACTCCTGAACCTGAGCCGAGCTATTATTCCATTATTTTTGATGAGAATAGCAAGAATCGTATTAGTGTATCCGGCTTTGACAGTCAGGAAGGCAATGTTTATTATGTTACGAAGGAAATGACAATTGACCTTAACTATGAGAAAGAAAATGATTTTAACTATTATAAAATTTTATACACCAGTGATAATTATTTAGAAGGTTGGCTTTCTTATGAGTCTTCTCAGGGTAGCATCGAAGAAGTCTTTTATTTAGAACCAGGTGAAAATGTTACTTTTTCCGGATTGATAAATAATTTCCTTGACGGAAACAAAGGAACAAAGATTACTAAAATTGTTTTTAAGGCATTTAAAGGAAAAAAGTGTCACTTTGACATTTTATCACTCTCGACAGATATAAGAGACGTGCCTGATTCAGAATTTGTTTATATTCAGAACGATAATCATAAATTCGGTATAGATCTTTCTATGGGAGGAGGAGTATGTTATCTTGAAGATTTGAAGGATAATGATGATTCTCTTGGTAACCTGCTTAACAGAGCTGATGAAGGAAGACTAATTCAGCAATCTTATTATGGAGATATAGAGGCTCCGTATAAACCTGAGAAGTATAATGGTACGCTTTGGAGTTACAATCCTGTTCAGGGTGGAGATTTACATAAGAATAGAAGTAAAATTGTAGATTTTACTGTAAACGAGGACAGTATTTACATTAAATGCATTCCTATGGATTGGGCTCAAAAGGGCGTTGCGTGTCAGTGTTATATGGAAAATGTTTATTCTCTTAAGAATGGATATATTCAAGTGAGAAATAGATTTATTGATTATTCCGGTTATATGAGAATAAATACACCTCACCAGGAATTACCGGCTGTGTACGTTATAAGCTATTTAGATACTTTCCATTATTATGCAGGCGGACAGCCGTGGACAAACGATACGTTGACAACAAAAAAGGATCTTCCGTTCTGGGGAGGTAATCAGAATGCATATTTTACTTTACGTTCTACAAATGATGAGAGATGGTGTGCATGGACAGATGCAAACGGATACGGTCTTGGCATCTATAATCCTATTGCTAAACAGTTTATTGCCGGTAGATTTTCCTATAATGGCACAAAAGAGTCTGTGGATGGCGCAACTAACTATGTAGCACCGCTCATTACGGCTAGAATGGAGAGATGTAAGGTATTTGAATACGACTATTACGTAACAACAGGAAATCTTCAGAATATAAGAGACACGTTTAAAATTATTTATGATGATGCTAAATAAAAAGAGTTTAATTTATTTTATTTTTATTATGTTGGTTGCTGTTATCATTCTCACAGTTAGCTGTCAAAATGATAATGGTATTAATCCTACCGCAGATCCCGGCACAACAATAGAGCCGGGCTCAACAACAGCGCCCGTAACTGCTACTGCTACGGCGATAGAGACTACTCCTACCATAGTTATTACACCAACGCTAACAGCTACAGCTACCTCTACGGATTCGTCAACCCCTACACCTACATCTACATCTACTCCTACACCTACATCTACTCCTACTCCGACTCCGACACCTACTCCGACACCTACACCGACAATCAATCCTTTTGAAAATGATTTGCCGCGAGTAGATATCAGTACGGCAAATCGTGTAGATATCACGTCAAAAGAAGAGTATGTAGATGCAACTATCAGCCTGTCCAGATGTGACAGTAAATACGTTTTTACAAATAGTCCTGCCAAAATAAGAGTGCGCGGTAATTCAACTGCTGCCGCTCCTAAGAAACCATATAGAATCAAATTTGACACAAAACAATCATTTCTCGGTCTCAATGGCGGTAATGAGTTTAAAAACTGGTGCCTCATGGCTGATTACTATGATGGATCTATGTTAAGAACGTGGGCGACCTTTAAATTTGCCGGAGTCCTTTTAGAAGGAAAATACTACAGCGCAGATTGCACTCCTGTAGAGGTATACGTCAATAGTAAATACATGGGTGTTTACTTGCTTTGTGAACACACTCAGATAAATGAAAATCGAATAGATATACCGAAAAAGAAAGATGAAGATACAAATGTTCAGACAGGATATTTGTTAGTTGGACAGGGCGGCCGCACAGATGAACCTGAAACTGTCGTTGTATACCCAGGGATTACCGTTACAGACAGAAACGGTAAGAGTATGACGTATAATGCTATGAATTTTACTCTATCCGGAAGTACGTATACGGATGCACAGAAAAAATACGTATCAAATTACGTTTCAGGTGTGTTCAAAGTTGTTGCTTCTGCTGTGTATGAAAACAAATATTACTCTTTAAGCAGGAACGGACAATTAACAGTAAAGAAGGATTTAAAGGGTAAGACAGCAACTGAAAAGCAAATAGAAACAATAAGCGCTGTGTTCAATATTGAATCAGCCGTCGCAATGTGCGTGTTAGATGAGATTGCCAAAAACCTTGATGCAATGACGTTTAACATGTATGTAGATTTGAGCCCTGAAGGAGATGGAGTCCTTACACTGGCAGCTCCGTGGGATTTTGACTTCTCGATGGCCAACACGCATTATTCGACTACTCATTCAAGCAGTGGATTCTATGCCACTAATTTATCTTCAAGCGAAGGGGTCAGAGTAAATCTCTGGTACGTTTTACTTGGTAAAATCGATTGGTTTGAACAGATGTGTTCCGATTTGTGGATGAAGCACTATAAGGAGCTCAAAGACGTTGCGTCACAAGTATTTATGATGGGTGAAAAGTATTCGCAAGCCTATGAAAGAGATTACAGTCGTTGGGGTCTTCCGGCTGACAGGGCACTTATACATCATCACAGTACGGCAGATTTAAATACATTTCGTGTTCATATGGATGCATGTAACTTCTTGGGCAAATGGCTTAATAAAAGACTGGTATGGCTAAATGGAAAATGGGGTGATCCTACTCTTGAACCACCTGTTGTTTTACCGGATAAAATCGAAATTGATTTTACTAAGAGTGATAATAAAAAATTCTTGTCCGGATTCAAACGTTGTGCAGGAGAAATTACCTCAGACGGTCTAGTAATAACTTTACAGGATGCCCATGATCCGTATTTTTACATTGACTATGAAGCTCTTGAAGAAGTGTATGAGGCTGATAATTACGGTTATCTTGAGATTGTATACAAAATTCCTTATTCTAACAGTGAACAGTCTCTGACAGCGGAGCTATTTTTGTGCAGCGGAAATATATCGGGTGCTACAGCGGGCGTTTCTACCGTGGTTCATACAGAATACAGTGGGGAAAGATACGTTACACTTAAGGTTGATCTGTTAGATACCGGATGGTGGGCGGGAGATATTCATAGTATACGTTTTGATATTTTCAATAGTTGTCGGGTGACGGATACGATAACAATTAAGTCTTTTACCTTACTTCCTGAATAAAAATTTAACATTTTGTTAAAAAAATACTTTACGAAATTGGAAATACAATATATAATTACATAGGTTATTACTAAAGATAAAGCGAGTGATTAACATGCGCAGAATATTTAATTTGCAAAATCTCTTATTTTTAATAGTTTTTATCGGTCTTATTGCTTTGCTCCTTTCTCAGCAGAGCGTGTTGACTCGTAATATTGACAAAAACAAGGATTTGCAGGATAAGATTTCAGAAGCACAACAGGAACTTAAATCTCTTGAGGAAGAACAACAGATGATAGGTACTGACGAGTACGTAGAACGTAAGGCGAGGGAAATACTCGGGTACGTTAAGGACAATGAGACAGTATATATCAAATCGGATAATTAACAATAGTTGAAGGGATGGAATTTTTTTTTATATGTCAGATTTGGACAGTATTTTGACCGGCAAAGTTTGCGCGCTTATGAATTTTGGCGCATTTGTTCAATTAGAGGATGGTTCTTCAGGATTAGTTCATATTTCAGAAATTTCAAAGAATTTTGTTAAAGATATCAAGGATTTTCTATACGTAGGCCAGACAGTTAAGGTTGTTGCTTTGGCTACGGAACATGATGGAAAGAAGCGTTTGTCCATTAAAAGAGCAGACGATATTTTGATTGAGGGTGGAGTCCTTCAGGAACCTCAGGTTAATGATCTGACGAAGGAGCAAAAGGATAACGCAATCAAAGAACAGAAGCAAAAAAGACAATCTCGTCAGGATAAAGTTAAGGCTGCACGATCTGATCCAAACATTCTTTTTAGCGAACCACCACCGCTTTATGAGGAACTTACATCAGATACAGCTTCAGCTTTTGAAGATAAACTCGCTCGCTATATTAAAGAAAGTGATGAGCGTCTTATTGATATGAAACGCCAAAATGAAAATAAGCGAGGCGGCGGATATGTCAGAAGGGGCTAATTGTAAGAGTTTTGCCGACAGCCTTGCTTTTTCACTTATTCATGATGCCGGATTTTCACCGATAGCAGGAGGCGGAGGTCTTGTTAAAAGAGACCTTGGCGCTATGTCCTGTGCTATGGTTATGTGTGTTGTTGCCGGCAACAGTACCCAAGAACAGATTATAAGCAATATTAACAACTCAATTCAAAGAGCAAGGAGCATAGCCTGTGTGGATTCTATGCGTAGGTCTGCTATGATGAGTGTTATTTATGTTTTTGAGGATTATGGCGATTTTTCACCGTTTCTGGCGCCTGTGTTCAAGGGAAAACAGAAGGAAATGGATGAGAACGGCTTTCTTGTAGATTTTATAATATACGACATGAAGCCTGGCATATACGTAACGATCTCAGGCCGAAAGCCTGATAAAAATATCCGCGGTGTTCTTGAGGATTCAAAGCATCTCATTAATATGGATTATTATACGAGAAGTCAGGTGTTGGAAGAAAAAAAACAACGAAGAAGAGTTGTTTACCGGCAATTACGGCCTATAAGGCACACAAATCCAATTAGTCCGGTGTGGATCCTTATTTGTATTAATGTATGTATTTTTGCTTTAGATTTAATATTTTCTGCAAAATACGGCTATAAACCGCTTCAGTACTATGGAATTCAAAATACAACACTGATATTAGATGGAGATGTGTGGCGCCTTTTTACCGCGATGTTTCTTCATGCAGATATAGCTCATTTGGCAGGAAATATGATTTCTTTGCTTTACCTGGGGAGTGTCGTCAGAAAATATTATACAGATTTAGAGTTTATTATTGTTTATTTGCTTTCTGGATTATTTGGCTGCTTTCTGTCCTTCTTGTTCCTCACTGAGAGTTTCTCCTTGGGAGCCTCCGGCGCGATTATGGGGCTTGGCGGCGTTCTGATATATAGAATGTTTTTCGGAGAATATTCGAAGAGTTTTCGTCAGGCAGGTAATTATCTGATGTTGGCTTTCATGGTTATATATAATCTCTTTTATGGATTGATACGCACGGGAATTGATAATTACGGCCACTTCGGCGGCTTTGCAGCAGGTTTTTTTATTGCATTTCTAATTAATAAAAACAGAAACAGACATTTGAACTCTAAAAGTAAATAATTATAATAGGTTTGATTATAAGATGGAGGTCGTTATATGAAGAAAATTGCGGTAACGATGGGAGATCCAAGCGGCATTGGTCCTGAAATAATTGTGAAAATGCTAGATAGTGATTTTGATTTTAGCAGTTGTTGTCCTGTAATAATAGGTGATATAAACGTTTTAGAGAATGTAGCAAGTATCTGCAATATAAAGGATTTCGGAGAGAAATACGGTAAATATATTTGTCACGTAGAGACCGGCCTGGACAGAGTAGAGCCGGGAAAGGTAACGGCTTGCGGCGGACGTGCATCGTTCGAATATATAAAGAAATCTGTTGAGCTTTGTAAGCAAGGTGTTTGTCAGGCGGTCGCTACAGCACCTATAAATAAAGAATCCCTTAAAGCGGCGAAGGTCCCGTATATTGGACATACTGAGATATACGCAGGGCTTACAGGCACTGATGATCCGCTTACCATGTTTGAAACGGACGGTCTGCGGATTTTCTTTGTTACAAGACACCTGAGCTTAAGCAACAGTATTAAAGCAATTACGCAAAAACGATTAATCGACTATATTGTAAGGTGCAGTGAGGCTTTGAAGAAACTCGGACTCTGTGAAGGAGTTATGGCAGTCGCAGGATTAAATCCTCATAATGGAGAGCACGGTTTGTTTGGCGATGAAGAAGGACTGATTATTGAACCGGCTGTGGCAGAAGCAGCGAAAATTTTAAATAACAGATTGCCGGGCTTTGGTGTTTGCGGTCCTGTGGCGGCAGATTCTGTCTTTCATTTGGCTCATAAAGGAAGATACAGCTGTGTATTGTCCTTGTACCACGATCAGGGACATATAGCGGCCAAAACTCTTGATTTTGAGCGTACTATTTCAATAACTCACGGACTTCCTTTCTTGAGAACGTCTGTTGACCACGGTACTGCATTTGATATTGCATGGAAGAATTTGGCCAGCCCTGTAAGCATGCATGAGGCGGTGCGCCTTGCGTGCAAATATCAATTGACATAAATTTTTTTATAGGATAGAATGAAGCGTTGATTAGACGGAAACGACGGTAAAGAAGGTGGTGAACGTATGGCGGTTATTGAAAACTTTAGCAGATATGAATTTAAATTTCCTGTTTCATTTGATGTAATGGAGCAGATGTTGGAAGATTTGAAGCCGTACGTTTCTATCGACCAGCATGCTGACAGTAACGGCTGCTATACAATTAGCAGTATATATCTTGAGAACGAGGACCTTGATTGTTTCGCGGAGACAATGAATGGTGTGGATTACAGGCAGAAAGTTCGTTTGAGGATTTACGGGACAAATACTGACAAGTCGTTTATTGAACTTAAGTCCAAGTATAACGGATTGGTAATTAAGCGCCGAGCTGTTCTTCCTCTTAGTGAGGCAATGGACTTTTTGAGGCAGACTGAGAAACAGATAAACGACGGATGGGAGAAGAATGATATTTTCACTGATGATAATCAAAAATGGTTAGAATCTTTTAACGTATCCAGTTGTCAAATTCTCAAGGAAATTCAGTACGCAATAATTTCAAAGAGACTCAAGGCTAAGAACGTAGTAAGTTATGAACGCGTTGCGTTGTTTGACAAAAGCTCACCGGAACTTCGTATTACTTTTGATTTTAATATAAGGACAAGATGGATGGACTTGGATTTGGCTCACGGTAGCTACGGTGATGAAGTTAATCCCCCGAAAGTTGCAGTCCTTGAGCTTAAGACCGGTAAGAAGTTACCCTTATGGCTCGTTCAGATTGTGTCAAAATATGGATATCGCAATCAGACTTTTTCTAAGTATTGTTCTCATTATGTGAAGATGCTTATGGATAAAAATGAAACGCTTTACGGCGAATATATAAAATTTGGACATGCAGGAGAGGAAACAGATGTTTGATAAAATTTTGGCTTTATTGGATAATATCATAGCAATAAACAGCTTTTCGAACGTTATTAATATGTTGATTGCCATTGTTGTTGCTTTTATTCTTGGTATTATTATTTATTTGACTTACAAGGTAACTACGCGTGAGTTTTCTTTTGACAGAGAATTAGGACTTACTTTGATTATTATACCTGTTGTAGTTGCACTTTTGCTTTCTGTTATAGGTACAAATATTGCCAGGGCCTTCAGTCTTGCCGGAGCCTTGTCGATTATTCGTTATAGAAGTGCTATTATCAAACCGAGAAACATAGCTTTTATTTTCTTTGGTATGGGTACAGGATTTATCACCGGTACCGGATTATACGTACCTGCGCTTTTATTTGTCTTAATCACGTGTGCTTTTATAATAGTTTTCACGGCTCTTGGCAGTCGTAAGGGTACTGCTGTTAAGAAGACTCTTATTATTGCTATTCCGGAGAGTATTAACTATGATGGCCTTCTGGATGATACACTCAAAAAATATGTATCTGCATATTCTCTCGACTCTGTCAGAATTACGGGTGGAGGCACTCTTACTGAACTTACTTATCACATTAAGGTTGCTTCAGATATAAACATTAAAGCTTTTATGGATGAGCTTCGTGTCCTTAATGGTAATTTTAAAATTAAACTTACACAATACGTTCCTTCGGAGGATAAATAAGCTATGACCGATAACAGGGATTTGTCAAAGTTAATTAAGACTTTTGATTTTGCCGGTGACAATATTTCCTCGACTGTTTTAAAGAGAGGTCACATTAACGAGACCTACATAATATCAAACACAAATAACGGAAACAACGTAAGATACATTCTTCAAAGGATAAACACATCTATTTTTAAAGATCCTGTTGGCTTGATGGAGAACGTAAAGGGCGTTACAGAACATATCCGCCGTGTCACTGAGCAGAAGGGGAAAGAAACATGTCGCTGTACGCTCAATATAATCCCTACAAAAGACGGAGCTATTTATTATTTTGATGATGATGGCGGTTGTTGGAGAGCATATGATTACATCGAAGACAGTGTATCATATGATACAGCTTCAAACACTGGTCTTATGTACAAAGCAGGTGTGGCATTGGGGGATTTCCAGCAAATCCTGGCAGAGTATCCTGCCGATACGTTATCAGAAACCATTGCCAATTTTCACAATACAGTTTCCAGATACTGTGACTTTGATAAAGCTGTTTGCGACGACGTTGCAAACAGAGCTTCTTCGGTTAAACAGGAAATAGATTTTATAAGAACACGTAAAGATTTTTGCGGTATTATTATAGATGAGATACAAAAGGGCACTGTTCCTCTGCGGGTTACTCATAATGATACTAAGCTTAATAATATTCTTATGGACAGTGAAACAGATGACGTGCTTTGCTTTGTTGATCTTGATACTGTTATGCCGGGCAGTGCGCTTTATGATTTTGGAGACAGTATCAGGTTTGCAGCAAGCTCTGCAGCTGAGGATGAGAAGGATCTTAATAAAGTGTGGATGAAGCTGGATTATTTTGAGGCCTATGCAAAAGGATATTTAAGCAAAATGTCTAAGGCGTTAACGCCTATGGAGATTCGGTTGCTTCCGGAATCATGCATTCTGCTCACTTTGGAATGCGGGATGAGATTTTTGGCCGATTACTTGGCAGGAGACGTGTATTTTGGAATTCATTACCCTGAACATAATCTTGACAGAGCCAGAACGCAGTTAAAGTTAGTGGCAGATATGGAGTCAAAGTTAGATAAAATGCACGATGTGATTGACTCGATTATTGCTGAATTAGGGTAACCGATATTACGATAAATAATCGCCCGGGGAATAATTTCCTCGGGCCCTTTTTTATTTTATAATATCCGGAAATTTTTCACGGATTATGTCGAATACCTGATTATGTATATCTTCTATACTTCTCATGTTTATTGTCCCGTCTGTACAGTCGATTTTTACGATACTGTCCATAATATTTGCACAGGCAAGATAGGATCTGCGGACGGAATCTAAGAAGCTAAGGTCTTTTTCATACACATCTGCGCTGTCTCCGACGTAGTCGCGATGACCTTTCTTAGCAACGTTGTTCGTGGAGGTTTTGACAGGAATGTCAAACAGGAAGAATAAGTCTGGTTGAGGAATTTTTAATTGGTTAAATTCAAGATCAAAAATCCACTTAATGAATTCGTTTTGTTCAACAATGCTGACACGGGTTCCCTGATAGGCAGCATTTGCTAACGTAGATCTGTTGAGCAAGACAACGTCACAATCTTCGGACGGAGGAAAGTCACGATAGGCCATAGCTCTGTCCATAGCATACCAAAGGACCATTGATTTGGGATCTACCGTAGCCGCAGTAGCGCTACCTTTGCCGGCTAATAAAATGCCTATTTCGTTTCCGAAAAAAGAGTCGTATTTTGGAAAGTCCATTGTGCCTACCCTAAGGCCCATAGATTCCAGTTTATCTTTTAACCGTGAGAATTGTACACCTTTACCGCTTCCGTCAATACCTTCAAATGCAATCGTTATGTAACTCATAATACGTATTATGCTCCTTTATTTATCCTAACTTAAGTGCGTTGCCGTGAGAATCTACGGTATAAACACAAACGTTCCTATCATAATTCAAAAGTAACTCTACAAAATCGTTTTTCCCTGTGGTATCGGGAACACCCATTACCATTGCAACAGGCTTTACCGAGGTCATTGCCTTAAATGCCGTTTCCATCTTGTTATCTGAATACATTACGGTTAATTCTGCATCTACGTGGTGCGCAGCATCGACTAAGATTTCCAAATCTTTCATTGTAGAAGACCAATTATTTTTTATAGAATTCTGTATACTTATAATCATTAACTCGGCTTTGCTTTCGTCAGCGATTTTTCGGGCACATTCTACGATGGAACGGGATGCATATGGATTTGTTACCCATGCAATAACAATGCGGCTATCCCGACGTAATTGTGTTATTTTATCCAACGTGATTACTCCGTTCTAATATATTTTATGTCTTTTCATAGGTTACCATAAAAAAATGTGAAAAACAAGGGTTTCCACGGCATAAAGAATAGCAGAGTAAAAAGAGAAAATAGTTTACAAGAGTATTTATCGTGCTTTTTACGGCGATTCTACTATGAGGAGAGGCTTGTTTTGTGGTCGGTAGAGTAATTTTGGTTTGTTTGTAGAGTGACGGAAACAATCAGGATATTATGATTTTGAGTAAGTAGGTGGAAAATACAGTGAAAAAAGGTAAGACTATAGGTGCAAATTAAAACGCGGAGGATAGCCTTATGAAAAGACAAATCAATAAAGTATTTATATTCGGAGATTCAATCTTAAAAGGCGTAACGTATAGCGCTGAACGTGCTCGGTACGTAACCTGCAAAGAAGAAAGGTTTGAACAGGTTCGAAATACCGGAATAGAGATTTTTAATTTTTCTCATATGGGAAATCGTGTTACAGACGGCCTTGAACGTATGCAGGCAAATTTAAATAAATCGAACTGTGATGTGAATACGCTTGTTATTATTGAATTTGGAGGTAATGACAGCAATCATAAGTGGCAGGAAATATCAGAAAACCCGGACGGAGAGCATTTTGCCCGGACAGCACGTAAAGATTTCATTGACACGTATTGTAAAATGATTGATTATGCCGAAAGCTTTGGTGCTAACGTTGCCTGTTGTAATCTTGTGCCATTGTGTTCTGAAAAATATATGAATTGGATATCTGATAAACTGTCTTACGAAAATATATTAAAGTGGTTGGGAGATATTGATATTTTATATAGGTGGCAGGAATCTTATGACAGACTTGTTGAACAGTGTGCGGCAAAAAAGGGCGTTGATATAATAGATATCAGAACACCCTTTCTTATAGACCATGATTATAAAAATACTATTTGTACTGACGGAATACATCCGTCGGTACAAGGTCACAGATTAATCGGAAAGATAATCTGTGAGTTCATCCGTGAAAATTATGAGTGCTGTTCAGATGATTCCCTGCTGCTTACGGGAACCTGACATAAATCCTCGTAATTTTCTGCTTCATTGTAGTCGGCAGGAATCTTTGGGACGTATCCTGTGGTGTCGTTTACAGATGCTACAGGATTTGTCAAAAAAGATTTTTCACAGGGGTATTTTTTCATAAATCGCTTCTCTTCTTTTTCCATAGATATAAAACCATCTCCATTCACTAATTTTTAACTTTTACAAGCCTATTATGAGCCGTAAAATGCAAATTATTAGTGGATTTTTTTACTACTCAAGTGTATAATGATGAATTGGTGGCCAAGTGGCTGCAGATTTTTCATGTTTAAAAATAAATGACAGAAGGTAGGGGACATCCATGTACGCAATAGGTAATGATCATACGGCGGTTGAGCTTAAGAACATTATCAAAGCACACCTTGAGAGTAAAGGTGAGATAGTTAAGGACTTTGGTACGAATGATACCGGCGCAAGTAACTATGCACTTAAGGCTGAAGAGGTTGCCAACAGTGTTGCCAGCGGCGAGTGTGAGAGAGGCATATTGATTTGCGGAACAGGCGTAGGCATTTCGATTGCTGCAAATAAAGTAAAGGGAATCAGAGCAGTGTGCTGTTCAGAACCTTTTTCAGCAAAGTTGTCAAAACAACATAACAATTCAAATATATTGTGCTTTGGCGCAAGAGTAGTAGGCCGAGAGCTTGCTAAAATGATAGTTGATGAATGGTATAACGCAGAGTTTGAAGGCGGAAGACATCAGGCACGTGTTGACACCATTTCACAAATAGAATCTAGAAACTAAATCAGAAACTGGAAGGAGATTTATTTATGGATAAGCTTAAAGCTTTAGAGCTTCAGAAAACAGCTACAATCATCAGAAAGTACGTTATCGAAGAAGTATTTTCTGCAAAATCAGGTCACCCCGGCGGATCACTTTCTTGTACAGATATTTTCACGACGCTGTACTTTGATGAAATGAACGTTGACGTTAAGAATCCTAAGTGGGCAGACAGAGATCGCTTCGTTCTTTCTAAAGGACATTGCGCTCCTGCTTTGTACGCTACACTTGCTGTTAAAGGATTTTTCCCGGAGGCAGATTTGTATACATTCCGTAAAGTAGACAGCTACTTAGAAGGACACCCTAATATGACATATGTTCCCGGTGTTGATATGTCAACAGGTTCACTTGGTCAGGGTATCTCTACTGCAGTAGGTATGGCCCTTGCAGGTAAGATTGACAATAAAGACTATCGTGTATATTCAATCCTCGGCGACGGAGAGCTTGAAGAAGGTCAGGTTTGGGAAGCAGCTATGGCAGCCGCTCATTACAAACTCGACAACCTTACGGCTTTCATTGATTACAACGGACTTCAGATCGACGGCAACATTACAGACGTTATGAATCCGGAACCGATTGCTGATAAATTCATCGCTTTTGGTTGGAACGTTATCGTTGTTGACGGACATAATCATGCACAGATTAAAGATGCAATTGAAGCTGCTAAGACAGTTAAAGGCAAACCTACAATGGTAGTTTGCAGATGCATCAAGGGCAAAGATGTTTCATTCATGGAGAATCAGTATGGCTGGCACGGTACTGCACCTAACCAGGAGCAAAGAGACCAGGCTATTGCAGAACTGGATGAGAAGTTAGCAGCTATTGAAGCTGAGATCGCAAAGGAGGCGTAAGACTATGGGTAAAGTAGCAACAAGAGAAGCTTATGGAGCAGCCCTTGCTCAGTACGGCGCAGATACAAATATAATTGTTTTAGACGCTGACTTGTCTAAATCAACAAAAACAGATACATTTAGAAAAGTGTTCCCTGAGAGACATTTCAACATGGGTATTGCAGAAGCCAACATGATGAGCGTTGCTGCAGGTCTTGCTACGACAGGTAAAGTAGTATTTGCCAGCACGTTTGCTATGTTCGCATCTGAAAGAGCTTGCGAGCAGATCAGAAACTCTATCTGCTATCCGAAACTCAACGTAAAAATCGGTGCTACACACGCCGGCCTTACAGTAGGTGAAGACGGCGCTTCTCACCAATGTGTAGAAGACTTGGCAGTTATGAGAGCACTTCCTAACATGGTAGTTCTTAGTCCTTGTGACGAAGTTGAGACAAACTTAGCTATCAAAGCAGCTATCGACCATGACGGTCCTGTTTATATCAGACTTGGCAGACTTGCTGTAGAAGCAGTTCACGATGCAGAAACTTTTAAATTTGAACTTGGCAAAGGCGTTCAAATTAAAGAAGGAAATGACCTTACAATCGTTGCGACCGGTCTTATGGTTCAAGAGTCTCTTAAGGCTGCAGAACTCCTCGCTGCAAAAGGTATTAATGCACGCGTTATCGACATGCATACAATTAAACCTATCGATAAGGATATTCTTGCAAAAGCATCTAAAGAAACGGGCTTTATCGTTACTGTTGAAGAACATAACGTTACAGGCGGTTTGGGCGGCGCAGTTTGCGAAGCTATCTGCGATACAGCTCCTTGCAAAGTTCTTCGTATAGGTGTAGAGGAGAAATACGGTAAGTCAGGTACTCCGGCAGCCCTTCTTGAAAAATACGGTTTAACAGCACAGGCTATTTGCGATAAAATTACAGCAGCATATAAAGGAGAATAATTAGTAATGGCACGTAGAAAGATTTCAATGGATGGTAATACCGCTGCCGCTCACGTGAGCTATGCTTTTACAGAAGTAGCAAGTATTTATCCTATCACACCATCAAGTGTAATGGCCGAACTTACTGACTCATGGTCAGCAACAGGCCTTAAGAATATTTTCGGTGACGAAGTTAAAGTTATCGAAATGCAGTCAGAAGCAGGCGCAGCAGGTACAGTTCACGGAAGCTTAGCTGCCGGCGCTCTTACAACAACATACACAGCATCACAAGGCTTGCTCCTTATGATTCCTAACATGTATAAGATTGCAGGTGAATTACTTCCTTGCGTAATTCACGTATCAGCTCGTTGTGTTGCATCACATGCACTGAATATTTTCGGCGATCATTCAGACGTATATGCTTGCCGTCAAACAGGTTTTGCTATGATGGCTAACACAAATGCTCAGGAAGTTATGGACTTAGGCGCAGTAGCACACTTGTCAGCTATTAAAGGCAAAGTTCCTTTCCTCAATTTCTTTGACGGCTTCCGTACTTCACACGAGATTTCTAAGATTGAAGCTTGGGATTATGAAGATCTTAAAGAAATGATCGATCAGGATGCTCTTGCTGATTTCAGAAAGCATGCTCTCAATCCTGAATCTCCTGCACTTCGCGGCAGCGCAGAAAACGGTGATATTTTCTTCCAGCATAGAGAAGCTTGCAACAAGTATTACGATGCACTTCCTGCAATCGTTGAAGAATACATGGATAAAGTTAATGCTAAGATTGGCACTAATTATAAGCTCTTTAACTATTACGGTGCACCTGATGCAGACAGAGTTATTGTTGCCATGGGCAGTATCTGTGACGTTATCGAGGAAGTAATCGACTACATGAATGCAAACGGCGAGAAGGTTGGTCTTGTTAAAGTTCGTTTGTACCGTCCTTTCTGTGCAGACAGACTTATTGCAGCGATTCCTTCTACATGTAAAAAAATTGCTGTCCTTGACAGAACAAAAGAACCGGGTTCTCTTGGTGAGCCTCTCTACCTCGACGTTGTTGCAGCTTTGGCTACAAACGGCATCGATGCAAAGGTTGTAGGCGGCCGTTACGGTCTTGGCTCAAAAGACACTCCTCCCCAAAGCGTATTTGCCGTATATGAGAATCTTAAGGCTGCACAGCCTAAGAACAGCTTTACAATCGGTATCGTAGACGACGTAACAAACCTGTCTCTTGAGGAGAACGTTAAAGTTGATACGTCACCTGCAGGAACTATTAGTTGTAAGTTCTGGGGCCTTGGCGGCGACGGTACGGTTGGCGCTAACAAAAACTCTATTAAGATTATCGGTGACCATACAGATAAATTTATCCAGGCATACTTCCAGTATGACTCAAAGAAGACAGGCGGTATCACAATATCACACCTTCGTTTTGGCGATGCTCCGATTAAGTCTTCATATTATGTAACAAAGGCAAACTTTGTAGCATGTCACAATCCTTCATACCTTGTTAAAGGCTATAAGATTGTTAATGACGTTAAGCCCGGCGGCATCTTCCTCCTCAACTGTCAGTGGACACCGGAAGAGATTGAAGAACATATGCCTGCAGAAGCTAAGCGCTATATCGCTGAGAATAACGTTCAATTCTACGTAGTTAACGCTATTGATAAAGCAAGAGAGATTGGTATGGGTAAGAGAACAAATACGATTCTCCAATCTGCATTCTTCGCTTTGGCAAACATTCTTCCTATCGACGAAGCTATCGGTTATATGAAGGCTGCTGCTAAGAAGTCATATATGAAGAAAGGTGAAGCTGTTGTAGAGATGAACTACAAGGCAATCGACGCAGGCGTAGATGCAATCGTTAAGATTGACGTACCTGCGAGCTGGAAAGATGCTACAGATGATAAGGCTGAGGCAGCTGTAGAAGGCAAACGCGCTGATCTTGTTAAATTTGTTAAAACAGTACTCAGACCTGTTTCTGCTATGAATGGTGACGCTTTGCCTGTATCTGCTTTCGTTGACTACGTTGACGGTCAGTTTCCACAGGGCTCTGCTGCATATGAAAAGCGCGGTGTTGCAGTTGACGTTCCGGAGTGGATTCCTGAAAACTGTATCCAGTGTAACCAGTGTGCATACGTTTGTCCTCATGCAACAATTCGTCCTTTTGCTATGAACAGCGAAGAAGCTGCTAATGCTCCTGCTTCTACAAAGATGGTTCAGATGAAGGGTAAAGGCTGTGAAGAATATCAGTTTACAATGTCCATCAGTCCTCTTGACTGTATGGGTTGTAACCTTTGCGTAAACGTATGTCCTTCCAAGACTAAGGCTCTTAAGATGGTTCCTCAGGAATCACAGCTTGATCAGCAGGCTGCATTCGATTATGCTGTAGCAACAGTTACAAAGAAGCCTACGTCTTTCTCAGATTTCTCAGTTAAGGGCAGTCAGTTCAACCAGCCACTCCTCGAATTCTCAGGATCTTGCGCAGGTTGTGCAGAGACATCTTATGCTCGTCTTATTACACAGCTCTTCGGAGAAAGAATGTATATCTCCAACGCAACAGGTTGTTCATCAATCTGGGGTGGTTCAGCTCCTGCTACACCTTATACAGTTAATCGTGATTCCGGTCGCGGTCCTGCATGGGCTAACAGCTTATTCGAAGATAACGCTGAGCACGGTCTTGGTATGTATCTCGGTCAGAAGACAATCAGAAACCGTCTTATCGGATACGTAAAAGAATTAGTAGAAAAACTTTCTGATGACAACAAAAAAGCTATTGCTCAGGCTTATCTCGATACAGTAGAGGATGGCGCTGCAAATGAAAAAGCTACGAAAGCTCTCGTTGAAATGTTAGAAAACTGTGGTTGCACAGCAGAGTGTCCTTGCTTTGAACTTAAGAACAAGATCCTCGCAGAGAAAAAATATCTCTCCAAGAAGTCGGTATGGATCTTTGGCGGCGACGGATGGGCTTACGATATCGGATTCGGCGGCGTAGACCACGTACTTGCTTCAGGTGAAAATATCAACATCATGGTATTCGATACAGAAGTTTACTCTAATACAGGTGGTCAGGCTTCCAAGGCAAGCCAGATCGGTCAGGTAGCACAGTTTGCTGCTGCCGGTAAAGCAATCGGCAAGAAAAACTTAGCACAAATTGCTATGTCATACGGTTACGTATACGTTGCACAGATTGCTATGGGTGCTGATATGAACCAGACAATCAAAGCACTTCAAGAAGCTGAAGCTTACAACGGACCTTCACTTATCATCGGTTATGCTCCTTGTGAGATGCACGGTGTCAAAGGTGGTATGTCCAACTGTCAGGCAGAAATGAAGAAGGCAGTTGCTTGCGGTTACTGGCAGACATTCAGATTTAACCCGGCTGCCAAGGCAGAAGGTAAGAATCCTCTTACGATTGATTGCAAGGCTCCTACAGAGAGTTATAAAGACTTTATCTTAAGCGAGACACGTTATAGCCGTCTTGTTCAGTCTTTCCCTGAAAGAGCAGAGGAACTTTTCGAAGCAGCACAAATCAATGCAAAA
The DNA here is from genome assembly GCA_017517275.1 of Clostridia bacterium. Taxonomy (GTDB): domain Bacteria; phylum Bacillota; class Clostridia; order UBA1212; family UBA1255; genus SIG424. Next base: position 17,698 of record JAFWZX010000004.1, read on the forward strand.
GAAAAGTACGAAAATCTTGTAAAGCAAGCTGAACTTTATAACAACTGATTTTATTTACAGTAGAAAAAAGCTGCCGACGGGCAGCGGTCCAATAAAACAAATAATAATGTTTTCGGGAAGCGGTATGAGTAATCATGCCGCTTTTACGTTTATAACGTCATAAGTGACTTGGACTGGTGTGGAAAAGTGTAAGTAGGTAAAATTTAAGTCATATGCATACAGAAAGGTAGTTAAACCATGCCAAGTAATAACAGTAAATATTCGACTGTTTGATTACAAAATAAATATCATTTAAAACAAACGACTATAATATCTTAAAATAAGTATTGACATATTGTACTATATATGGATTAATATGTAATTGAAAAGAAGTGCAAGACTTATAAATAGAATATAGAATCTTGCATTACAAGTATCTTGATATGAAGAAGCAACCTCTTGTTTTCGAAAATATTATGAAAGGTGTTGAACTTCTTTATGCGTCGAACAATGGTGACGGTACAGTATTACTACATAGCGCTGGATGTGGATCACCGGATTATATCTTTGAAGGTGTAGGGCATGTAGGTTTAGTAAAAAACGCAGAGGTTATAGCGCAAATTGCAACAATCATTAATAGTACCTATGATAATCAAGTAAACCTTAATATGTTATCTGATGATAGTGTGTCGTTACAAACAAAGCAAGTTACTAGTAAAATGATTTCTGAAAAAATCATAATTAATGAAAAAGGTTGGATAGAAGGCCTTGATAACCGCAGAATCATCATATACGCGGCACGTGATAGCATTGTGTATTGTGAAGGTAAGGAAATAACAGTAAAAGATGAAATAGCATATGACAGCAATAACAACAAAGTGGGAAGTGTATGGACTTTAGGTTCTAAAAATCAAAGGGTATATGTTCTAAATAATGGCAACTATAGTGTTAGTAGAACGACAAAGTTTAAAGTTGAATATATTAACGCAGGCTATTATCAACAAATTGTGGAATATTCCATATCCGATAATTACCATACTTTGATTACGATTCCTGATTTTAGTGTGTTTAGCACTATTTCAAACGATGTAATAGACGGCGTTACCGTAGATGTAGCTTCCGTAGATGAGATAAACCAAATGAATAGTTAATTAAGGAGTTTTTTTATGAATATGATTATGTATTTTATATCTGTGGTTATGTATGATGCACGCTTGGTAGACTATAATATGATTATAGCAATGCTTTTTGGGGGAGCAATTATATATTTTGTAGCACAATTACTAATTAATCTTTTTTTTGAGAAGCGTATTTTCAAGTTAATACCAACATTCCTTTTTGCTGTTGATATTTTGTATTTTTGTATTCGTACTGCTCTGTTTTACATTGATAATGGCTTATGGGGCGCATTCTTGGTGCTAAGTGGTATTTCAGTAATGTTTTCTCTTATTGCTATAGGCTTTGCTTTCTTAAATTCGTTTATGATTAAGTTTATAATAAAAAAACGAAAAGATAGAAACCTTGCTATAAACGAGTAGGTATTACACACTAAACACCGCTCTTTCATTTTTAGGCAAAAAAATCGCTGACATTATTTTAAGCGATGTGAAAATATTAGATTCTGGTACTTACGTACAATATTATGTAACGGAAAAAGGAACAATATATCATGATGTTGAGATTGCAAATTATCATGGATATAGAGTTTTTGGCAAAAAACCTTTTAAATATACAAAAACAACTACATATATATTTTGCGAACAAGGTATTTTTGTAGGCTTTTCATCTTATACAGATGAGTATCTTGCTGAACGATATAAAAATCATCATTAAAAAATAAATGTGGAAACATGTGAGAAAGATGGTGAAAACAATGTGTAAACATCGACCGAGTATTTTTGATTATTGGCGCGTACAGATCAAAGGAACAGGAATGCGAAAACGTATCGCGTCTTGGGAGTTTTCTTGTAAAAATTGTGGGGCTAATATTAGACTGACAACTAAGTGTATTACAGCGAAATTTATTGAAAATATAATATTGTTTTTTGGTTCCACACGCATTGGGCGCTTAAATAGGTATATTTTCAGTTTATTAGTAAAACAAAGTGTTTACGATAAATTTATATATAGGCTTCTTTTCGATGTTATTTTAACTCTCATAACAATCTTATTAGTTGATAGCATATTCTTCTTTTTCATGAAGTTTGAAGAAGTAGAAAAGATAGAGTAACACTGGAGGGGCAGACGTAAACATTTATGACAGCTATGGCAAAACAGCTTGCGATTATGATATGATATTGAAGGCAACTATGCAGAAATAGCAGACTTGTTACACTTTTATGTTGATAAGTTTTCTGTAAAAATTCTGGAGTGATAATATTGAAAAGGTTTTTCATTAGAGTTTATGTGATTATTTTTCTGACATTTCATGCACTTGTTATCCCGGCAAGTGCATGGAATGATAATCTTATGGAAAAAGATGGTGATATGCAACTTAAGGTTTGGAATAATTCAAATATAAAAATTATATCCACAGAAAAAACAGTAGATGAATATCATAGTAGATTTTCTTCTTTTGACGTTTCCGAGGACGGGGATTATTTAATAGGGATAAACACGATGTTCAAAGATAGAATACTTATGATTAATCATGAAGACATGAAAGTGACAGAATTCAGAATTAATTCAGAAGGTACTTTTTTCGTCAACTGGAATGGAGAAAACATCCAGGTATTATTTGTCAGAGGGAACATAGTTGTTGAATTTACAAAAAAAGGAAAACTGATAGCTGTATATGATGCAACGAAAGACTTTCAATATTCAAAAAAACATAGTATAACTGTTGACGGCACTGAATATTACAGCGCTTCAAAAACTCCTTTGCTTAATATAGTGAATGAAGATTCGTCTCTTTTGATTCAAAATATAAACGGTAAAGAAACGATAATATACGATGGAACAATAGGCCACGTTTTATCTGTGGCAATCTTTATTATATTATTCCATTTGATTGTATTGGCGTTTGTTTTTGCGTTTGTAAAAATTTCTCGAAGAAAAAAAACGATAGAGGACGTTATGAATGCAGACCTTTATAAATACATGGGGAGATAGAAATATGAATAAAACAGGAACGCAAGCTTGTAAACATAGACCTGGCTTTTTTGAATATCAACGCAAAGTAAGAAATAAATTTCAGATACAAAATATTTCTGCGTTGAGATTTAAGTGCATAAAGTGTAGTAAAACTATAAAAATTCATTCTAAAAGCGCGATGATTCCGATGATAGGAAGATTTATTGCGGTTGTGCTATTTCCAATCTTGATTTTTCCCGTGAAGAAAATAATCACAATGCCGATTCCGTTTGAGCTTGATAAATTCATAGAAGGAATAAGTAGATTTTTATGTATATTCATTTTATTGACAGTATACATTACGCTTTTGGATTTTTGTTTTTACTTGCATATAACTTTTCAAGATGAGCACGAGACTTAATCGGCCGAGGATAGAAGGTTGACGTTGTTCCGAATATGATTTTTGGGAATAGCCCTGATGATTCAACAACAATTTTAGATCGCGCAATAACGTGTTTCAAATAAGGAGGTTTTAGATGAAAAGAAGTGAGTGTATTTTTTGAAGATACTCCAAGAATACCACTAAAGGCTGCTCGCGAAAAAAATGATGTTGAAATGGTAAAATTGCCTATAAAATACGGGACCTACCTATCGTTCATATAATCGTACGGAGAAAGGGACAGATCCACGAGTATACGCCGGAAAGAGAACTATTGTTGTATACTATTTAGGTCCGGAAGTGACAAATTGAAAGGAGTGAAGTACGGTATGGCTAAGAAAATGTTGATTATCGGAATGCTTTTTATAACAATTTTTATGTGTTCGTGCATAAATCTGATTGGACCCATGATGACTCCTTGGAAACAGGTAGATACGTATTGGGAATCTGAAGATGGAAATATTTGGTTTTATATAACACGAGACTTCTTTGCAGTAGGTGAAATAACCATGGAAGGTGTGTCTCAGCCGGCTATATTTAGCGGAGCCGATATTTCCTCAGGAATTAGTGTTGCTCAGCAAGGAGCCTTTTCTGATGGCAGAAGTGAATATTGGGCTGACTATTGGTTAGGTCATTACTCATTGATATCAAAGGATTCTTTTTACGTTGAGGTAGAAGCAAGCGTCTTCTTTTCAAATGGAGATAAAATTAAGTTTCACAAAATAGATAATCCGGACAAGACATTCAATTTAAATCTTGATGAAATAATAAGGAATGAAAACTCATTAGAAGAAGTTCAACATAAGCAATACAGTTTAGAACAATTGACTACATTTTTCGGTGAGTATCCAAAAAACGAAGAGCTTGTGTACAACAACAAAGTGTGGAGGGATTGGCAAATCTTTTGCTATAATAGATTTAAAGCAATGAGCGTATTGCTGGACATAGGAGTCATGAGAAAAGTAGAAGACGTATACTACTGTGCTTTTGACGTGGAGGAAGGAGGTATGTATTACGTTTTTTGGACGGACTATTTCAACGATAAAAATCCTCTGCCGATATACAACGTGCATATTTCGGATCTCAAAGACAGCAGTGCGTTTGTAGGATTGATGCCCGGAACAAATACGGCTGCTGACGTTATTGCTATAAGTAACGCAACAGAGCTGCAATTTGCCGATAATGGTAATACCATATCTTACACGCTGTTAAAAGACGGGAAAATATTGAAGGTTATATATGAAGAATGTGAAGAGATTACTTCAAGGGATGATCTGATAATAAATAGTATAGAAGAAGTTGATAAACAAGAATGTTTATCTGTCTCTTTCTTATCTAAAATATTTGAAAAAGATTTATTGGTGCCGTAAGATTTATGTATTTGTTTTAGGAAGTCAACTTACCATACAAATTGCTTCAATAGAAAAAATCAATAGTCTTAATGAATAGGAGGCTTAATATGTTTGCATTATTGTTCGTTGTTTGGTTCTGTCTAGGTTATAACATATATATATGGTGGTTTTCTGAACCGATGTTAATGTGGTTTTACTTATTATGCGGTGGATTTATTTTCCTTTACGTAATACAACTAATTCTTTGCCTGCTTGTGAAAGAAAGATTTATAAAATTTATTCCTTCAATTATTGAGTCAGTGGATTTTATTTCTTGCATAATACTTTTTTATCCTGATATTTCTGAGTATGATGTGTTTAGTATTTGGGCAAGAATATTTGTGATAAGTGTTATTTTTACTTATGTGATATCTATGGGTCTCGCGTTTATGACTTTTTCTATCGGCGAAGCGGTGTTTGACAAGAACCAAGGGAAGATGAAAAACAGATAAATAGCCTAAAAATATGGGGCGGTTTGAGAAATCAAGCCGTCCTTGACTTTTGCAGGATTTTATAGTATAGTCACATTAATTCAAAGCGACAAATAAAAAGCGAGGTAACAATATGAAAAAATCAGTTGCTTTAGACTTATTAGTTGTCATTTTATTCATGACTACACTTTTAACATCTTGCAGCAAAATATTGTATCAACATTTATCAAATCCTAAATTATATGATGAATTTTCTATGATAGTTAAAGGGTTTGAATACTGGGATGCTGACACTAAAAAGCAAGGGGTATACACAACCGATATAGAACTTGATGAATCAGACACAGTATATATAGTGGTCTATTGCGATTCACGCGAAACTTTTATTAACTTTTACGGCGGCATTGCTGATTGGATGACCGATGAAATGATAAGTGAAGAATATATTTATTTAAAAGTCTGTAAAGAAAACAACGATGTTTTGATTTCAAATGATTTTTACGGTGAAATCAGTTCGGGGGATAATATTATAGTTTCTGCAACGCATTTTGTATTTTTTGATAAAACCCAGACATTTATGTGTAGTTTGAAAACCGAAAATAAACTCTATCTTGATTTTGACGAAGGGTTGTCAAACATTGTGAAAATGATGGAGGCTGAGAATAAAAAGTAACTATAGTCAAGTAAGTAGACACAAAAAAAGGAGTCATGAAATGTGTATACATAGACCAAGATTTATTGATTATTTCTTAATACAATTCAAACGTAACAAGCGTGGTGGAATGAGAGAGACTATCTCATCCTGGCAGTTTTGTTGCAAAAAATGCGGGAAACAAATTAGAATTAAGCCTAAATGGGTAACTGCAAAATTTATTGAAACTATAATACTGCTTGTTTCCATCGTGTGGATATGCCGTTTAGGTTTATATTTATTAGATTTGTTAGTAAAAGGAAACATCACTTTAATATATGAAATTATTTTCGCTGGTTTTTTTAGCCTCGTAGTATATTTTTGTATTGATAGTCTATTTTTCTTGTTTATAAAATATGAGGTAATTGAAGATACTCATTAGTCAAATTATGTATAAATTAGCGCGATAATTTGGAGTGATGCATTAACTTGCGAATAGCAAAATTTACGCTACATATATACAGACGCAATATTGTAAAAACACAGGTGAATAATACAGTTCGCCTGTGTTTTTATATTGACATTTGTATATATCTTTTTTTTGTTTCAAAAACAAGCCGAGTTGAGAACTGTTTTATCGGAAGTGTAAATGACTTACATTTTTATGAGTAAAAGATTTTCAGAATTGTTTCAATCTATGAAAAGTATGATATAATAAGCCTAAATGAGAAAAACACATACAATTAAGGGGGCTTATTATGAAAAATATTGATTTTGAGTTCGGAAGTGAACTTTCTGTCAATGGTTTTTCTGCTACAGCAGGAAGTATAGGGTATGAAGATAACAAGCTTATCTACGTTATTAACGGTGAAGGTTCATATTTGGACTCTCCTCTCATAGAAGCTGATAGGGGAACTGAATATTATGCAAAGATAACAGTTAAGAATACTATTCTTTTTCGAGTAAAGAACGATACCGATACCGAAAAATTCAAGATATATTACAAATCCGGAGAGGTTACAGAATATAGTGAGGATAACAGTGTTACGATATCTATAAAGAACACAGGTGCATATGAGACAGTATTTGCAAACCTGTCGGCGTGCAGCAATAAAGACGGTTGTATAAGCGGCTTTCGTATTATGCCAATAGGCGGTACGAAAGGACGCCTTGTTATAGATGCTATTACGTTTGAAAGAGAGAAGGCTTTTTACAATTATGCCGGAAAGATATTGTCATGTCTTGCAAATGGACAGGAAGACACGGTGACGATAAAAGGTGAGCTGCTTGAGGAATATTCCAATGCAACAATCAAGCTCTATGAGATAAACGTTAGTAACTGGATGGAAAGTGTACGAGGCCTTACTCCTACAACGACGATAAAAGCAGACGGTATGAATTTTACCATAGTAATACCGTTTAAAAACGGAAAAATTACACGTATGCCGTCTTTGTTCATTGCAACGGTAGAGACAGGAGACGGTGAGATTAAAATAGCAGATCGCTTTATGGTTGAAAATTACCGCGACTTTACCCAAAATCCATATGCCTTTACCTTGCCTGATCTGACTGTAAGAGTTACTGATCCTGAATTCGGAGCTATAGGTGACGGCTATACAAATGATAATAGCGCGATACAGGCGGCAATTGATTATGTGCATGAAAACGGGGGCGGATCCGTAGTTCTCGAGGGAAATGACAGTTACTACGGTCGTAGATACATTGCGACTCGTCTGCAATTGAAAGATAACGTAGAACTACGTATTGAAAAAGGTGCTGTCTTATGGCAGTCTCCACGTGAAAAGGAATATAATTATGACGTTGTACGCGGCCATGATATAGAACTTAACGGTGTAAACTGGGCTCATTCATTTTTATGTCACAATTATCCTTTAATTCTTGCCTATAAGTGCAAGAACGTACGCGTGACAGGCGGTGGAATAATTCGTATGAATGATGCAGGCAGTGAGAACTTAGATGGCGTAAACGGTGCTAATATTTGGAAGGGGTGCGGATGCCGTATGCATATTCTTCCACTGTCTTTCTTCCGTTGCGAAGGTGTAGAGCTTTCAGATATTACGGTACAGAGAGCAAATAGTTATCTGTCTAATATGACAGGGACACAAAGGGCTTACGTTGCAAACGTAGTCGGTAAGGAGACAACCTGCGCTTCCGGCGACGGCCTGGGAATCGGCAGTACAAAGCATATCTTAATAGATAGATTTGTTTTCTTCTCAAACGATGATGCTATAACTTTGTCAACCTCTTACAATGACCCCAGAGGACGCCGTTGGTGGCATGCTACTCCCGGTGAAAATAATAGCGTGGAGGACATTGAAATCAAATCATGCCATCTTTGCGGCGGACATGGTGTTACGTTTATTACGTGGGGATCGAATGCTCCTGATTTATCTAAACAAGAAGTTCGAAACGTAGAGGTTTATGATTGTATATTAAGCGGTCCGTTTGCGGTAGGCACATGGCCGGATAACCCGTTCTACGGCAAGAAACCATTTGATAATAGCGAAACAGATGACTTTTCACCTGTTGTAGGTATCAGAATTCATGATAACGTCTATAAGTCACCGTGTTCTTTAGAGTGTATAACGCCCACAGATATTATTACGGACTGCGGTATCGTAAGTCATAATAATTTTGTTTTCGGCGATTTTGAACGTAAAAAAGGTGAGCCCGGTTGGATTACCGGCTTGTCTAACTGGTCTTATACAGTAGGGGAAGATTCCTGCGTTGAAGCTGTAGACGTAGACGGTGACCATAAAGGACATATTAAGGGTACAGGCTCTTTGTATCAAGGTTTGCATATCGAGGCCGGGGAACACACTTTGTTTATTGACACGGATTTGACATCCGGAGCAGGCAATATCTTTGTACGTGATGCTATCAGCGGAGCAAAACTGGCTTCACTGACTGTAGCAAAAGGTAACGTGCTTCAAAACAGCGTTTCCTTTGTAGTGGCAGAGCCGGCTGATTTGGAACTTGGCGTAGAGCTGCTTGTACAAGGTGAAATATTAATCGACAATGCTTTTGTAGATGAAAAGGAATAAAATAGACTGAATACAGACGGAGGAGTTTTGCGTATGAAAAATTGGAAACGTATCGTAGCAATGTGCATTGGGGGGATAATATCTGTTTTGCTTTTCTCCGGATGCGGCAAAAACGCAGACGGCGGTACACCGGCGGCCACTAAAGTACCGGAACATACAAGCGAACCGATCGTGGACGTAATGGTTGGTCCGACTCTTGATGCTGAATATGCAGCAGACTTCTCCGTGTCTAACGTATTCGGCAAGAATATGGTTGTTCAAAGGGGAGAATATTTACGGATATGGGGAACCGCCCCGGAAAGTGAAAACGGAAAGAAAATTTCGGGACAGTTCAAAGGAATGTTTGCAGAGACCTTGGTTGAAAACGGAGAATGGGTTTTGAAGTTTGGTGCCAGACTGGAGGCCTCTTGTGAATTGAACCATTCAATGAGATTATACACTGATTCGAAAGAAGTAATATTTGAAGATATTCTTGTCGGTGACGTATATATGGTAATCGGTCAGTCAAACGTTGCATATTCTATGCAGAATCATTGGCAGTACGTGTCGGATTCTGATAAAGGTGGCTCCAAAGGAATTGATAAAACAGCTCCTATTCGTATTCATTACAATTCGTTGACACAAACTGCAGGCTATCCCAAAAGAGGCACGCAAGAGGTTTGTCCTGAGCTTCTTAACAAAAGCAAATGGAAAGTCGCTACGTCAGGAGCAATTTCAAATTTCTCAGCTATCGGTTACCTGTTTGCTCAAAATATGGTTAAGATAACAGAAGGAAAAGTGCCGTTGGGAATTATCGAGATAGACGGAAACGGGCAACCGCTTGGTGCCTTCATGCCTAATGAAGTTGCTCAAAAGTGCGGTTCTGATACGTATAATTCAAAGCTGGGATATTATCAAACTACAGGTGTTAATGCAGATGCCGGCAGATATATGTATAATCATTATATGTATCCGTTCGAGAAGCTTGCTATAGCAGGTATTATATGGTATCAGGGCGAAAGTGATTTTCAGGTTGCAAATGCCCGGGTTTTTGCTGAAAATTTCAGTGAGTTGATGACGTATATGAGGTCTACTCACAATCTCGTCAACAAGGATTTCCCTGTATACGTAATAGAATTTCCTCCGAATTACACCCAACCGGCTGATTTCAAGCCCACTGCTTCCAGCCCTATGTGGGCCGCTATGGACGTTGGACTTATCAGGGCAGTAGTGGGAAGTATTCCTCAATATTTAGATAACTGTTATTTGTCTGTTTCATCGGATTTGTGGCTGGATAGAAAATTCTGGAATACACTTCATCCTAATTGTAAATTTGAACAAGGACAGCGAACTGCCACCCTTGCAGCAGGAGTTATGGGACTTATTCCTATGGAAGAAGCCTGCGGTCCTGTACTTAAGTCAGTCCGTCTGTCGGATAATGGTAAAAAGGCAATTCTTACCTATGACAATGTGGGTCGAGGCCTTAAGACGTCTGATGGCGGGGATACTGTAAAAGGGTTTGCAATACTTCAGGATGATTTCAGAATTGTTCAACCAAATTCCTCAAGAAAATTGAAAGCAAAGATAACAGGCAGTAATGAAATTACAATTACGTGCTCTGAAGAAATGAAGGGTGTAGTTTATAATTGTATTATGGATAACGTATATGGAGAGGATGTTAATTTGTGTGGCTCAAGCGGTATGCCGGCCGGCGCTGTTCTTATGTATGCACAAGAAAAATCTTGACAAGTGACACCTAAACATATATTATTCCAAGGTACAGGAATTATTGCCGTACATCATATTTTTTGAAGGAGCATACGTTATTTATGGAAAGAATGTGTGGAACGGTTGTGCGTGGAGTGCGCGCTCCTATTATACGAAGTGGAGATGACCTTGTTGCCATCGTTACTGATTCAGTTTTAAGTGCATCTGAGTGTGAGAATTTTGCCATTCAGAACAGAGATATCATTGCTGTTACAGAGGCTGTCGTTGCCAGAGCTCAGGGTAACTATGCAACTGTTGATAATATCGCAACTGATGTCAGAGCAAAACTCGGCGGTGAGGATATCGGCGTTATTTTTCCGATTCTGAGCAGAAACAGATTTGCTATTTGCTTAAGAGGAATTGCAAAAGGTGCTAAGAAAATTTATCTCATGTTAAGCTACCCGTCAGACGAGGTTGGTAACCATCTTATTTCTTTAGACCAGCTTGATGCCACTGATGTGAATCCATATACCGACGTTCTTTCTCTAAAAGAATACCGTGAACTTTTCGGTTATAATAAACATCCTTTTACCGGTGTCGATTACGTTGAATATTACGGCGATCTTATCAAAGAATGTGGCGCGGAAGTTGAGATTATTTTCGGTAACGATTGCAGATCTATTCTTAAATACACAAAGAACGTTTTGAATTGTGATATTCACACAAGAGCCAGAACGAAGAGAATTCTTCTTGCAAACGGAGCTGAGAAGGTTTGTAGCCTTGATGATATTTTGAACGCTCCCGTTGACGGTAGCGGATGTAACGTTAATTATGGCTTGCTTGGATCTAATAAAGCTACTGAGGAGACAGTTAAGCTTTTCCCGGAAAAATGTCAGGAATTCGTTGAAGCTGTTCAGCAACGCGTATTGGAAAAGACAGGCAAATTAGTTGAGGTTATGGTTTACGGCGATGGTGCTTTTAAAGATCCTGTAGGCAAGATATGGGAACTTGCAGATCCGGTTGTTTCACCAGGATACACAAACGGCCTTGAAGGTACACCTAATGAGATTAAGCTTAAGTATCTTGCAGACAATGATTTTGCGGCATTGAGCGGACAAGAATTAAAGGATGCTATTTCAGAATACATTAAGAACAAGAACAGCAATCTCGTAGGTAATATGGCATCTCAGGGCACTACACCGAGGCGTCTTACAGATTTGATCGGTTCGCTTTGCGATCTTACGTCAGGTAGCGGAGATAAAGGCACACCTATCGTATTTATTCAGGGTTATTTTGATAATTACACAAGCCAAAAGGCATAAGTATCGTTTTTTTTACTGCAAGAGGCGTTGATATAATTTTCAACGCTCCTTGCAGCTTTATTTTGCTCACGATTATACAAAAAAGAAGGACATTATATGAGTTTGAAGAAAAGAGACAGTATAAGAAACATAGCTATTATTGCTCACGTAGACCATGGCAAGACAACGCTGGTTGATGGTTTGTTAAGGCAAAGTGGTACGTTCCGTGATAATGAAGTTGTTGCAGAGCGTGTTATGGACTCAAACGACCTTGAAAGGGAACGTGGTATTACCATTCTTTCTAAAAATACTGCTATTGAATATAAAAATCACGTAATAAACGTAGTAGATACTCCCGGTCACGCGGATTTTGGCGGTGAGGTTGAACGTGTATTGGGAATGGTTGACGGAGTGTTGCTGCTTGTAGATGCTTTCGAAGGTGCCATGCCTCAGACTCGATTTGTGCTCTCAAAGGCATTGTCTATGAATCTAAAGGCAGTTGTTGTTATTAATAAAATAGACCGTGACGGAGCCCGTCCGGATCAAGTTTTAGATGAGGTTCTGGCTCTCTTTATGGATCTTGGAGCCTCCGACGAACAATTAGATTTTCCTGTTATATATGCTTCTTCAAGAGAAGGTTTCGCCATTAGGAATCTTGATGATGAACGAATCAATTTAGAACCGCTTTTCGAGGCCATTATCGAAGAAATTCCTGCTCCGGAAGTAGATGAGCAGGCACCTGTACGCATGCTGGTATCGAACGTAAGCACAGATTCATACGTAGGTAAGATCGCTGTTGCTCGTGTGGAGCGCGGAGAAATAGTCTGTGGCCAAAACGTAGTGGTTTGTAATCAACAAGGACTTAGCCGTAACGCTAAGGTTTCATATTTATATAAATTCTCAGGACTTAAGAGAATAGACAGTGAAAAGGCCGTAGCAGGAGATATAATAGTTCTTGCCGGTATACCTGAGATTAATATAGGAGACACTATATGCAGTCCTGATGATCCTACTCCTATTCCTTTTGTGAATATTGATGAACCGACACTATCTATGAACTTCTCTGTTAATAACAGCCCGTTTGCCGGTACAGAAGGAACGTACGTAACTTCTCGCCACATTCGCGACAGACTCTTCAAAGAGCTTGATACAAACGTTAGCTTGCGAGTAGAAGAAACTGACAGCGCGGATACTTTTAAGGTTTCCGGCCGAGGAGAGCTTCATCTGTCAATTCTGATTGAGACGATGAGACGTCAAGGTTATGAATTCCAGGTGTCAAGACCTAAGGTTATTTATAAAGAGGTTGACGGTCTTTTATATGAACCTATAGAAAGACTTACTATTGACGTTCCGGAGGATGTAATCGGCACTGTTATGGAGAAAATAGGCGTGCGCAAGGGTGAAATGTTAGATATGCATCCGGGTGCAGAAGGTTATTCCAGATTAGAGTTCAAAATCCCCGCAAGAGGTCTTATAGGATATAGATCAGAATTTTTGACGGATACAAGAGGTAATGGTATAATGAATCATATCTTTGACGGATATGAGCCGTACAAAGGAGATATAAACTCAAGAAGCCACGGCGCTATAGTTGCTTGGGAACAAGGAGAATCTATTACCTATGGCCTTTATAATGCTCAGGAGCGTGGCAGATTGTTTATAGGACCCGGAGTGAAAGTTTACGAAGGCATGATCGTAGGCGAGAGCGCCAGAAATGAAGATCTTGTTATAAATGTATGTAAGAAAAAGCACGTAACTAATATCCGAGCTTCCGGTTCTGACGAGGCTTTAAGACTGACACCGCCTGTCATTTTCAGCCTTGAACAATCTCTTGAGTTTATTGGCGATGACGAGCTGTGTGAGATTACGCCTAAGAATATCCGCTTGCGTAAGAAAATACTAAACACGGAGTTGCGCGCAAAGAACAGAAGTAAATCGTCTAACTGATTTTTAACAATAGGATACCGGCTGATTTGTATGGAGGTACATCTGCTTTGAAAGGAAATTTAAAACAGACAAAGGGAATAAGAAGACCGGGCCAAAAGGCAAAGGAAAAAGAACTTGCCCAAAAGAGAGCAATTAAAGAGGCTGAAAACGAAGAGTTTGAAGTTGTACATCAAAATCGTAACAGTTCTTCGGACACCAAACGGGGTAAGATTTCTAAGGTCAGAGACAGAAATAAACGGAAGCTGAAACATCGTTATATGATTCCGCTTATGATTTTGTTTGTTTTATTCCTTATTGCTTTAGTTTTCTTTTCAAGCTACGTATCCTATACGTATCTTATTGATAAGTATAATAACCCGGTTGAGATAGAGACCATATATATCGACCCGGAGACTTCTGTGAAGTTCAGAATTGAGAAGGGTGCAACGTCAGAAGATATTACAAGAGATTTATACGAAATGGGTCTTATCCAGAATGACCAGATTTACAAGTTCCTGTCAAAATTCAATGGCTATGATAATATGTACAAAGCAGGCACTTATACGCTGTGTCAGGGGCTTACGTATGATGAGATAATGGTTATTTTATCAGGAACACCTGAGACTGTTAAGATTACTTTCCCTGAAGGCTTTACAACAAGTCAGATTGCAGCGCGTCTTGAAAGTAACGGCGTTGTTAGTGCTGATGAGTTTTTATACGCAGTAGATCACATAGACTTATCTTCATATCCGTTTATTCCTGAAGTGTCAAAAGACAGAGACTATCGTCTTGACGGTTATCTTTTCCCGGATACGTATGAATTTGACGTTCAAGCAAACGTAAATGACGTTATTTACAAGTTTTTGAATAGATTTAATGAAGTTTTCTTACCTTCGTATTATAAACTGGCAGAAAGTCTGGGAATGACCGTAGATGAAGCTGTTATTTTAGCTTCAATTGTTGAGAAGGAAGCTAAACTTGACTCTGAACGGGCAAAGATTGCGGGTGTTTTTCTTAACCGTGTAAACAGTACTGATGAAACTCTTCACAAATGGCAGTCTTGTGCTACTATCCGTTACGTGTATAAAAAGCTATACGGAATAGACCTTGTAAATATCACACTTGAGAATGAGAACGAAGATGACCCGTACAACACGTATTTGTATGAGGGATTTATTCCGGGGCCTATTTGTAATCCCGGTCTTAAGTCGATTCAGTCGGCTTTGTACCCTGAAACGCATACGTATTATTATTTCGTGCTCAATGCCAAAGACGGACTTGGTACTCATATCTTCTCTGAAACGTACAAAGAACATCTGGAAGCTAAAGATAAATACGGTTGATGGGGGAATAAATGGATAATAAGCTTTATATTTCCCAATTGCGTGATTATGCTCAAAAGGAATATATACCGATTATAAGAGCTGATTCTGAAAGGTTTATGGACGTATTAATGAATATCCATAAGCCTTTGCGTATTTTAGAAATCGGTACTGCAATAGGATATAGCTCAATCTGTATGGCAATGGCATTGCAACAAAGAGTTGATGATTTTCACATCGATACAATTGAAATTGATCCTGAGATGGTAATTGCCGCACGTAAAAATATAGAAAATTGCGGATTCTCACATAATATCCGCGTTATATGCGGAGACTGTCTTGAGGTGTTGCCTGCTTTGACGGCACGGTATGATTTCGTTTTTATGGACGCTGCCAAGGGTCAGTATTCCAGAATATATGAAGATTGTTTGAGACTGCTGCGTACAGACGGTATTCTTTTGTGTGATAACTGTACGTATCATGGTAAATTGGACGTTAATCCGGCGCAGGCACCGCACAAGCACAGAACAATAATTGCTAATATGCAGGAATTTCACAGGATTATTTTAAATGACGACAGACTGTCTGCCGTTCTTCTTGAGGTGGGAGACGGTATGATTTTGGCCAGTAAGAAGAGATAATAAAGGAAGTGTTTTTATGGGAAAAGTTGAGCTTCTTGCTCCGGGTGGAAGCTATAGCAAGATGATGACCGCCTTTGAATATGGTGCTGATGCAGTATATATTGGCACGGATGCCGGATTCGGACTTCGGGCGAATTGCGATAACTTTTCACGAGAAGAAATAATATCCGCCGTTAAATATGCAAATGAACACGGGAAGAAGATATACGTTACACTCAATATTTTCCCGAGAGATGATGACGTAGAGCGCATGGTCGCACAGGCGCAGGAACTGCACCGTATGGGCGTACATGGAATTATCGTTTCTGATGCGGGAGCTTTTACAGCTATTCACGCCAAAGTGCCTGACCTTTCGATTCACGTTAGTACACAGGCAAATAATCTAAACAGCTATACTTGCCGCTTTTGGAAAAATATGGGTGCAACTCGCGTTAATCTTGCCCGCGAACTTACCTTTGAAGAAATAAAAAATATCGCCTTTAATGTTGGACGCGATATTGAGCTTGAAGTCTTTGTGCACGGGGCTATGTGCATGTCATATTCCGGAAGATGCATGCTTAGTGATTATATGACAGGCAGATCCTCTAACCGTGGTGATTGTGCCCAGCCCTGTAGATGGGAGTATATTCAGTCAAACGGAACATGTGACGCTATATACGTTGAGGAAAATAATACGACAGGCGGTACTTATTTATTTAATTCGAAAGATTTATGTTTGCTTCCGTATTTGCCCGAACTGGTAAAGTCTGGTGTTCATTCGTTGAAGATAGAAGGACGGATGAAAAGTGAATTCTACGTGGCTCTTGTTGTACGGGCATATCGCAAACTCCTTGATATGATAGAAGGTGGAGAGAATATAACACCGGATATTATAGAAGCACTGCTTGCAGAGGTGAATATGGTAAGCCACCGTGAATATAGTACCGGATTTTTTGTTGACGGTACAAAAGGATCTCAAATATATACTTCCTCTTCCTACGTAAGAGGCGCAGATTACATTGGCCTCGTAAGCGAATGTGAAGAAAAAGACGGTGCCTTTCACCTGCTGCTATCTCAGCGAAGCGTGTTTGAAACAGGCGATACTATTGAATTTGTTCAACCCTGCGGGAATATTATACCGTACGTAGTGGGAGATATGTTTAATGATGCAGGCGAAAAAATAACGAGAGCTCCTCACGCAAAAATGAATGTACATATGACATTGCCTTTTTTTGTAAAAAAAGGAAGCATTGTCAGAAAGGTACTTTGATATAAATTTAAAATATTCCTTGACATAAAACTTTTCATGGTGTTACCATTACATTGCGCTGTATCATAACTATATTGAACAGCAGCAGGAGGAATTAAATATGAAAACAACAAACAATTCGGCAGGCAGAACTGCCGGCAGCCGCACCTATAAGATGGCACTTATGGCCGTACTTGTGGCACTCACTCTCGTCATGTCTTTTACCCCGATAGGGTATCTAAGAATCGGTTTCTTATCAATAACACTCCTTAGTATTCCTGTGGCTATATCGGCCGCTAAGCTGGGATATGTCGGAGGAGGTACCGTAGGTCTTATATTCGGAATAACAAGCTTTGTTCAATGTTTTGGAATGGATCCGTTTGGTACGGCTATCTTCTCCATGAAGCCTGTTGCAACAGTAATAATTTGTATTATATCAAGATTGCTTTGCGGACTTGGAGCAGCGGCTATATATAAGCTGTGTAATATTAATGCAAAGAAGCCTAGGATGATATCATACGTAGCGACCGGAATCGCAGCACCATTTTTGAATACATTATTCTTTTTAAGCTTTTTAGCTTTGTTTTTCAACAATATATCAGTTACTGTTGCAGGAACGCAGATTGACGTTGTCAAAGGAGTTGTTCTGCCGGCTCTTAGTTTAAACAGTGTGCTGGAAATTGTTATCTGCTCAGTGCTGTCGTTTGGTGTGTTAGTGGCATTGTCGCGCGTTGAGAAGAGGATAAGATGAATATTGTAATATAATGAAAACGCCTTAGTTAGCTAAGGCGTTTTTCTTATATAAAATATATAATCCTTGAATGAGTAGAGTGGGGTTGTGCTCGATATGATGCTTTGTTTGTTTACAGATCTCCTCAGAAAGGCCGCCTGTTGCAACTACAAAGCATTTCTGTCCCAGTTGAGCTTCTATTCTGTCAATCATTCCGTCAAGCATGCATGCGTTACCGAAAATCACACCGGAACGTATACAATCAATAGTGTTTGTTCCTATAACTTTTTTCGGGGATTCAAGATTAATTTGCGGAAGCTGTGCTGTCTTCTCAACAAGTGCGTTAAGAGACGTGCGCACACCGGGGCATATAGCACCGCCCAGAAGATTGTTGTTAGTATCTACCACAGTAAGAGTGGTGGCAGTACCCATATCTGCAATAATAACGGGCTTGGGATAAAGGGAGTTTGCGGCAACACCATCTACAAGAAGGTCACTTCCGAGCTGAGCCGGATTGTCTATTTTAATGTTAATACCTGTTTTCATACCGGGACCTACCACAAGGGGTGTTACACCTGTAATTGTTTTAACAGCTTTTGCCAATGCAGACGTAAGCTGTGGCACAACAGAGGATATAATGGCACCGTGTATTTCATTAAAATTTGTATTATGAATGTTAAGAACGGCATAAAGATTTGCTGCAATCTCGTCGACTGTGAAATTATGGACAGTAGACATTCGTGCGATAAACTTTATGTTCTCATTTTCAAAAACTCCAAGGACAATATTACTGTTACCTATGTCAATTGTTAAAACCATACAAGCACCTTTCTTTCATTAAATCTACCTAAGAATATCATACCGTGTTGTGAAAAGCAAAACAAAATGTTATAAACCAAGACCGTAGCCTACACCGATACCTATTACAGCGGAGATACAAATTATCAATATAGGATGGACTTTCTTTATGGCAAGAAAAGCCATAACAAGGGCGATTGCGGCCAAAATATAGAACTGAAGCTCCTTAAATACGTCAAAACTCACACCGGAAGGAAAGAATACAGTATGAGCCATAGACACTACTGCAGAGGCAATAAGGCCTATAACAGCCGGCTTGAGTCCGGTCATACATCCGGATATGATTTTATTTGTCTTGAACTTCTCGAAGCACTTTGCAACGATGAGAATAATAATAAAGGAGGGTAGAACTACTCCTAACGTAGCACAAAAAGCACCAAGTAAGCCTCCCCAGAATCCGTTTCCCATTTCAGTCCCGATATAAGTTGCGATATTTATGGCAAACGGCCCGGGTGTACTCTCGCTTACAGCTATAAAATCAATGATTTGCTCATCCGTCATCCAACCGTGAGAAATAACCTCTTCTTGAATCAAGGGGAGCATAGCGTATCCTCCGCCGAAGGTAAAGAGGCCAATTTTAAAGAAAGTCCAGAGCAGCTCTAAATATATCATACACCTTGCTCCTTTCTGCCTAACGTAAGAGAGTAAATCAAACCTATAACGGCGCATGAAGCTATAACAATCAAAACGTGAATATCAAAGATTGCAACGCATACAAAAGCAAGGAGCATTACAACGTAAGCCATAGCGTTCTTCTTTACCTTGCGGAACATTGTATATACGGCTTTAATCACCAGACCGATAACACCTGCTCTTATGCCTAAGAAGGCGTACCGTACCACGTCTATATGACTGAATTCTGTAAGGACTCTGGCTATAATACTAATGATGACAAACGAAGGAAGTACAACACCGAACGTAGCTGCGGCAGAACCTAATACACCTGCAGTCTTATATCCGATAAATGTGGCGGAGTTAATTGCAATAGGTCCCGGTGTTGATTCTGCAATTGCAAGAATCTCAAGAATATCTTCGTCAGTAACCCATCCCTGCTTTTCTACTGCTTCTTTTTGAATCAAAGGAATCATGGCATAGCCGCCTCCGAACGTAAAGCCTCCGATTTTAAGAAAAGCAAGAAATAGTTTTAAAATTTTTTTTGCTTTGTTCATTGTGTAAATTACCTCATTAATAAAGTACATTACTAATCTTATCACAAAAAAGAGCTCATATAAACAGATAAGCTTGTATTTTCTTATAAATTTATTATAATACCTTATATAATAAATTTGGATTTGAGTGGTCTTTTTGAAGGATAATAATGAACAATTGAATAATGAAAACGAATTTGAGATTGTTCATACAAGCTTAAGACGTCACAGCGAGTCAAAAGGTGAGCAAATCTTTGAAACGGAGAACTTTATTGCGATTGCAAAAGGTTATATTGTAGAAAAATATTCACCGGCGATAAGTGCCAAGGAGATTAATATCCCGGATATAAATTTTCAGCAACATACTACAGAAACAAGCCTTCTAAAAAAAGATGATGATGTTGAAACAAAGATAACGTCTTTTCGCCGTGATGATACGTCGAATGATGACACAGGCGACGTGGAGGTCGTAGAGCAAAGTTATCAAAAAAAACATGGCCTTCTGAAAATCATATCAGGAATAAGCCTTTTTATAGGAGCTTTTATAACTGTTTTCCTGGCTATTGTTTTTTTTAACGTCTACGTACACCGCAAAAACATTGTGTACGGCAGTTCTATGGAACCCACTTTGCATGAAGAGGATATCGTATATACAACAAAGCTCCCTTACATTTTTGGAGAGCCCAAGGTAGGCGATATTGTTGTTATTGATATTGATTTAAAGAAAAAAAACAGTTTTTTCCGTGCAGTGGGAGAAATTATAACGGATAATGCTATAACGGATATTTTCACGTCAGATGAACCTGAGAAAAAAAAGTCGGATACTTGCTGGATTAAGAGGGTAGTGGCTGTTGCAGGTGATTACGTGGAATTTAAAGATAATAAATTCTATAGAAACGGTCAGTTGGTTGAAGAAGATTATCTAAAAAGTCAGCACGTAATGAATTATCCTGAGACTTCGTTTATTGTTGAAGAGGGAACCGTATATTGCATGGGTGATAACAGAAACGTCAGTAAAGACAGTCGTAACGTGGGAGCTATACCGATTTATCAGATTATTGGCAAGGTTTGGAAAAAGTAATAATAAATAGTAGGCCACCTTCATATATTTTTATATCTTAATATAAAAATCGGAAGGGGTTTTTTATGGAATTGCAAACTGCAATAGAAGAACGTTTCGGGCAGATGCCGAATAATATAAATTACGTGCAGGATGATATTGTTTTTACTACGGAAGACGGACGCCTTTTTATGCTGAAATATTATCCTGGACCTCCCGGAAGAGGACTGTTCTCACTGGCCGCTATGCATCACTTAGAAATAAACAGATTTTCTAACGTGCCGTACGCTGTGGATGCTGCTCCTTTTATTTTTGAAAACAGAATTTACTATTTATCGAATTGCGTTAACGGCAGGGAAGGTAATGTTGAGAATATAAGCGACCTGAGGCACAGCGCAATCATGCTGGCGCACATGCATAAAGCTGCAGAAGGCTTTACTCTCCAGAAAGCTATACGTTACATGGAAGAATTTAACGCTTCGATTGAAGACGGTTCTAAAGAAGCTGATGTGTCAAAATTTGTCAGAATGGAATTAGGAAATCTCCCGGAGTTATATATTCACCGTTCTCAGGAACTGAAACGATATAAGAAAGTTGCCAAAAAGCATAATAATCATTTTGATTACGAGTATATTTCCATAGCCGATTATTATTGTGAAAAGGCGGAAAAGCTTTGTTACGACATAGAAAAATCAGGATATAACGAGTTGGTCACTTTTTACAATTTCAGAGGAACGCTGTGCCATAAGGAATTTGCTCCGCACAACGTTATTTTCACAGAAAAGAATACTACTGCATCAGGTGTGGTAGAATTTGGCAGTTGCTCCATTGATTTGCCTGTCCTTGACCTGGCTAATCTGATAAAACGCAGAATGCGCAAATGCGGATGGATACCGCAAACGGCAAATATGATTATAAATTCCTACATAAAGTACAGAAATCTCACACAGGCAGATATAAACATTCTGAAAATTATACTCGATTATCCTCAAAAGTTATGGCGTATAGTTAATGTTTACTATAACAGCCGAAAAACCTGGTGTGAAAAGAGCTGTCTGAAAAAACTTGAAGAGATTAAAAATGAAAAAGACGGCATTGAAGCCGTCTTGAAATCAATTTGAATTATTGACTAATGTGTTCTTACCAAGATGCTGGCGCAACCCGGCCTCATATGCAACTAACGTTGTAGCAAAGCCTACGTTAAGGGATTCGGAAGATCCCAACATTGGAATAATTATGGGAATTGCACCGGGTAAATCACGCCATGAGGCACTGATGCCATTGTATTCGTTTCCTGATACGATGGCAACCCGTCCTGTGTAATCAACCTGGTAATACGGAATCTTTGCGGTTAGATCAGTAAGAATAATTTTAAATTTATTCTCAACAAGCCACTTTGTTAATTCATCATAATCAGCTTCGATATGCGGCATTGTAAAGGCGGCACCTAAAGATGAACGAATAAGTCTGCTGTGCGTTTTCTTAACTCTCTTGTGAGTTGTAATGCAACAGCTGCCTCCGGCACAATCTATTGACCTAAGTATAGCTCCGATATTACCCGGCTGCTCTAAACCGTCAAGAATAGAAATAACCATATTGTCCTTAAGCTCTATATCTTTGAGCGTGAGGCGGGGAAGAAGCGCAACGATAAAAAAGTCGTCAGCTCCGTCCCTTTCGCTTATCTTCATGCAGGCTTTGTGAGAAATGGCATACGTTTTATCAGCGTAATCAATCATGCGACGACATTCGGGTATCGCCATATAGTCAATCTCACTATTTACAAAAAAATGGGTTACCTTAAGACCGCATGAGATGAGCTTATCTGCAGCCCATAACCCTTCGCACGCAAAAGCAAAACCACAAGAGTCACCTTGAGGCGATCCTTGTGATTTGTTAGCCAATAAATTTCGTACAAATTTTACTTCGTCAGAAGCAATTCCTAAAGTGATAACAGACATATCTTAGTATTTGTAAATAGTCTTTCTTCTCTCGAACTCTTCTTGCTCAATCATCTTTTCTGCTGTCTCACAGATACCTTCTGCCCACTGAGCCATATCTTCTAAGATTCTTTCGCATTCAGCGTCATCTTCCTGGAAAATAGGTTCAACACAATGCTTTGTATCAAGAATAACTGAATCGGAAAGCCATGCTTTGATCATTTTTGAAAGAGCCGTAGAGTCTTCTTTCATGCCGGTAGAGAAGAGAGCAACCTTTCTGTCGTAAACTTTAATAACGTTAAAAAGTGTATTGTAAACAGGGTTATATGAATCATACCATACCGGAGTACCGATGAAGATCACGTCATAATCTCTTGGGTCCCATTTAAAGGGAAAGATATCAGGCTTCTTTTTAAATAAAACTTCAAAACGTAATTTGAGATTGTTGAAGAAACCAAAAGCTTTAACTTTATTACATCTTACCAAACCTGCTGTATCTGCACCGATTTTCTCAGCAATCTTCATAGCAACAGCCTGGGTATTGCCGTCGACTGTAGTATATAAAACTAACTTTTTCATATATGTTATGTAACCCCTTTCAAAGATAAATACATAAGTATACCGATACTGCTAAAGATACATTTTTTTATTTCAAATGTCAAGGGTAAATTAAGTATCACTGTCTGTAAATGTAAGTCGAGTGCCCGATATTTTCACCGCTAACTAAATTACGTCAGTTGATGAACGAAATTGTAACCTTTACTCCGGTGTTTGATTTCATGGTAATATTTGTACTGGTTATAGCGGCTTCTCCCTCTGTCAAACCTATAGAATAACGATAACCGTCAGTAGCTTTTATTTTCATCGGAATATCGCAACCTGCAAAATAATATCCCACCCACGATGTTTCCTGAGAATCTATTGGAATAGAGTTGATAGTAACAGATCCATGCTGAGGATTTTCAATAACTATCTCAAGCGGTACAAGCTCTGATGCTCCCGTAACGGTGTTTTTTAAGAGGTCCATAAATACTTGGGGACGGATTTTTGCATAATCATACAAGGTTTTTAAATTCTCGTTTTTCCAATTACTATATGATTTTTGTGAAATGGAAGAGCCGTACCATCTTTGCGATGCCATGAATGGATATTCTTTTTCAATAAGAAGTGCAAACGAATCTATCAGAGCATTAACTTTTTCCGGTGAAAAATACTCATTACACATATCACAGGCAATATTCAAAAACATATTTCTGAAGTTTTTATTTTTTAGAAGGTTTGCCAGCAATTGGGAAAGCTCTCCTGCCGTGCCGGTTAGAACGGATTTATTATGAGCTGTCTCTGTAGCAACAACGTTTTCAACCTGTCCGGGACGGTCGTAAATTCCCCAGGCATAGTCTGTGTCCTTTACGATAAAACGCCATTTACCATCTGCGTACGTGCCCGGAACTTTATTGCTTCCTATGTACTTCCATGCACGTACGTTGTTATGCGGCCAATCTCTGTTGTTTACGTACATATTGATCAGCATATATTTGGCAAAACCGTCAAGGTCCAGCAAGCTATCTGCAATCTCATAATTCGAATCAATTCTAAGGTCTAAAGAATTAATTTTTGCTATCATATTCTGATAGTCGGTAAGAACGTTTGCAGGGCCTGTATCCACGTCGTAGAACCAATTGCCGTTTTCGTGACCGTACGTAACAATACCTATATAGTCAGCGTCAACGTCGTATTTTTCCTGTAAATGGTCAGTGTCCATATCGTCTCTTAAATTATAAAATCCCCAGTACGTTCCGTTAATGTACACAACAACCGTTCGTGAATACATCGATGCAACGTTATCCATGGAAGATGCTAACATGCCTGTCAGATCGTCACGGAAGAATGTATTACGCGATGAGCTTCCGAATAAAGAGTCGTTACCTCCGGATCTGAGAATGAACGAATCATATTCATCTATGACGTTTCCGTATATATCCGTACGTTGAGGATACATAACGTGCTTGAATTTACCGTTTTTGCTGTCGTATTCCTTACGGGCGATAAGCCTTAATGATTTTTGAGGAAGTCCTCTTGACGTTCCTCCGAATATGCGCAGACCTGCGTCAACACTAAAGGCTACGCTGCCGCCTGTTTCAAACATTTCAACGTGACATTCACGCTCCCATTCACGGCCTCTTTGCATGTAGTTTTGTTCGTAAGTACTCTTTGAGGCGTCATGGTAGAAAATTCCGGTTGCCGGGTCGTATAGTGAATCGTAATTACAGGAAATGGATATTACACCGAGATTATTGTACCTATCTGTAAAAGAAGAATATTTCGTATTTATAATATACGTGGCTGTGGCTGTTTCTCCTACTTTTTGACCTGTACTGGTGAAAAGGGCAACCTTTATGATATTAACGGAATCGCTTGAGCCTGTCGTAGCCTGGGTGGCGTAGAGCTTGATACCGCTGGATGTATATTCGTTTATGCCGGGTGTAGGTTCTTCTCCGTTCTTAGTGTAATATACTTTATATGAGTTATCGTATTCTAATTTCAGGGTGAAAACACTGGGATAGAATCCTGCTTTATGTGAGAATTTTATATAGTCGTTACCTGATCCTGCGGTAGAAACGGGTGTGGGTGTGGGAGTGGGGGTCGGTGTGGGTGTG
>JAFWZX010000036.1 GCA_017517275.1 Clostridia bacterium
AAATGTTACAAAAAAACAAGTTTGAGCGCAGGTACTTAATTCTACGTAAGTTTTCTTTTCTTTCTTACAGATATCAATGCAATTTATAGTAATACCATTTTTTATTTCATTCAAAAAATGTTTTTCGGCTTCTTTTCCACTATAAATTATTTGAGGCTCGTTCGTGTACCGATTTCCGTCATCATCCACCTGATATGCTCGCATTGGCTCAAAGGAAACAACATCAAATCCGATAAAAACAAATTCGGCAAGGTCAATTTCCATATCGCAGTCATGCGGATTTTGAGCCGCATTTTCATGTATATTAAGGTGCTTTGCTGAGAGAACAAGCTCATTTTTCTCAAAACTTATAAAAGAAAACTCAGCATCATGAAATTCAAACAAATCAAGTTCATTTTCAACACGATATTTCATATTTACTCTCCCTTCCCTTATTTTATCAAATATATTATATCAAAATTACATTCCAACTGGAATATATTTTAGTTCAAGTCCTACCAAAAGGTCGTTTTGAGAGAAAGATATCTTTTAAAATCGACCACAAAATGAAACAAGAAAAATCCCGAAACCGTTGAGATTTCGGGATTTTCTACACCGATATCTTTTTCGGTGCTACAATATGAGTAGAGGTGCCGAAAAAGATGCACACGATTTTATAATAAAAATGCTTTTCGACCAAAGGGAGAAAGGCTACCTTTTCTTTTCTCTCTTCTCTCTTATCTCTTCTCTGGAAAAGTCGCGTGGTGGATTCAGCGAAAAGTGAAGAGTGAAAAGAGAATAGTGAAGAGTACAAAAAGAAAAAGCCGCTTGCGCGACTTTTCTTTCTGGTTGCGGAGGAAGGATTTGAACCTACGACCTCCGGGTTATGAGCCCGACGAGCTGCCAGACTGCTCTACTCCGCGATGAGTACTTTGTTAGTATAGCACCTTTTTTGTTAAAATGCAACTCTATTTTATTTTTTTGTGTTTTCAGTTTTTTTCACAAGCGGACAACCATCCCCCCTACATACTGATTCAATATTGAAAACGTACCACAAAATGTGTAAAATAGCAAAAATGAGGTGATTAAAATGCTCTTAGGTGTTGATATCGGAGGAACAAAATGCGCCGTTTGTTTGGGCGAAGACGACGGCACTATTATAGAAAAAATAAAATTCCCCACAACCAACGTAACAGATACAATTAACAA
This sequence comes from Clostridia bacterium, assembly GCA_017517275.1. Lineage (GTDB taxonomy): Bacteria > Bacillota > Clostridia > UBA1212 > UBA1255 > SIG424. The sequence goes on from JAFWZX010000036.1 coordinate 1,189, forward strand.
TATATGCCGAATTGCAAAAGATATACAGAATAAATATCCGTCTGTTGAAGCTTGCGGAGTCAGTTGCGGAGGTCCCCTGGATGAAAACAAAGGCATAATACAGTCGCCGCCTAATTTACCCGGTTGGGATAACATACAAATCAAAAAAATTTTAGAAGATTTATTAGGTGTTCCTTGCGTAGTCCGCAACGACGCCAACGCTTGCGCTGTTGCAGAATGGCATTTCGGCAACGGAAAAGGCACAAAAAATATGATATTCATGACCTTCGGGACAGGATTAGGTGCCGGAGTAATAATAAACGGCAAACTGTATTCCGGTACAAACGGTTTCGCAGGAGAACTTGGACACATACGGCTTGCCTGCACCGGACCTGTAGGATATGGAAAAGAAGGAAGCTTCGAGGGTTTTTGCAGCGGCGGAGGCCTTAGTCAATTAGGACGTGACTGCGCACAAAAAGCAATTGCCACAGGCAAAACCGTTCCATGGTATAACGGCAGTCTTCCCGACGTAAAAGAGATGGCGTGTGCTGCCAGAGAAGGAGACGAAACAGCCTTGAAGGTTTTCGAGACAAGCGGTTCTATGTTAGGCAGAGGACTTGCCATAGTCATTGACCTATTAAATCCTGAAAAAATCATCATCGGAAGCATCTTTGCAAGATGCGGCGACTTACTTACAAAACACATGTATAGAATATTAGAAAGAGAAGCACTGCCCCAGGCTCTGGCAAAATGCGAAATAACAACTCCCGCATTAGGAGAATTCATAGGCGATGTCGCAGCACTGGCAGTTGCAAAGGAGGCAATATCATGAGACACATTAATACACTAATAGAACGGTACACACAACTTGCACCTACGAAAGAAGCAATACAAGAAGCTGTATCTACCATCTGCGAAATGTACAAAAGAGGCGGCAAACTTCTTCTTTGCGGCAACGGCGGCAGTTGTGCAGACTGCGAACATATAAGCGGTGAATTACTCAAAGGTTTCCTGTCTAAGAGGCCCGTATCACAAGAGCATTTTCCCAAAGGCACCCTTGATGATGATACCATATCAAAACTGCAAAAAGGCATCGGTGCCATTCCCCTTCCAAGTCTCAGTGCCCTTGTCACCGCTTTCTCAAACGATGTAGACTCATCTCTGACTTTTGCACAACTCGTGCTTGCTTTAGGACAAAGCAACGACGTTTTCTTAGGAATCTCCACGTCAGGCAATGCAGTAAACGTTGCAAAAGCAGCAAAAGTCGCTAAAGCAATGGGAATCAGGACCATCGGTCTTACAGGAGAATCCGGCGGAACCCTTAAAGAAATCTGCGACGTATGCATCTGCGTGCCGGAAAAAGAAACGTTCAAGGTTCAAGAGCTCCACCTTCCTGTTTATCACGCAATCTGCGCACAATGTGAAGAACTGTGCTTTCAATAAATAACGGAGGTATAAAATGGAAAAAATACTACTCAACTCCTGGCGCATGACTTTCGCTCAAAACAGTCATGTTGTTAAGAATAAAATCTCGCTCACAACAACGGAAAGCATTCTGTCATCAGGTCAGACAATTATACCTGCCTCTGTTCCCGGCAACTTCGAGCTTGATTTCTCAAAAGCCGGATTGCTGCCGGAGGATATTTTCTTTGGCGATAATATAACAAAAGTACAGGATTTTGAAAAAACTCATCTATGGTACTTTACGGAATTTGAATTAGAAGACAAAAACGCTGATGCCTTTATACTTTTCGAAGGAATCGATACTGTCGCTGATATATATATCGACGGTAAAAAGTTTGCGTTTACAGAAAACATGCTGATTCCCCACGAATTCAGTCTGGAAAACGTTTCCGCAGGCCGTCATGATCTGGTAGTTCACATTACACCTGCACACGTATATACAGACAGATTCCAACTCTCTACCCGAAACCGCGGTATGCAGCATAATATGGATTCTATCCTGATAAGAAAAGCCCCATACATGTATGGTTGGGATATTATGCCACGAGCTGTTTCAGGAGGTCTTTGGAAACCCGTTTCCATTGTATATAAACCAAAAAACAGAATCGAAGACTATTTCTGTTACATACAAAATTACGTTGAAAATCAATTCTGCGACTACATTTTCAAAACGAGAATCCACATCGAAGAAGATGATTTAAGACGTTACTCTTTAAAAATAGAAGGAAAATGCGGAAACAGCGTTTTCTTTTCACAAACAAAGGCATATTCCGTAAATAATCTTACGGGTGTGCGCATAGAAAATCCCCTTCTGTGGTGGCCGAAAAACTACGGAGAGCCTAACCTTTACCGCACAAAAATCACCCTTTTTCTGGACGGAGTTGAGTGCGACAGCGTTGAATTCAATTTGGGAGTACGTTTTATCGAATTAGAGCGTACCTCCTGCGCCGGTCCCGACGGAAAATTCTTTTTCCGCATAAATGGCAAGAAAATTTTCGCACAAGGCTCAAATTGGGTACCCACAGACACTTTCCCGTCAAGGCAAGCAGAGTATGACCTGCGGGGACTTAAGCTGTTAGATGACCTTAATTGTAATATTGTAAGATGTTGGGGCGGAAACATCTATCCGGACGATGCTTTCTTCGATTATTGCGATGCCCACGGCATTCTGGTGTGGCAGGATTTTGCAATGGCCTGCGGTATCTATCCAACAGACGACCGCATGTGCAAGCTCCTTAAGGAAGAAGCTCAAAGCGTTGTTCTAAGGCTTCGCAACCATGCCTCTTTGGCCCTGTGGTCCGGCGACAATGAATGCGACGGTCAATATTTGTGGACACATACAAATATTAACGGTAAATGGCTATACAGCGGCAGTCCGGATGACAACGTTCTGACCAGGAAGATACTCCCTGAAGTTTTAGACAGGCTGGATGGGTTCCGTCCGTATTTGCCAAGCTCTCCATATTTGGACAAAGAAGCATATGAGACTGCCAACCCGTCAGAAGATCACCTTTGGGGCCCTCGCGACTATTTCAAAGGAGAATACTATAAAACAAATTCTGTCTGCCATTTTGCTTCTGAAACAGGTTACCACGGCTGTCCTGCACCTGCCACCTTACGCAAATTTATTTCAGAAGATCAGTTGGAAGATTTTGGAAACGACAGAATATGTACAAACCGTCAGTGGCTTGCCCATGCAACGTGTCCTGAGCCCACAATAGAAGATGGATATTCTTACAGAATCCCTTTGATGACCCGCCAGATTATCAGACTCTTCGGCGACTACAAGGATGGAGGACTTGAGTCTTATGCCCTCAAGAGCCAAATATCTCAAGCAGAAGCCTTCAAGTTCTTTATCGAACACTTCCGCATTCAAAATAATTACCGTAGCGGCATAATCTGGTGGAACGCAATTGACGGCTGGCCTCAGATTTCTGACGCGGTAGTGGACTGGTACGGCACAAAGAAACTGGCATATCACTACATCAAGCGTTGCCAGACTCCTTTTATCATAATGTGTGACGAGCCTGATTCAGATGGCAATCTTCGCCTTGTTGCAGTAAACGACTCAAGAGATACAGTGACAGTTTCTTACACAGTTACAGACGCTTTAACAGGTGAAAGGCTTTGTGGCGATACAATAACTGTTGAACCCGACGGTAATATTACCGCCGCAGTTGTTAAAGAAGAGTCTCGCTATTATCTGATTTCCTGGAGTGGAGACGTATGCGGAATGAACCATTTCACGGGCCGCATCGGAGACTGCATTTCTTTAGGAGAATACATAAAGTTCTTGAAAACGGCAGATTTGTACCGGAAACTTGAAGGTTTTTCACTATAAACCTCGTAATTCTACTTATGGAAGCTCAATATATCCGTTGTGAAATATATTGAATTGATATCGTCATATATGATATACTGATTTGGAATTTTTCATTTGGAGGGAAATACATGAATAACACGATACAAATCTTGATTGCCATGATTATTTATATGGCAGCGGTAATTGTAATCGGTGTGGTATATGCGAAACGTGCCAACAAGAATTCTGAAGAATATTTTCTTGGCGGCCGTTCTCTCGGTCCTTGGGTTACTGCCATGAGTGCAGAAGCCTCTGACATGAGTGGCTGGTTACTTATGGGCCTGCCCGGCGTTGCATACTGGTGCGGTTTAGCAGATGCCTTTTGGACTGCTCTCGGTTTAGCCGTAGGTACATATTTTAACTGGCTCTTGGTTTCAAAACGTCTCAGACGTTACAGTGTCCGCGCCAACAATTCTATTACTTTACCGGAATTCTTTTCCAATCGTTTCCGCGAAAAGAAAAAGCACATTATGTTCATCGCAGCAGTATTTATACTTATCTTCTTTACGGTATACGCAGCAAGCTGCTTTGTAACCTGCGGAAAGCTTTTCTCAACTTTGTTCGGAACGCCATACCAGCTTATGTTAATTGTCGGTGCTATTTTCGTCTTGCTCTATACAATATTAGGCGGATTTCTGGCAGAGAGTGTATCTGACTTCATGCAGTCACTCGTAATGATTATTGCCCTGTCCGTTGTCGTTATCCTCGGAATAGTTAATGCAGGCGGTATCGGTGCCGTTGTGGACAATGCAAAAGAGATCCCCGGTTTCCTTGATTTCTTCGGTCTTGCAACACCGACTCTCGGTCCTGATGAACAACAAATTGTTTCAGAGTCAGGAGCGCCTTTATTCGGAGATGCGGCAAATTACGGTATTTTGAGTATTTGTTCTATGATGGCATGGGGCCTTGGATACTTTGGTATGCCCCAGGTATTATTACGTTTCATGGCTATACGTAAAGAAAACGAGCTCAAGCGCTCTCGCCGTATCGCTATGGTTTGGGTTGTAATCTCACTGGCTGTAGCTGTTTTCATCGGTATTATAGGCCGTCAGTTATTCCCTACAGAACACCTTACAAAGTCCGCCGCAGAGAACATCTTCATTACAATGGCACAAAGCTATCTGCCGGCAATCCTCGCAGGCTTTGTAATGGCCGGAATCCTTGCTGCAACTATCAGTTCATCTGACTCTTACCTGTTGATTGCAGCATCCTCATTCTCTAAAAACATTTTCCAGGGCATTTTCAAGAAATCCGCTACGGACAAGCAAGTTATGATCGTTTCACGTATCACATTACTTGTATTAACTGCTATTGGTATTGTAATTGCATTAGACGAAGACAGCGTTATCTTTGAGATCGTATCATTTGCATGGGCCGGCTTCGGTGCAACGTTTGGTCCTGTAATGCTCTTCTCCCTCTTCTGGAAGCGCGTCAACAAGCCGGGTGCTATCGCCGGTATGGTAAGCGGCGCTGTAATGGTATTCTTCTGGAAGCTGGTTCTCAGCAACTTAGGAGGCGTGTTCGCAATTTACGAATTACTGCCCGCCTTCATCTTCTCTTCAATCGTTATTGTTGCAGTGTCCTTATTGACAAAAGCTCCTTCTGACGAGATTAAAGAAGATTTTGAAGCAGTTCGCACAGGAAACAATTTATAATTTACAAGACATACTATATAAGGCAACGCTATACTTTAACGGCGTTGCCTTTTTTTGGTCAAAAGCAATATTTACCATAAATTTAACTGTTGCGCTCTTGCTTTTCCCCCTTATTTATGTTAGAACACCTAAGGGCTTTTCCGATATGTTTTTTATTCGGAACAATGCCTAATCTTCGGAGGTTTTACAAAATGGATATACTTTATAACAATCTATTAAACTTCGGCCCCGGCGAGATTATCATGATCTGTCTGGGAGCTCTTCTGATTTACTTAGCAATCGCAAAAGAAATGGAACCTACTCTTTTGTTACCAATGGGTTTTGGAACAATATTAGTTAATATTCCTTTCTCTGATGCTCTTACCGGACCTATCAAAGAACTTTACGATGCAGGTATTGCAAATGAACTTTTCCCTTTGTTGCTTTTCATCGGTATAGGTGCAATGATTGACTTCGGTCCGCTGCTTACTAACCCTAAACTCATGATTTTCGGAGCTGCAGCTCAGTTCGGAATCTTCTTTACACTTTTCACAGCATCATTCTTCTTTAAGGATAACGATGCCGCGTCAATTGCTATCATCGGTGCAGCTGACGGTCCTACGTCTATTGCGGTTGCCAATGCCCTCGGATCTGATTTCGTAGGTCCTATCACTGTTGCGGCATATTCCTACATGGCGCTGGTTCCCGTAATACAGCCTCCGATAATCAAGCTCTTAACAACTAAGAAAGAACGTTTAATCCGCATGCCCTACGAACAGAAGAACGTATCTAAGCGTACACGTATTTTATTCCCGATTATTATTACAGTAGTTGCCTCTGCCATAATTCCCCAGGCAACAGCGCTTATCGGATTCCTGATGTTCGGTAATCTTATCCGTGAATGCGGCGTGTTAGATCAGTTATCAGACACAGCACAGAAGGTTTTAGCTAATCTTATTACCATTTTCCTTGGTATTTCAGTTGCATTTAATATGACAAACGAACAGTTCCTGCGTCCGCAGACACTTCTTATAATGGGTCTTGGTCTCCTTGCCTTTATAGTTGATACAGCCGGCGGAGTTCTTTTTGCAAAGTTCCTCAACCTGTTTATGAAAAAGAAAGTAAACCCTATGATCGGTGCAGCAGGAATCTCTGCATTCCCTATGTCAGGCCGTATCGTTCACAAATTAGGACAGAAAGAAGATCCTCAGAACTTCCTGCTTATGCATTCTATTGGTGTTAACGTTTCCGGACAGATTGCATCCGTTATCGCAGGCGGTATTATTCTTAACATTTTCGGTTAATATAGGAGGTATGTACAATGACATTTTTTAGCAATAGCTCGGCAATTACCAAATGTGCCGCAAAGTTAAGCGACGAACTTTCCAATATTGATTTTGACCCCTCGCGTGCTGTAAAAATGCTCAAACACATGGGCGTTGGAATGCTTGTAATTTTCGTTATCATAGGAATCATTATTTTATCTACGGTTGTTATCCAGAAACTTTTTTCCGAAAAAAAAGATAAATAATCTGCCGTATCAAAATTAAACGTATCAGAAACGAGGTCCATAAGAAACGGATCTCGTTTTTTTGTTAAAAATTACTGATTCCGACAACAATATAAGATAATCTCTGCCCTTGACATCTGCCCAAAAAACATTCATACTAATCAGGATAAAGGAGTAAGAAACATGCACGATTATACACATAGAAATTCTACACAAAAAGCAGGTTCATCCCCTGCAAAACATGCTTCTGCACGGAAACATACATCCGACGTACAGAAGCAAAGCAGCAATCCGGGTAAGCAATCAAAAAAGCAATCCGGCGGCAAAAGCAAAAGTATTATCACCTTCTCTTTGCTCCTTATCATCGTTGCCCTAATCTTTGTAATAATCATGTTAAACAAGGCAGATAAAAGAAAAGGCGGCACAGAAACCGTCTATAATTCTGAATTCAAGGTAGCTATCAATGAAGTCTGCGCATATAACGCGTCTATCGTATGGGACAACCACGGTCAATACAGCGATTATATTGAATTTATTAATCTTGGCGATCAGCCTCAGAATTTAGAAGGCTGTATTCTGAGAATAGACGACGTAATGTATACGTTCCCCTCCACGGAAATAGGTGCAGGAGAGATATTCTTGTTTTTCCTGGATAAAGAAATTCAAAGTCAGGTAAAAATGACTTTAGATCACACTCGTAGCCAGGAAATCTGTTTTTTCACGGCAGATCAGAATATTGCTTTCACTTATAAAACAACAATAACAAAGGCAAACGAAGCGGAAATACGAGAAGACAATAAATATTATATAAGTGACAAGCCCTCTCCGGGATATACAAATGACGAGAAAGGTCTTGCTGCCTTTATCGCCGCAAATACGCCTGCAGAAGCTTCTCCTATAGTGATATCCGAGGTTCTGCTTCCGGAATCTGAGATTCCGATAAACGGAAAGCTTCAAAAAGCACTTGAGATACTCAATATTTCACAAAATAACGTCAATCTTGCTGCTTGGTATATATCAAACGACGTATATAATCCAAATCTATACAACCTCCCTGATGTAGTCTTAGCTCCCGGGAAGGCGATAATTCTTCTCCCCGACGGAACAGGTCCTAAGTCAACTCAAGATCCAAACGCAACTTATTACCATACGAATTTTACTATAACAAATGCTTCTAAGCTCTTCTTTACGTCAAACGGTAAGAAATATACAGAATTGTCTTTAGCCGAGAACGTAACTGCTGATAGCAATTTGAGAGGTAGAACAATACAATTTGTATACGAAAATAATAAACTTTTACAATCTAAGACCGACAGTCCCAGCATGGGCTTTATAAACGACAGCGAAGGCACGCAGCTGTATTACCAAAGCATTCGTCCCCAAGGTATCGAAATCTCTGAGATTGTTTCCTCGAACAAATCCTTCCTTAAAGGATCAAACAGCACATATACTGACTTTATTGAATTATATAACAACAGCGATAGTGATATATCATTAACAGGCCTGTATCTTACAGACAATATAAAGAAACTTTCCAAAGGAGCTTTACCGGACGTTACTATAAAGGCCCGCTCATATCTTACTGTTTTCTGTTCCTCTTCCGGTGAAAATATCCCCGGCGGATATCATCATGTAGACTTTAATCTGTCTGCTGTCGGAGAGAGCGTTTATCTCACAAACGGAACAAAGATTTTAGACTATGCAATAACGCCTACGTTAGGCGACGACGAAGCCTTTGGAAGAGCTTCAGGATCCGCAGCCTTTTCATACCTGACGCAGGCCACCCCGAATAAACTAAACGCGTCAGGCCTTCCTGACTTCTCCTCTGCCCCTCAGATAATAACGACTCCGGGCATATATAACAACGTAGGCAACGTAAGCGTAGAATTCAACAGCTCAATAGACGGCACTATTTATTATACGTTAGACTGCAGCACACCATCTGCGTCCTCTACAAAATATACCGGACCGATAACGCTTAATAAGACTACCGTTATACGCGCAGTAGTCGTACAACCCGGTAAAAGAGCAAGCAAGCCTGTAGATTATTCATTTATTATCAATGAAAATCATTCTACGATGGGGGTTGTCTCATTAGTAACTGCACCGGAAAATCTTTGGGACAAGGACAAAGGAATATACGTTTTTGGAGACAAATTTAATTCAGAATTTCCATATAACGGAGCAAACTTCCACGAGGATTGGGAATATCCGGCCTCCATCGGTTTATACGAGTTGGATAACACCGGCTTTGATAACACTTATTGCGGAGTGCGCCTATTTGGAGCATACTCAAGAGCTCTGCCAGCAAAATCCTTTGCTTGCTTTTTCAGAGGAAAATACGGTGTAGAACAAATAGAGTATCCCTTCTTTGGTGAAAACTACGTTACTACATTTAACTCTCTGGTATTAAGAAACGGCGGACAAGACTGGAACCGTGCCAGAATGAGAGATGCTTTAGTATCAAAGCTTGCAATTGATCACGGACTTAAGGTAGATTGCATGAATATGAAGCCTGTAGTTCTCTATCTTAACGGAGAGTATTGGGGCTGTTACTATATACGCGAAAAGTTGAACGAAGACTACGTTGCAAACCACTACGGTGTTAAAGATGACGACGTAACAGTATTAGTTGGCAATGCAAAAAATGCCAAGGAATACCAAGCTCTCGTTACGTATATCAAACAACACGACATGCGCAACGACGAATATTATGAATACGTTGCTTCTCAAATGGATATAGATAATTATATAGATTACGTAATAGCAGAGATTGCCTGCGGAAATACGGATCACGGTAACATTAGATTCTACAAATATCCGGGCGGAAAATGGAGATGGATGCTCTATGACGTTGATTGGGGTCTTACAACAACAGAATCAGATTGCGTTTTCCAATATCTCAATCCCAAGGGCAACGGCGTAAGCGATATGTTTTCAACAGCCATTATTACAGGACTTCTCAAGCGCCCTGAATTTCGTGATAAATTTATTTCACGCATGGCATGGCAAATGACCTCCGTATGGACACCTGAGAATTATCAGAAACAAATCGATATCTTTCAGCAAGCCCTTGATCCGGAAATACAGCGTGACTATGAGAAGTGGTCTGCATATATAAAAGATAATAACGTTCTTACTGAGTATTATCCTATAAAGTATTCTCGTTGGCTCTCTCAAATTGAAACGATGAAATCCCGTATTAATTACCAATACGAAAGAGTATATAAGGGTGTGAAAAACTTCTTTGATTTATCAGACTCACAAATGTTAAGTTATGGCTTTACAAAGCCGCAATAAGATTCAAGGAGTACAAAATGATAATCTGCGGTTTACAAAAATTAACACTTTTAGACTATCCGGGTAAGATGTCTTGTATTATTTTCACCAAGGGATGCGATTTCCGCTGTCCTTTTTGCCATAATGCTTCTTTAGTTGTAAATACACAAGTCAATGATGACAGATCCTACGATATAGAGCCTATATCAGAAGCAGAGATTTTTTCTTTTTTAAAAAAACGTAAGGGAATCTTGGAAGGCGTTGTTATCACAGGCGGAGAACCTACGCTTAAAAAGGATCTTATTTCGTTTATTTCGGCTATTAAAGAGCTGGGATATAACGTAAAGCTGGATACTAACGGTAATCATCCCCAGGTAATCAAGGATCTTTTACAGCTCAATCTGATTGATTATATTGCGATGGATATTAAAAACTGTAAAGAGAAATATTCGCGCACTATAGGCTTGAGTAAGTTTGATATAACAAATATTATACATAGTGTAGATATCATAAAAAACAGTGATATCGACTATGAATTCCGCACTACTGTGGTGGAAGCTTTTCACAAAGAAGAAGATTTTGAATCAATCGGGAAATGGATTGCAGGAGCAAAAGCATATTATCTTCAGAATTTTGTAGATTCAGGTGACCTGATTGTCCCGGGTTTACAAGGCGTTACACCTAAAAAAATGGCAACGTTTGCTGACATTGCAAGTAGATACGTGCATAATACACAGCTTAGAGGGCTCTGATCGTCACATTTGTAAAGTCTTTCATCTTGTCACACGAACAATATGTGGTGTTTTTTTTTAAAATAACCACAATATTTTGTGTCCCCCCTATTGACACACTATATATTGCTGTGTTAGAATCCGCATGCGACTAAAAAATAGAGGAAATAACATAGGAGGAAATGTCATGTATCAAGTAATTAAAAGAGACGGCAAAGTCACAGATTTTGACTTATCAAAGATCAGTGCCGCTATTACGAAGGCTTTTGAAGCACAAAACAAACAGTACAACAGTGCAATCATCGATTTACTTGCACTCAGAGCAACGGCAGATTACGAGAAGAAGATTAAAGATAATTTTGTACACGTAGAAGACATCCAAGACAGTGTAGAAAGCGTTCTTGAACAGTCTGGTTATTCAGATGTAGCTAAGGCTTATATTTTATATCGTAAACAAAGAGAAAAAATCAGAAATATGAAATCTACAATCCTCGACTACAAGGATTTGGTAGACAGTTACGTTAAAAGCACAGACTGGAGAGTTAAAGAGAATTCTACAGTTACTTACTCTGTAGGAGGTCTTATTCTTAGCAACTCCGGCGCAATCACAGCCAACTACTGGCTTTCGGAAATATACGACGAAGAGATTGGAAATGCTCATAAGAATGCCGATCTTCATATACATGACTTATCAATGCTGACAGGCTACTGCGCAGGTTGGTCTCTTAAACAACTTATACAAGAAGGTCTTGGCGGTATTCCCGGTAAGATTACTTCATCTCCCGCAAGCCACCTTGCCACACTCTGTAACCAGATGGTTAACTTCCTTGGTATTATGCAGAATGAATGGGCAGGCGCGCAAGCTTTCTCTTCTTTCGATACTTATCTGGCTCCGTTTATCAAAGCAGATAATCTCACTTATAAAGAAGCAAAGAAATGCATTGAATCCTTTATCTTCGGTGTAAACACACCCAGCAGATGGGGTACACAAGCTCCTTTCTCAAATATCACTCTTGACTGGACAGTTCCAAACGACTTAGCAGAACTTCCTGCTATTGTAGGCGGCAAAGAAATGCCTTTCAAATATAAAGACTGCCAGAAGGAAATGGATATGGTTAACAAGGCCTTTATTGAAATCATGTTAGAAGGCGACGCTAACGGCCGCGGATTCCAGTATCCTATCCCGACGTACTCAATCACAAGAGATTTCGACTGGTCAGATACAGAGAACAACCGTCTGCTTTTTGAAATGACTTCAAAATACGGTACACCTTACTTCTCAAACTATATTAACAGTGATATGGCGCCCAGCGATGTAAGAAGTATGTGCTGCAGACTTCGTCTCGATCTTCGCGAACTCCGCAAAAAGTCCGGCGGCTTCTTCGGAAGCGGAGAAAGCACAGGTTCAATCGGTGTTGTTACTATCAACATGCCACGTATTGCTTATCTTGCTGCTGACGAAGCTGATTTTTACAAGAGACTTGATAAAATGATGGACATCGCAGCTCGCTCACTTAAGACGAAGAGAACTATCATCACAAGACTGTTAGAAGAAGGTCTGTATCCATATACAAAGAGATATTTAGGCTCTCTTGACAACCATTTCTCAACAATCGGTCTCGTTGGTATGAACGAAGCTACTCTTAACGCGAAATGGATTCGCAAAGATCTTACAAATGCTGAAGCTCAAAAGTTCGCACAAGATGTTTTGAATCACATGCGTGAGCGTTTATCTGATTATCAAGAAGTATACGGCGACTTGTACAACCTTGAAGCAACGCCCGCAGAGTCCACATCTTACCGTCTTGCAAAGCATGACATCAAGAAATACCCTGATATTATCACTGCCTCAGAGAAAGATAAGACTCCTTATTATACAAACAGCTCTCACCTTCCTGTTGGATATACTGAGGATATTTTTGAAGCACTCGATATTCAGGACGAGCTGCAGACCCTCTATACGTCAGGTACCGTTTTCCACGCCTTTGTCGGTGAAAAGCTTCCTACGTGGCAAGCGACAGCAAACCTGGTTCGTAAGATCGCAGAAAACTATAAATTGCCTTATTATACCATTTCTCCTACGTATTCAATCTGTAGAGAGCATGGTTATATCAACGGCGAGGTATATAAATGTCCTCATTGCGGTGCAGACACAGAAGTATACAGCCGTATAACAGGATATTACAGACCTGTGCAGAATTGGAACGATGGTAAGTCACAAGAGTTCAAAGACAGAAAGGTTTACAACATTGCAAATTCAACACTCAAGACTTCTCATGCAATCAAACCTGTACAAGACCAGGCTACAGAGGCTTGCCAGTGCGCAGATTGTTCCGGTCAGCTTATCCTTTTCACAACAAAAACTTGTCCTAACTGTAAGGTTGCAAAAACACTTCTTGACAACGCAGGTTTGACTTATACAATCATCGACGCAGAAGAAAACCCGGATTTAGTCGCTAAATACGGTATCCGTCAGGCACCTACGTTGGTCGAACTTACAGATGCCGGCGCTGTTAAGTATGCCAACGCTTCTAACATTAAAAAATTTGTAGAAAGCGCATCTTAAATAAACGAGGATTGATTTATGTCCGATAAAATGTACGATACAATAATTATTGGTGGAGGGCCTGCCGGACTTACGGCAGCCCTTTACTGTGCCCGAGCATCTGCAAGGACACTGCTCTTTGAAGGCGAAGGTTACGGCGGTCAGATTGCGGCATCGCCAAGAGTTGAGAATTACCCTGGCTTTAAAGCTGTAAGCGGAAATGATCTTACGTCGTATCTGTATGACCAGGCACTTGAATTCGGCGCCGAGACAGAGTATGCAGCAGTGGAAAAGGTGGAGCTTGTTCAAGGAGGTTTCGCCGTCACAGCCGACGGAAACACATACACAACAAAGACGATTATCATAGCTACCGGTGTTAAAAAGCGTAAATTAGGTTTGGATAATGAAGACGATCTTATCGGAGAAGGTGTTTCTTACTGCGCAACCTGCGACGGAGCGTTCTTTAAGAATGCGGACGTGGCTGTAGTAGGCGGCGGCAGCACTGCACTTACTGATGCTGTTTTTCTTGCAAAATATTGCCGCAAAGTATATTTAGTGCATAGAAGAAACGAATTCAGAGGCGAGATTCGCCTTGTAGAGGTCCTCAAAAAGCTGGATAACGTTGAATTTATCCTAAATTACGTTCCCCATAAATTAGTCGGAACAGACAGTTTAAAATCGTTTGAAGTCAGAAATACAATTGATGGTTCTATAAAAAATCTTGATGTACGAGGTGTTTTTGTTGCAGTAGGACAGATTCCGGATAACGGAATTTTCAAGGACCTGATTGAATTAGACGAAAACGGCTATATTGCAGCCGGAGAAGATTGTAAAACCTCCGTACCCGGTATCTATGCAGCAGGTGACTGTCGTACAAAAACAGTAAGACAGCTAACTACCGCCACGGCAGACGGCACTGTCGCTGCCGTAAATGCATGTGAATTTATTTTTTGATATCCACTTATACCCTTCAATAAAAAGCGAAAAAAAACACCGCAGCTGTAAAAAAGCCGCGGAGTTTTTTTACTTACCATTATCAAGTTTTATAATTAATTACAGAGTCTTCTTGTTTTTCTCAATCTCATTATAAGTCTTAGCAAGTAACGTAGAGACAGCATTAAGACGATCTTCCAGGTATTGCTTTGTAGCACGCTGTATCTCCTGCTCTCTTGCCTTAGCCTGTTCGAGAATCTCGCGTGCCTGCTCTGTTGCAAGCTGTGTTATACGGTTCTCCTGAACCATTTGAGCTTGTTGAGCTTTAGCTTCGCGTATAATAGCTTCTGCTTCTGAATTAGCATCCGCAATAATGCGATTCGCTGTGTCCTCTGCTTCACGAATTGTATTCTCCGCCTGCACGTTCGCTCTTCCAACAATGTCATTTGCATCGTTAACAGCATCTTCTTTAAGCGCTAAGCTCTCCTTATAATATGAATTTGCTTGTTTTATTTCATCCGGTAAAATACTCTCAAGCTCTGTGATAAGTTCTAATACTTCATTCTTCTCAACTGATACTCTGGAACTCACTAAAGACTTTTTACCGTTTACAATCAGATTTTTCAATACTTCCAACATTTCAACGCTATGTATTTCCATAAATTAGTCCTCCTTATTAGGTGCTCTCAATAATTATATATCACTTTTTAAAAAATTACAATTTACATTTCATATGTGATTGTATATCATCTATAATCCGGTCCGGAACAAGGCCCCGAACGTCTCCTCCATGTTTTGCCACGTCCTTTACAACGCTGGAGCTCAGAAAAGAGTTCTGTACGTCTGCCATCAGGAATATCGTCTCAATATTACTGTCAATATGCTTGTTAAGGGCTGCCATCTGAAGTTCATACTCATAGTCAGAGACTGCTCTAAGACCTTTTACTATTACAATACCTTCGTTTTTCTTAACAAAATCTACCAACAATCCATTAAACGTCTGCACGCTGACATTCGGCATATCTCCAATACATTTTGATATCAGGTCAGCCCTTTCTTCCATTGTAAAAAGGCATTTTTTGGCATCATTATGCAACACGCCGACGATTAATTTATCAAAAAGCTTAGATGCCCGGCAAATTATATCAAGATGCCCGTTTGTAAGCGGGTCAAAGCTTCCCGGATATATCGCTATTCTTTCTTTTGGCATAGTCATTCCTCCTAATATCTATTAGCATATACTGTAACACCTACAGTACCGTATTTTTTACTTTTTACAATCTCCAGGCCCTGAACCTCGCCCAAAGGCTTATCAAAAGCGTGTTCCGCAACAATAATTCCATTTCTTGCCAGTAGATTGTATTCAAGGATAGTATTTATAACCTCTTCATAATAATTCATTCCGTAGGGTGGGTCAAGGAAAACAATATCAAACGTTACGTTTTCAGCTTTATAAGCCAACAACGCTTGTGAAAAATCCGCTTTTCGTACCTTAGCTTTATTCACAAGTCCTGTAAAAATCAAATTATCCTGTGTTATTTTACAGCAATTTTGTTGGTTATCGTTGAAATAGCATTTCCCGGCGCCCCTGCTGAGAGCTTCTATCCCAAGAGAGCCACTGCCCGCAAATAAATCCAAAACGGTTGCCCCTGTCAAATACGGCTCAATCATGCTGAACATAGGCTCCTTAACCCTTCCGAGAGTCGGCTTTGTCTTGTCACTGTCTATAGTTTTAAGTCTTAATCCGCCGGCACTTCCGGCAACAACCTTAAGCATTCTGTTCCGCCAAATCCTTCCACGTTCTAACCGTACAAGTATATCATGCATGAATAAGTAGCGTCAACGCTGAAAAAAGAGCCGCCGCCTCATCTTCGGAGGTTATCAACAACAAGATGAGCGGCGGTCTAAATTTTTTCTTAAATTATTTTACTGTTTTATTTCTTTCTCTTAATAACCACAGCTACGCCAAAGAGTATCATTACATGAGCCAAAGCTATAGAAGAACCACAGCCTGAATCTTCTTCAGCCGGTGCCTGTGTTGCCGGTGCCTGTGTTACAGGGGGCTGCGTAGGAGCCTGTGTGGGTTTTACTTCTGCTGTCCACTTAGCATATACCGTAGTATCAGCTTTTATGCCCTTTGAAAAATCAAAGCTCTTTGTAAATGCATCATCAGTATACCAACCGCCAAAGATCCAGCCTTCTGCTGCAGGATCTTCAGGAGCAGTGATGGCTTCGCCCTCGTTTATATTAATCGCATCTATTGCAGCCCCATGACCGCCAAGATCGAAGGATAAAGTATACTTAGAGATTTTTTTTCTTACGAAAGTCGCTTCGTATTCTCCGTCACCGGTTTTAGCGGCGACTGCATTATTAATACGGAAACTTGCATTATTCGTAAATGAATAGCCTTCATTTGCTGTGAATTTAACTTTTACTACTACCTTGTCATCATCTACAGAGGAATCAACAAGACTCACTGTATATTTAGCGTTATTTGCGCCCAAAACAGCTATTTCAGATGTTGCACCTACTGCCGGCATCTCGAAATATGCATCTGCAAAACCAAGTTCATTAGCACTTTGAGTTGCCTCATAGGTAACTGTTGCAAAGTCGCCATTTACGTCAAAAGCGATTGTTCCGTCTGCAGCATCAACTACAAAAGATTCTGCCCAAGTCTTATCTCCGCCGCTTGCGAGGTAGAAAGAACTTTCAAACGTACAATTTCCTTTGATTACTGTAGTAGAACCTTTTTGCACCTTTTGTGCATATTTGCCTGAAAAATTACCACCTATTATAGTTAAATCTGCGTTACCGGAGTTACCGCTTTGTCTGTTGTCGTTATGTACTGCAGCATTAGATTCTGAATAACCTGTACAGTCAATCAAAACTGCTTTACCGCTTTTAATCCAGAAAGCATCTGAACCTGAACCTTTTGTCTTAACAGTAATCCCTGTAGCATATAGTTCGCCGTTAACTAACGTAAGAGTATCTGTAGTTGTGCTTTCGATAACACCACCGCCTACTGTATCAATAATATTTACTATTGCACCGTCAATTAACAAAGATCCTGTCCATTTATGTCCGCAAAGATCAATTGTATATTGACCATCCACAAGCATCTTATCTCCTGTTATATCCTTTGTCAGTTTATAAACACCGGGCGCTTTGATATGAGTAGGATTTTCAACCATACCCTGTTCCGGATCAGGAATACCGTCGTCTTCTAAATAAACCGTAGCCTTCCAGATATCCTCTATCTCTTCGTCTGCAAATACTACAGCAAGACATATAAAGTTCTCACCGGGAAGAAGCGGAACAGTAATTGCAAAACGAGACCAGTACGAACCACCGACTGCCTGGGCGGCATCTGCAACTGCCTGCTCTGTAGCTTGCATAAAGCTTTCCTTTACAACGTAGTCGCCTTCATTAACCGAATAAGCGAAACCAACAATCTCTTCAGATGTTGCTGTCCAACCTGTAAATTTACCGGTATCGCTACCTGCCTCTACCGTAAGTTCATTGGCACTTGGGAGATTAGCAATTAACGCTCCATTAAAAGTATCGTATGATGTATGAAATACGTAAAATGGATCCAACGTATAATCATTGGCATTTGCAGTAATACATAATGCACAAACCATAAACATTGCCAAAAATACAGAAATTACCCTTTTCATCATAATCCCTCCGTTATTTTTTTCTCAGATAGTGCTATTCTATCGTATGCAATCCATTATGTCAAATAAAAAAAGGAAGCCTTTTAGGACTTCCTTTTAAAACAGATTATAAACTAATCTTAGTTTTCTTTTCTTTTCTTAACTACTACTGAAGAGATAGCCACGAATGCGAGAGCGATAAGGCCGAAGTCGCCTGTGTCTATATTATCATCTTCGTTGCCACCTTCGTTACCTGCATTAAGATCAGGTAATTCAACTGTAGTGATGTCGTTAACCTGGAAGTTATCAAAGCTCAAAGTGGAAGTACGTGTACCCATAGCAAACGCACACTGTGTAGAGATCAAAGCGTTCTTAACTTCATTCTGAAGTTTGCCCTCTGCATCATATACTTTAGCGTTCTTATAGTAAGCTTCGCTGTACTGAAGTGCAACATTACCATATTCTTCTACTAACGGCATCTCAGCATCTGTAGCTATTACGTAAGCAAAGAGCTTATCGTTAGCATAGAAAGCAATCAAACCTTCGCCGTTATCAGCAATTTTATAATTGTTAACAGCTTTAATATCCTCAACAGGAGAGCATGAATATGTTGTTGCTTTTAATGCACCTGACTCATCAATATATTTTACGTGAATCTCGATTTTATTATCTTTACGGAATGACATACCGATACCTGTTGTACCTGTTGTGAATGCACCTGTCTTATCCTCTTCATAGAAAGGATTTGATCCTTCTTTGCCGTACTTAACCCAAATACCGGTGAAGTTACCGTTGGCATCAAGACCTGCAAGATCTACGGAAACAACGTTTGCTCCTGTCCATCTGTGATCGCTGAATGCAGATACAAATCCAGTAAATTTCGCAGCACCGTCAACAAGCGTTATAGAACCTAAACCGTTAGTCCAAGGAGCACTGGGTTGAGGAGTAAAATTATTTCTAAAAGGAGATCCGCTTGTGTGCAGGTTAGTGCCCTCTGCAACACCATCCAAAGTGAAAGGATTGTTGTAATAAGGATGATTTCCTATATCAATCGAATTCGGAGTTACCAGTTCTCTTTTCGGAAGCGGAATAGTCTCAAGTGTGTATTTGCTGCAGTATTCAGCATCATAAGCTTCTGCATCAGCAACAGACTTGAAGAAACCGATATATGCGAAACGGATTTCTTTACCATTGTCTTTGGCTGTTATAACTCTGAATGATGTAATATTATTTGATCCAACACCAGTAAAGCT
Organism: Clostridia bacterium; assembly: GCA_017517275.1. GTDB lineage: Bacteria > Bacillota > Clostridia > UBA1212 > UBA1255 > SIG424. Next base: position 20,535 of record JAFWZX010000036.1, read on the forward strand.
ACTGGGTACAGAATATGTCTTAAGATGCCACTGATCATCGTTTACAAAGCCCGGGCCCGTAAAGGAGCCTGCTTGACCCCAATTAAGTCCGCCATCTGTAGCAATGTAATGGCTATTATTAGCAGGTGCAGTAGCAGAAGAAAGTGCATATTTAATAGCAATTACTTCGTACTCCGGCGGAACATTATCAACATTGATAGAAATCCACGGATCTCCGCCTGTTGTAATGCAGCTTAAATAACCGTCGTTCGGTGTAGCATTAACTGAATTTTTTCCACCAAGTGTTGTCTCACTCATAACGTATACGTATGTATCATCTATGGCAGCGCTTACCTGCAGGCCTGCAAACAATGAGACAAACAACATAACAGAAACAATAATAGATATTAATTTCTTCATATTTTTCTTCCTCCATTTGATAATATACTATGGATTATACGCTTTGTGCTAATCGATGTCAATTGTGGGCAAAAAAAAAGAAGCCCGAAGGCTTCTTTAAAAAAACGTATTTTGACATAAGATCTTAGTTTTCTTTTCTTTTCTTAACTACTACTGAAGAGATAGCCACGAATGCGAGAGCGATAAGACCGAAGTCGCCTGTTTCAGGATCTGCAGGAGCTGTATATGTAGCTTTTACCTGTGTATATTGGTTACCTGATGCGCTGCCAAGATCTACGTCAGCTGAGAATTCAAGCTTTGCACCTTCTGAGAGGATAAATGAATCTGCCCAGCTATTTGTATGTGTTACTGTTCTACAAATAATAGCATTCTGCTCGAAATTAATATCGCCTACTAATTTAATCTTAGCATTATTTCTAAGCTCGATAGCACATGAACGGCCATTACCTTCTGCGCCTTCGCCATATACGCTGAATTTACCGCCGATAACTGTAACGTCTGCAACGTTACTTGTATTATCAATACCTGCTTTACCTGCTGAAAGGTCACAGTTGTCAACTACGATAACTGCCGTGCTTCCGCCATTTACAAAGATAGCATCTGCAGAACCAACGTTACCTTTAACTATAACGTTAACAAGAGTTAATTTTGCATTACCGATGATATCAATTGTATCCTGAGCACCTTCCGTACTTACTAATGTACCATTCTTAATAATAACTTCTGCATTATCCTTTACTTGGAGAAGTATGTCAGCTGTAGCTGTCCATGTCTTACCGTTAAGGTCGATAACGTATTTACCGCCTGCTGCAGGTGTATGGAATATACCTGTGATATCGTTAACTAATTTGTATTCTCCGGGACCTTTTGCAAAATCTTCAGCAGAAGTTACGTCTCCGCCGGCAACAACATCTTCTTTAATCTCGCCTGCAACAGCAACTGTTGATTTCCAGAATACTTCTGATGTACCGTCAGTAAAGTCAACGAATACCTCAACCTCATTTGTTCCGGGCTTAACCGGTACAACAACCTTGAAACGTGAAGCATATACGTCACCCTCATGACCTTTGTTCAAAGCAATCGCCTTAGCTGCATCGATTACCGGTTGTTCCGGCTGAACAGTAAAGGAAGCTAAAGATACAGCCTCGCCACCGTTAAGCTTATAAGAAAAACTCTTGACTTCCTTTTTTAAAGCAACCCATCCCCAGAAAGTTGCACCCTCTGTAGCAGCAGCTTCTCCAAGGCTCGGTGTATTAATTTTAGCAGAATCTGTGCCACAAACGATACCCGGTCTAATCTCATCATAGCTTACATGCATAACATTTTCATTGGGTACAGTATAGTCTGCAAAAGAAACAACAGACATAGCTGCAACCATAGCAACAATTAAAAGAACAGCTAATAATTTCTTCATATTTTCATCCTCCATTTAATAATTTATTTACATATTATACAATTGCATAATATCGATGTCAATACACAATATATACCATATACTAAGCATTATAGCCGGTACAAATGGTATTTTTCTTATCGTTTTCTTTATTATAGCAGCAAAGCCAAATATCAATATGCCTATAACACAAGCAAGTAAAATACATATTAAAGTTCTTCGCAATCCCACAAATAAGCACATTACTGAAACGAGCTTTATATCTCCTCCTCCCAAGCTTCCTTTACAAATGACAGCCACAAAGAACAATATCGAGCAAACAAGCAAAGCGCTTATCAAGTAGCGCAGACCGCTGAGTAATCCGAACGTAAAACACTGAATTACCACGTTTACTGTACCCAGGATCATTCCGCTTATTATTAAGCCTCCGGGAACAATATATCTTTTGACATCATAGGCTGCACTTACGTACACTATCGTAAACAAACATATATTCCTCATTATAAAAACCATATTTTGGAAATAAAATGCCGACTGTATATCACAGTCGGCAATATTTCTCAGAATTAATATAAAAAGCAACACTATGTAAATAATTATTGCACTACAAAAAAATAAATTTACTTTCTTCTTAATCTTATATCATCTCCTGTAAATCTGTAAATATCATACGTACCAAGCAGCCGCGAAGATATACGCTCATCATATGTGTCACGGATATTTTTCGGGGTGAGATTCGTCGTAATTATATTCTTCTTGCCAGCTTGCTCTCTTGTATTCAAAATATCAATAAACTCAGAATACCTTGCGCTTGTCATCTTTTCGCTTCCCAAATCGTCAATAATAAGCAAATCGCAGCCGTATATCATATCGCGCAGATCGTTCATCATCTCTCGCTCTTCACTTTCGTACACTGCAAACGGTTTAAAAAGACTTCCTGCCGGCATAAACAATACTTCTTTTCCCTTGTCCAACAAGCGAGACATAACACAGTTTGCCATATAAGTCTTTCCGGTACCTGTTCTGCCGGAAAAAATCATATTATCCATATCGGGATTATCAAAATCTTCTGCAAATTTTTTCACTTTGCTAAGCACTTTTTGCATATGGACTCTCGGAGATACCGGTATCCCATAGTCCTCTTCGTTTACCGCATCCGAATAATACTCACTGCAAAAATTCTCGAAAGTATGATTTTCATTAAACATCACGGATTGTTTTTTTAAAATAGAAATCATTACTTTTTTATAGCAGGTACATCTTCTTTGGACCACGTCTTCTTTAACGTATCCCGTATCCTTGCATAAATCACATTCATATACGTCCTCAAGGTAGTTTTGGCTATATCCTTGCTGCACAAGAAGTTCATTTTTCTGCAATTTAAGTTTATCAATAGACATAACCAGTTGTTCTGAAGACATGCCAAAATACGTTTTTTCTTTTTCGGACAAGAGAGCCCACAGCTTATCGCCCGGACGCAACCCTGCCTTATTGTGAGATAAAGCCATAGATGCGCTTTTAATAAGCGAATCTGTTTCCTTTATTTGAGGACAACTCTCGTATACTTCCAAAAGGCGGATTTCCTTTTGACGTAACGCATTCTTCTGTTTTGTATTATAAATATTATCAATTTCCTTTTTGACCCGGTTATTCATCTTTTTTATCCTCGTAAAAATTATCAAAGTCGTCGGAATACGACCTTTGTTCGTAATTTTTCTTCTGCGGAATGGAATTTGCTGAAGCAGAAGACTCCTTTACCCCGGAAGTCATGCCCGACTGAGCGTACTTTTTGCGTTGCTTTTCTATGTATTCATTAACCTCTTCAACGGTTTTAAGTCCGTTTTTGTGCCATTGAGTAATTATCGCATCAAAAAGGGCAAGTGTGGGATTGCTGGCTGTAACAGATTTTTTAAGTGCAATTTCTACAATATCAAAAGAATATCCGTAGGTATAGTGCCACTTTTCTATTATTTCTTCTTCATATGTATTCATTTGACGTTTTAATTTAAGCTTCTTTGCAACTGTATCCCGCAGTTTTTTATATTCTTTATATGATGAAAGGTATGAATCCAGTTGCTGCAGAGTTTTGATATGATAGCGTTCTGCCCAACTCTCGGCAACCTTTGACACATACGGTTTTGTCATAATGTGATTATCTTGACAATGCTGAAAAAGTGAAAAGACAACTTCCGGCGTAAAAGCGTATTTCTCAAACCAGGAATCGATCTCGTTATACCAGGTAATAGGCATTCTCCCGCTGAAAAACTTGTCACTTATTGCCTTTTGAAGCTTAGCACGTGCCTGTCTGTCCTCGTCCGATAAAGCAAACGCATCATCAGGTCGCCATACTGTTTTAGGGCGATAATTCCTTTCTATTTCCTTCTGCGCAAGGTCGCAAATCAGAATAAACTCCTGTGTACAAGTGATCAAACCTAAGCTTTCTAACGTTACTATTGCAGCATCAATCAAAGAAATATCGCAATTAAACAAATTAGCTATTGCCTGTTTGTCGGGATTTATATGGTTTTCAGAAGCATATACCAGATATACGTATAATTTAACGGCGAAGGGATCAAGCTCCGGTAAATAATCTGCCATGAAATTATTGAATATGGCTGTTTTTGCAAAAAGTGGGTTCTCTACCTTATCTATTCTCATTCTTCTCTCCTAATCACAGCAAAATTATGACGCAAGCATTCCGGTGCCTACCTTAACTGCATGTACAACCAACCTTCCGTTAGACACGTCATATTTATGACACGTTGAAAGAGTCAGTATATCATCTTCTGCCGTTAAAATAACGTCAGATCTGTACAATGATTTTAGTTTAAAATCTTCTATGAACTGATAATAATTGTCCTTAGAAGAGAAGGCAGTTTTAATATAATATTCGTCTGTTGTAGTCGTTCTTACAGAAAAAATCTTCCACACAGTTACCTCGTTTAAAGAGTAAGTATACACGTACGGATGTGAGTCAAAGAAATCTTTTTCCATGAACTTCTTCAAATCATAAAACATTGTTTTATTATGCATGTTGTGTCCATATATAATAGTATGTCCGTCAAGATTCTCCGGATCAATTCGGAAGTCAAGGATCAATGATCCTGCTTTAAAATATTTCTTATTTATGTTCTTATGAAGATAAAAGTCGTTATCTTTGCTCTGAAGTACGTAATAATTAATATTGGTATCTTCAATGTACAGCCACATTGTAAAATCCGAATTCTTTGCTTCTAATTCTTCAAGCGTCTGCCTTGAAGGCCCTACAGGATAAACAAGTCTTTCCGGAGTAGGCACCGGATAAGAAGGAACTTCCTTATCTATGTCCTTTGCCGGATCCTCAAAAGAAATCTCGTAGTCGTTAATAACCCCTTCGTAGTACTCGCTCTCGGATACGTAAGAATACACCTTCATACCGATCATACCTAGTGAAAAGAACATAACAACAAGCAGCACGGTCTGAACAAGGATATAATACAGTCTGTCTCCTTTGTTAACCTTCTTTGGCTTTTTCTTTGCAACGGTCTTCGCATCCGTTAAGGTAGCGGGCTGTACATCATCTATCGTTTTTCTTTTCTTTTTAATTATTACGCTGTCATTGTCATGCATCTTTTATTTTCACCTCGCACCTTTCAAGAAAATACGCTGTTTTAACGTTACTGGGAATCGTTGCTTTTCTAAGGCTTTTGTAATAAACTTCTACGTATTTCAAAGAAGAACACATTGAAAAGTCAACTTTAGACGTCTGATTATAGCTTCCACGGAAATATTCCAACTTATAGCAACCCTCCATGTCAAATTTAGATATGGAGCAATTAGAACAATCTATTGTCTTCAGATTAGGGAAGCTGCCAAATTCTATGCTCTTGATATTTTTGTTGTACCTTATAACAAGAGTTTCCAGATTCTGTAAAGATTCTCCCGTAATCTTGTCTATCTCATCGGACATCTCAACTGCGGCACAATCAAGATATCTCAGGTTAGGACATACAGAAAAGTCGAGCCAGCCCAGAGGCGTATCATTGTAACTCAGAATCTCCAGCAAAGCCATAGACGAAAGATCTATAGTCTTAAGATTATCATTGTAGTCAAGTATTAACCTCTTTACCTTAGTCAAGCCAGACAGATTAAGCTCTGAGATAGTTGAATATGACACTTCAAGATCTATCATTTCACTAAACGCAGACAGATCAAGACTGTCAATTACTGCATTAGTTATAACAAGACGCTTGAGTCCTGGAAAAAGCAACAAATCGTTTGCAAGATTCTCAAGAGACTCTCCGTATGCATTTATTTTAAGCTCAGTAACGTGCTCTATGTCGGTCTCCCAAAGAGCACTGTTTGCGTCGTGATTTGCATACTTATTATCTTGGTCATGATTCTTAAGGTAAGTAATCGCAGCCAGTCTTACCTCGTCATTCTCAAAGGTCAAAATATCCATAAACTGCGACATTGCCTCTTCACCTGTGAACTTAATATCTTTATTCAGAGCAAGCTCCCCTTGAACAGACGGAGCCAACAATTGGCCGAAAACAAAAGTGTTGTCACAATGAACCTGAGCGTTAGGAGCCAGCAAAGTACAGGATACAACGGCATTATCAAGAATAACCTCTGTTGCTTCATAGCAATTTATAATCGCTCGCGAAGCATATATCCCCGATTCGTCACGAACCAGAATGTAATAATCTGTAAGATCCACCTTGTTACCGCCGATATTTACAATAACGTAGAATTCATTATCCTCTGAATTAATCCACATATGATTAAAATCTTCAAGAGTGTACCCATCACAAACGTTCTGCGTATCTATGTTATATACGGTATACCTTACGTTTTCCATAGAAATGCAATATATTCCGCCTTTACCTCCGTTAAGAGCAGAATCATCCTGCTCAGTGCCGAGGAATGTCCACGGCTGTGAATTTGCTTCAAACTGTGAAAATCTCTGAGACATCTTGGCATATACGTATTTGTAGCTGTTTGAACTTTGCGTCTGAATCGCACCCATGGAATGAACTACTTTATCTCCCGTTTGAGGCATAGCAGCAAAGAGATCCTTTGAGCTATATATTATATGCAAGCAAGCCAAAGTGCAGGCAATTAAAAGGATAATTGACATAGCAGAAAAGACCGTAACAGTTATTCTGCGACCAAATCTTTTATTTCTATTCTTTTTTGATGCTTTTTGCTCTGTCATATTGTCTCCGATGTGTTTGCTCTTACTTATATTGATAGAAAGTCTTTTTTAGTATACCACAACAAATTATTTTCGTACACCTGCCTTTTTTCAGAATATTTTTCCATTTTACCGTCAACACTCTCTATATAAATCAACAGGAGGTACTTAACATGAAAAAAATCACCGTTTTCTTTTCTTTATTTCTTATTGTAATAATATGCACCCTGTGTCTTTATGCAGAATTTTCCTTTCGCGATATAAGCGCAGGAGTGGTTCGTCTGCACGTACTGGCAAACAGTAATACGGAAGAAGATCAGAAGCTGAAGCTAAAGGTTCGTGATTGTATACTGGAACAGGCTCGGACTCTTTTGGCAAACGTAGGCAACAAGGGTGATTCTATGGCTATCCTTGGTGAAAATACTGCCGTCTTTGAAAAAAAAGCCAGGGAATGTATTTCCAGAGAGGGATATGACTATGATGTACAGGTCTCTTTGGATAAATGTGATTTCCCCACAAAAAGCTACAAAAATCTCACATTACCGCAAGGCGAATATGATGCGCTAAGAGTTGTAATAGGCTCAGGTCTCGGCGATAACTGGTGGTGTGTGGTCTTTCCTCCTTTCTGTCTCGGGGACGCGGCAACATCTTCAGATAAGCCAAAAGACGTTACAATCAAGTTCAAATTAGTTGAAATATACAACGGTCTTAAGAAAAAGCTTAAATCTATCTGGTGATAATATTCTTGCTGTCCTTAAGATATCTATAAACCGTGCTCTTACTACAGTCAAAAACGTCTGCTATCTGCATATATGAAAATCTGTGAACGTAATATAACGTCCGTGCAACGCTACACTTCTCCTCAATCGTCGCCTTACGACGGAATTCCGTCTCATCGCGAAGCTGACAAGTCTTCCATATAACCGCCCGGGCAACAGCTGCTTTCTTATCCACTTCACCCTCTGCCATCTTCATATTGATTGTCATAACTATAATATGCCTAAGATACATTTGACCAAACAGTCGGCATAACATCTCAGGATTAATCAATCGGCACAAGTATTCGGAAGTATTACTGCCGCTTAACACCGAAATACTGCTCCATTGATAATCAGCATAGAAAACCTCTCCGCTCCTGCCGCACATTGCCTTGCAATATTTCTCACGAAAATCCTCGTCGCTGTATGCATACTCTGTCTCTACAGATGCAGTAAAATGCGTACCTCCAATCACTTTCTTATAATAGCTTCCGTATAGCATATTGGTTCTGCGCACCGCCTTGCCCAGAGCCTCTTCATCAGTATCCATACAAACGATTTTAATATAATCATCATTACAATAAAAACCGATAACGTTTATATTCTCTTGCATATTTTTTTGGAAATCACGCATATATTTATCCTTTGCGGCATTACCCACAAAAGAATAGTCGCTATCTTTGTTTTGTATACATATAATTATGTTACACTTATCTCTAATCATAGCACCCTCCTTATTCTGACGACTTCCCGTTTTTTGAGGCGGATTTTTAGAATAACTCTTTCCATCAGCAGGTGTCAATTATTTCCCGAAATCGTTCCATTATTCCCCAATCTTTCTGTGAAAAAAATATAATTTTTCTCACAGAGCCTGCATATATAACATCAAAACGTTTTTATTGAGAGGTTCTGTATGAAACTTTTTAGAATTCTTTTATGTTTATTATTAGTTTGCGTTGCAGGAGCCGGAATCGGCTGCCGTATGGACCGTGACGTTACCGTTTCCGCAGGAGACGACACGATATTCCCTGTAAGCGGTGAGATTCTGTCAGAAGCTCAGTCGGCGGCGCTTAGTACGTCCTGCCGCGTACGATTATACTTTATAACGCAAAGAGGCGATATGATCTCACCCGAGATGAAGCTTATTTCCTTCGGAGAAAAGGAAAAGCGAACACAGTATCTTGCTACAACTTTAGTTAAAGCTCTAATCACCGGTCCGTCAAACACTCGTCTTGCCTCAACTCTGCCCTCGGGAACTACTCTTAACAGTGTAAAGTTAAAAGGTAACGTAGCTGTGGTAGATTTCGGAGGAGAATTTGGGGCAATCAAGAGCTATGACAAGGCAAAGAGTAAGTTAATTATTATGTCTGTCGTGAATACGATAACGGAATTTAAAGACATACATGCAGTTACAATTCTTTATAACGGCAGTGATATTTCTGACAGCCTGGGCTTTGATTCTTCTAACGTATCAAGAGATCTTTCACTTGTTACAGATATTGAAAATGCCGCCGCCGAGGTTGAATACACTGAGAATGTTTTCCTTGAAATAGAACTTGAATAAGGGTACAATGACCTATGGTGTCGTCACGGACGCAATATTCAGAAAGGGCGTTTTTATGAAAAAATTAATTGCTGTAGTTTTTGGAGGCAGATCTACGGAGCATCACGTATCATGTATCTCTGCCTGTTCAATCATAGAGAGCCTTGATAAGGATCTTTTTGATGTAATTATGATCGGCATTACTCAAGATGGCGATTGGCTACCCTATTCCGGCCCGACTGAGAAACTTAAAGACGGTTCCTGGGAAAGCTCGGCAACTCCGGCCACAGGCCTTTGCGCCGGCATTGCCCAATTAGAAAAATGCGATTGTATTTTGCCTGTTCTTCACGGCCAGAACGGCGAAGATGGCACCGTTCAGGGTCTTTTTGAATTACTTGATCTTCCGTACGTTGGTTGCAACGTTCTCTCTTCAGCAATATGCATGGATAAGGTATATACAAAGATAATCCTTGAAGATGCCGGTATTCCACAATGCGATTATATTGTTGCCCACCGGCACTGTATTTTAGCAGATCCTCACGCGTATGAAGAGGCTGTTGCTTCTAAGCTTGGTTATCCGTGCTTTATAAAGCCCTCTAATTCCGGTTCCTCCGTAGGTGCCATGAAGGTTAATTCTCCTGAGGAATTACATAACGCGCTGTACGAGGCTCAGCAATTTGACCGCAAGATACTGATTGAGAAGTACGTTAGAGGCAGAGAGATTGAATGTGCCGTACTGGGAAATTTAGCTCCTCTTGCTACGGTTCCGGGAGAGATAAAGCCTTCTGCTGAATTCTATGATTATGACGATAAATACGTAAACGGATCCAGCATCAGTATTATTCCTGCGGATATCCCTGCGCAAACAGCAGATACGATCAAGGCCTACGCTCTGCGTGCTTATGAGGCCTGCGACTGTAGCGGTCTGTCACGCATTGATTTTTTTCTATGCAAAGATGATTCAAATAATGAAAACATCATTTTACTAAACGAAATAAATACCCTGCCCGGTTTTACAGACATCAGCATGTATGGAAAATTATGGTTAAATGAGGGCGTGCCTTTTACAGACCTTCTTACCCGTCTGATTAATCTTGCGTTTGAAAGGAAGAAGCAAAATGCCCGCCGCACTTCAAAATAATCCAGATACTTTACTTAAGATGCCTATCGGCGTTTTTGATTCCGGCTTAGGCGGACTTACTGTTTTAAAAGAACTCTCCGCCTTGCTTCCGTCGGAAGACATCGTTTATTTCGGAGACAGCGGCCGCACCCCATACGGAACAAAATCCAAAGATACAGTTATCCGCTATACTCTTCAGGATATTAACTTTCTGCTGTCACATAATGTGAAAATGATAGTTATTGCCTGCAACACGGCCAGCGCCTGTTCCCTTGATACTGTCTCTACAAAATACAACGTACCCATAGTCGAGGTAGTAGGTCCCGGCGCGCGAGCAGCTGCCCGTATCACACAAAATAACCGTGTTGCAGTTATCGGCACCAGCGCGACTATTAACAGTCGCGTATACGAAAAAGCACTACGGAACGTGCGGGATAATATTTCCTACATCGGCAAGGCCTGCCCTATGTTCGTTCCTTTAGTTGAAGAAGGTTGGTGGGATAATAAAGTTACGGAAGACATTATCCGTCTTTACTTAGACGACTTGAAATGCTGTTTCCCGGATACGTTGATTCTCGGGTGTACACATTATCCCCTTTTGCAGAATACTATAGCAAAAGTTCTCGGTTCCGAGATTTCCCTTGTAAATTCTGCCGCAAGCGTAGCTATAGAAGTCAAAGACACACTGCTGAAAAATAATTTACTGCGCAGCGACACAGAAAAGAAAGGTAAAATCTCTTATTACACCAGCGACAGTGTAGAGAAGTTTGCGGCCCTTGGCAGTATGTTTTTGGGAAAAGAGCTTGATAACGTCACGAAAATTGATATAGATGCATACTGATACTATTGAAAAATGCGCATATTTATTTAAAAATCCGCCGATAAACCGTCTTGATTTGCAATTAGTAAATACAGGAAAGGCCGTCTCATATTACAACGTCTACCTAAGCGATACTTATCTTGTAGATTTTCTATGGAAATACTACGTGAATAACAGGAATAAAAATCCTGAGTCCCATACATCCGAACAGTCTGAAGATGATTATATCCAGCGTGTTTTCAGCTACAGTTTATCCTCTTTCGGAAAAGTTCCGGACTATAATTTGTTCCGCGATTCAGGTGTATCACTTAATCCTGTAGAACACCGTCTTGCGACAATTCTTGTATATTATATTCAAAATCCCGCATCAACTTTAAAAAATGCTGTGCTAATGCAGATTTTTGAATACTATCGTAGTCTTATTTTAACAAAAATGGGATTCTTTTCAAAGTTATTGTTCACATGTTGCCTGTATCTGTGATTCGATACGATAAACATACGAGCCCTCCCCGCACAGGCTGCAGGAATAATCAGAATCTATGTGAAGCATGCGTAATTGACAACTGTTATCCACGCGGTAAGCTTGTTTCTCTGGCTGCCATACAACCGAAAAGCAGTCAAAGTTATTTGCAATACCTGTCCCCGTATATTTTACGTAGCTTTCTTTGGCGGCCCATACGTCATAAAACGATCTGTACTCCTCTGAAAATAAATAGTCTGCTTCCTGTGTTGTAAAAAAGCGATCGGCAATTGCCCGCAAATTACGTCCTTCTATTTTCTGCTGTATATCAATACCCACAGGTCTAACTGACATGGCACATACCCAGTATTTCCCGCTGTGAGACACGTTAAAATGGATAGGACTACCCTTAAAATACGGTTTTCCGCAGGGACCTTTTGAATACGTCTCCTCTCTTGGAACAGAGAAATTTTTTTTACGAACACAATCAAGCAGCACAAACTTCTTCGCGCAATTTATAACACGATTCATTGTACTGCTTGAGTTTTTATCATTGTTTTCAACAAAAACGACAATCGTATTCATTAATCCTTCTCGTCGATAACTGTTGCTTGTGTCTCTACTGTTGTCTGTGTAGCTGTAGCAGCCGGTTTGGACAAGAAGCTTTTTATCTTGTTTGTAACGTATTTTGATACGATTAAATCTGAAATACCACTGAGAATAAATCCGATACCGATAATACGGAGGATTAGATCTGCAGTATTGTTAGGGTACATAACAGCAAACATACCGATGCCAAGCTTTACCAAAGAGGTAACAAGCAGAGGAATCCAAGAAGCAGACTTAATACGAATAGTATTCACAGCATCCTGAAGTGTAAGAATTCCGCTTATAACAATCACAAAACCTAATACCAACGGTATTAAACCTTGTATCATGTCGCGGTACCAATAAACGAAAAAGGCAACAAATATTGCAATCAATCCTGTAAACAATCCGTTATTGCTCTCGTCTCCTATTTTTTTTACAAAAAAGGAAATAACACTTACTATGCCGAGCAACGCCAGTACTGCAGCCAGAACAAAAATGCTATAGTCCAGCAATAAGCCTGGAAAAACAATCAAAAGAACACCGATTATCACATAAAGCAGTGAAGTTATTAAAATACTTTTTTTCATTTCTTTCATAAAAAGCTCCTTTCCCATATGGTTTGATGTATTAATTTATAGTGATTTTGTTTAGTATACCAGTTAAATGAGCAATTGCAACTCCATAATTTGTCATCGGAACGTTTTGAGCACGTGCCAGTTCTATCCTTGACATAATGTATTTACGATTAAACATACACCCACCGCACTGAATAATAAGGTCATAGCCTGTCAAATCCTCCGGAAAATCAGTTCCGCTAACCATGTCAACGCAAAGACCCTGACCAAAGCGTTTCCTGAGCATCGCAGGAATTTTCACTCTGCCTATATCCTCTGTAAGCGGTGCATGCGTGCAACATTCAGCAATCAGAACTTTGGATTTCTCTGTCAAAGCCTCTATGGCCTGTGCCCCTTCTGTGTAATACTGTATATCTCCCTTGTACGCTGCAAACAAAACTGAAAAAGATGTCAACATGCTGTTCTCCGGTTTGTTATCATAAACATACTTAAAAACCTGGGAGTCTGTAATAATAAGCTTAGGAGGCTTTGCCAAAGCTGCCAGCGTCTGCTGCATACGGTCTGTAACAGTACATACAACTGTAGCCTTCTTGTCAAGTAAATCGCGAATTGTCTGCACCTGAGGCAGTATCAAGCGACCTTTGGGTGCCTGTATATCCTGGGGCATAACAAGCAGTACAACGTCCGTGTCACATACAAGCTTGCCTGTAATAGAATCGTTTCCATAATTTTCCGGCAGTAGTCGTGTAAGTGAGGATTTAATTCTATCTATATTGAGCCCTGTCTTAGCGCTGACAATAACAGCAGTCTCTCCTGTTTTTTCCTGTATCAAGTCACGCAAAGACAGCGCATCCTTCATAGCTGCATCAGCCTTGTTTATCAAAAGCAAGCACGGAGTCTTACGAGATTTAAAATATTCATACCACTCAAGTTCCATTTCACCATTACTTTTGCCTGAATCAGTTGCAGAGAAAACAATTATTGCAATATCTGCCTTTTCACCGGCAAGCTTTGTTTTTTCAACGCGAAGCGTGCCCACCTCTCCTTCGTCGTCAAAGCCGGCTGTATCAATAATCGTACAAGGACCCAGCGGATGAATTTCCATAGCTTTATACACAGGATCTGTGGTAGTACCGGCGTAATCTGCCACAATCGACACTTCCTGTCCTGTGAAAATATTTATAAGCGAGGATTTGCCACTGTTGCGGCGGCCAAAAAAGCCTATGTGGATTCTATTAGCATTAGGTGTTTCGTTTAAATTTGCCATCAGAATCTGAAATCTCTCTTTCCTTCTGAAATATCATGAATATGCTCTGTTGCAATGGCGCGAACTTTGTCATTGGGAATCTTTATAAGTTCACGGTCGATAAGATCCTTTCCAATAAGAAGTGTATCATCAGAGGCATAATCTTCCAGGTATTCTTTAAGAGTCATCAACGCATTAGGGTGACAGCAATTAAGAATCTGGCCATTTTTGCACAGGGTCATGAATCGATCTCCCGTGCGGCCTTCTCTGTAACAAGCTGTACAGAAGCTGGGAATATATCCCAACTCCATCAACCAGCGAACAACCTCATCTAACGTCCTTTTATCACTTACGTCAAACTGTTCTGAGTTATCGTCTTCATCCTCCGGCTCACAATAACCGCCTACGCTTGTACGCGAAGCTCCGCTTATCTGTGATACGCCAAGAGGAAGAACCTTTTCGCGGACTGCCTTGCTCTCTCTTGTAGAAATAATCATGCCTGTATATGGCACAGAGATTCTGATAAGTGCAACAAGCTTTGCAAAAATATCATCACTGATACCATTATCAAACTGATTTGGGTCAATATCATCTGCCCGTTTAAGACGCGGCACACTGATTGTGTGTGGGCCGACACCGTAAACCGCCTCTAAATGCTCTGCATGCATAAGAAGTCCTGCAAATTCATATCGGTATAATTCAAGACCAAAGAGCACTCCAAGCCCAACGTCGTCAATTCCGCCTTCCATAGCACGGTCCATTGCCTCGGTATGATAAGCATAATTATGTTTAGGTCCGGTAGGATGGAGTTTTACGTAGCTTGCTTTGTTATACGTTTCCTGGAAAAGGATATACGTACCGATACCGGCTTCTTTGAGTTTGCGATAATTCTCCACGGTAGTTGCTGCAATATTAACGTTTACACGTCTTATCGCACCGTTTTTATGCTTGATAGAGTAAATCGTCTTAATCGACTCAAGAATATATTCAATCGGGTTGTTTACCGGATCCTCTCCGGCTTCAAGAGCAAGACGCTTATGCCCCATATCCTGGAGTGCAATAACTTCTTTCTTTATCTCCTCCTGCGTAAGCTTTTTACGTGAAATATGCTTATTCTGATAGTGATACGGGCAATAAGTACAACCGTTTACACAATAATTGGATAGGTAAAGAGGTGCAAACATAACAATCCTGTTGCCGTATAAATCAAGCTTTATCTGATGTGCAAGATCGTACATTTGCTGGATTTTATCAGGATCCTCGCAAGCCAGAAGAACAGAAGCCTCTCTATGTGATAAACCTTTCTTCTCTTTTGCCTTTTCTAAAATAGAATCGATGAGGGCAGTATTGTTCTTATTCTCATCTGCATATTTGAGCGTCGCGAGAATCTCCTCATCGTTAATAAATTCCTCAGCCTTAGTAGACTTAGGGTCGTATTTATACATATTATTCATCCTTTCTGTCAAATCAGGAGCCGGCTTGCGGCTGCTTCTTTGTTAGTTATAATCTCCGCGAGCATAACTTATCGTATACCCGATATTATCAAGTCTCGACTGAAGAACAGATAGAGCCTGCGCATCCTGCGCTCCAACCGAGCTCTTATTATTATACAACATATATTTATTTTTTGCTATCTGTGGAGATAAATTGGGCATAACAACGTTTGCACCGGCAAGAATTCCCCTCTCGCAACCATCTTTTGATAACGTTGCCAATGCCGTTGTAGATGGTAGTAGCACGTTTGGTTCCATCAATCTTATTATAGACAATAATTTTAGCGTCATTTCTAAGCTTCCCGGCGGAAAATGTCCAAAAGGAGTATCTTTGTGAGGCAAGAAGGGCCCGATACCTACCATTTGAGGCTTAAATTGTCCAATAAATTCCAAATCTGCCACAAGATTGTCGACTGTCTGATACGGTGAGCCTACCATAAAACCACATCCCGTCTGGAAGCCGATTCTTTTAAGGTCTAATAGACACCTCATCCGGTTTTCATAAGACATATCCACGGGATGAAGTTTTGCATAATGTTCCGGTGACGCTGTCTCATGACGCAGCAGATAGCGATTTGCGCCGGCTTTAAAGAGCTTTTCGTACTCTATTGCAGACATCTCTCCGAAAGAAACGGTAATAGCGCAATCTTTATATTCCCGTCTGATCGCAGACACTATATCGCACAATATTTCTATTGTAAAATGCTTGTCTTCTCCCCCCTGCAGTACAAAGGTTTTGAAGCCAAGCTCGTATCCTCTCCTGCAGCATGACAGAATCTCTTCCTTACCCAGTCTATAGCGTAAAGCACACTTATTTCCTGCCCGTATGCCGCAGTAATAGCAATTATTTTTGCAGAAATTCGTAAATTCGATTAATCCTCTGATATAAACCTTATTTCCAAATATTTCCTGAGCCTTATTGCGGGCGGCAACGTTGAGTTCCTCATCATATCTGTCAGTTTCTAACAGATATTTATACTCGCTTCCGGACAGTCTGCGTTCTGTTTGTAATTTTTGTAAAATATTATCATACATTGGAGTATATTGCCTTTGCTGTAATGCCGTTGATTCTGCCGATTTTACCCGACAGTGCATTTATTATATCCTGAGGTGCATCAATTGCAATACTGATTATATTAACGTTTCTTTCCCTGTACGGTATACCCATTCTACCCACGATATACGACGCATATTCGTGAAGCACGGCATTGAGTACATCTACTTTACTTGAATTTTCTACAATGATGCCGATTAGGGCGATACGTGTTCCGTTTTCCTGCATTTTAATTCTCCATGTAAGTATTTTTCCTTTGTTGCAAGCCCGCCTCTTATATGACGTTCTGCTTTGTTGATATTAAGAATCCCCCGTACAGCTTCAGCGAGCGCCGGATTAAGATAAGGCAACCTTTGTGAAACGTCCTTATGTACGGTAGATTTGCTTATTTCAAATTTCGCAGCAGCTGCTCTTACTGTACAGCCTGTATCTAATATGTACTGAGCTACTTCATATACTCTGTCTTCTATATAATCGTGGCTTGAATTGATACTATACATATATTTTACCCCTTTGCGGTGAACATATTGGTAAAATATATGTGTTTAAGCGACTATTTATTCTTCTTATTGCCGACTTTGAACATTATAAACAATAAAATTGCCAGATATAATACAACTAAGCCGAACGTAACAAATACCATCAAGGTACTCTTCGCGGCAAGACTTACCATAAGCAGGATAGGCGCTCCGAAGATGATTCCCATAGAGCTTCCTGTAATAAGATTGTTTGAAGCGGGGGTTTTGAAATGAGGGTCTATCTCTCTTAACAAAAGAACACCTGAACTGATCGTACCGGTGAGCATACCGAACATTGAGAAGAAAGCTTCATATTCATATTTCGGGTATATCTTTTTACACATGAACTTAAGGTAAGCAAACGTTACTACACCGCCTGAAACAGACATGAGAATAAAAGGAACCCACAAGCCCTTCAAATCATTAATCTCAATGCTTGCAATCCCGCATATAATCATAACGTCGAAAGCCAAGCCTGAGATACGGCTCAGAAGATAATTATTCTGATACTGTCTTTTCATTATATTTGTTTTGCGCAGGCCACTCATAACAGATCGGAAGAAGATTGCAACCAAAGAGCCTATAATAAAGTTAAACCCCCATAAGAGCGAAGATACAGCTCCGGCTAATGCGGGGGAAATAAAGTCCAAGAGGCTGCAAAGTCCCCATGTAACAAGGTACGTAATCAGATATACTAAAACGATAAGAGCTGCCTGAACGCTTAATTTATCAACGGATTCTGCAATCGGTATCTCGTTTTCATCTTGGAATTCTTCTACCGTAACAGAGCCTGATATAATAGTATCAGGAGTGTTTCTGTTAAGTTTGCCTTTGCGGTTACATATGTTTAAATATACAACACCGATAAGGCAGGCACACAAATATCCGGCAGCCGCAATAGCCAGACCAAAGGATTGACCTCCGATAAATCCAAATCCTTCATATGTTACACCTACGTTATTAGCTTGCCCCGGACCTTGGCCGTATCCCATAGCCAAAAGTATGCCGCTTGCTTTGAAAAAATCCGGCATAAAAGTATACGCAAGTCCTATTGAAATTCCCAAGCCTATTATTGCCTGAACTAAATACGTACTGACAATCAAAGCTCCGTTCTTTACTACTAATCCTTTGCCGGACTCCTGAACTTTCTCAGGAACTCTCAGTGAAAGGGCAATAAAACCAAGTGCAAGAGCGTGATAAGTAAGCGTCTCAAGGAAGTTTGTATTCATTTTAATAACACCGGCAGTTCTTACAATCAGCAGGATGAAACCGGCTAAAACAGCGGTGGGGATAAGGCTCTTTTTGATCACACCGATTTTTCTTCTGATTATATTAGCACCAAGCAACAGCCCGGCAATAATACCGATTTGCACTATAGGTTGCCATAAAGCAACGTTTGCATTTGAAAAATCCATAAGTTCAGCCCTCCGATCTATTTTTGTATTCGTTATATAATAAGTGATATTTTAACACGTTTGATTCCTGTGAAGGTAACAATTTGTAATATTTTTCTTTCGTCGAAAATACAATCGCTCTGCGACCGTGCATTGTAAGATCTATGACGGAAGCCAAAGGAACCGTCACGTCACCACAAGCGATTGTACTGTGGTTCATGTAAATAGGCCCCTCGCTGCAGACTGTCTCTACGTGCTTGTCTATCTCAATAAGCTTCCCGCCCGCCGACGTATACGATACGTTATTTGCAGCGTCTTTTGCTACCTGTTCTCTCTGCCACGCAGCCAGCTCCTTTACTGTCTTAAAGTCGATTCCTTCGAGCATACAATACTCTGTATATTTAAAAGACATACCGCATTTTTCACAAGTCACCGTATCTTTTTGAGATCTAATCGTATCCATCGCACCGCATTTCGGGCACTTAAAGAGCAAATTTTCCATTTTATACGCAATTTGCTTTCCTTTGTATTTTTTTGGATTCTCTATTTGTTTTGCGTATGCATCCTCATAGAGATCTTTTTGAATTGCTTCATTTATCTCATCTACACTCATACTCTCAATTTGCTCTTTTGTATAAACGTTCACCGGAGCCCCGTATATCGGACCTTTGCGCAGACCTTCCTGACTCCAGTTCGGACTTACAAAATAACCGCCTTGAATCTTGTAGGTAATAAGAGTGCATTTTGCTTTTTTTACTACTTTCCCCGTAGCCGGACTTATTTGTTGAGTGACGCCGTCCCAGGATCTGGCTCCTTCTGCAAACATGCAAACGTTAGCACCGTTTTTGACAGCACGCAACATATCGATTACGGAAGCAGTAGCTGTCGTTCCTTTGTATCGAATAATGGGATCAAAAGCGAACTTTAGAAATTTATAAGCAACTTTCCATCGTGCAATATGCTCGCTGGCAACAAAATACATTTGCTTTTTAGAGCTGACACCTACAAACAAAGGATCCCAATCAGTATTATGGTTAGATAAAACCATATAAGGCCCTTTTACCTTCCCAATACTCTTATATCGGTACCCAAATTTTAAGAATAAAAAAAATGCAACGAGGGGACGTAATAACGCGTAAAAAAATCTATGTTTTATTGTCATCTTCTTCACTTTTTCCACTAATTATTCTCCATTTATCCTTATCAAGGATAACACTCTGCTATAGTAAATGTCAAGCAAAGCCGAGTCTTATTAACGGTTTTACCGCTTCTAATACGTATTTTTTGTGATAAAGTTACTGTAAATCGGTAAAAAAAAGGTATATAATATAAACGTACAATATAAAAAGATTTTGGAGGTTTTTTACTATGTGTGACAACAACAAATTTTTCATTTGTGAGCATTGCGGAAATTTAATAGGCATGATTAATGATTCAGGAGTCCCCATGATGTGCTGCGGGAAGAAAATGACAAAGCTTGAACCCGGTGTGGTTGAGGCAAGTCACGAAAAGCATATTCCTGTTGTCCGTGTTGACGGCAACTGCGTACACGTTACAATCGGTTCAGTGGCTCACCCCATGGTTCAAGAGCATAGCATTCTTTGGGTATATCTTATGACGGACAAAGGTGGACAACGCAAATGTCTTGAAATAGGCAAAGCCCCCGAAGTTACGTTTGCTCTCAGCGACGAGAAACCGGTTGCAGCTTACGCTTATTGCAACCTTCACGGATTGTGGAAAGCTGATCTTTGAAATACAAGAAACAGTATCTACAATAAGGGGTATCAAATGAATTTTAATCTTCGTGAAACAGCCGCACATCACCGCATTATTGTCAGTCACAGAGGTGTCAGCGGCGGTAATATACCGGGAAATACTATTCCCTCATATGAAATAGCATTAGCACAAGGCGCTGATATGATCGAGACCGACGTCAGCGCCTGTCTTGACGGAACACTTGTCGTTTTTCACCCGAATATGGAAATGCGTCAGCTTGGCAGTGATTGCAGCGTTCCGCAGATGACGTATGAAGAAGTATCTCGTCTTCGCTACGTAAATCCCGATCGAGCACCTACCCAATTTGGTCTTGTGAAATTTGATGATTTATTAGAAACGTTCAAAGACCGCTGTTATATAAACGTTGACAAATTCTGGAACAATCCGGAAGCGATATATAAAGCGATAAAGCGCCATAATATGCTCGACCAGATACTCGTGAAAAGCAGCCTAAAGCCCCAGGTAATCCAAGTCTTGGAAGACTTAGCTCCTGATATCCCTTTTATGCCAATTGTGAAAAATGATTTTCCGGAACATGCAGAGCTTGTTTCAAAAAAAATCAATTATATCGGTGTTGAATTTGTTTTCAGCGAGGAAAGCGCTCCCTGCGCTCAGCCCGAATACATAAAGAAGCTTCAGAAAGATAATATTCTTGTTTGGTCAAACGCAATTATTTACAACGTCCAAAAGCAACTTGCAGCCGGGCACAGCGACGATACGTCATTTACTGTATCCTACGACTATGGCTGGGGATGGCTGGCAGATCGCGGCTATGATATTATTCAGACAGATTGGCCCGGTATGTTAATTGACTATTTAAAAAAATCAGGAAAATATTACAAATAATAAGCCGTCAACCTGTGATTGCGCGGCTAACCCCCGGTGTTTAGGCGGGGTTTCGTAAAACAGTTATTTTGAAACTGCATATTTGCTATAATGAGATTGTTATCAACTTTGTTAAGATCAACGCTTCCGCTTTGTGCTTGTTTTGCGATTGTTGCCAAAGCAAGCTCTGCATCTGTAACCTGTATTGATTCTATTTTCTTAATTGCATCATTTTTTATATCTTGGTAATCTGGTCTATTGCATAGAGCGGCAGATTAACGAGCCATTCTTCTTTCTTGAAGTCCGCCATGGATGTGCGAACAGAAACTTCGGGAGAGAATTTTTCTTGGTAAGTCTTAAGGCTCTTCGCTCTGAGATTTACTTCTGCCTTTACTTCAACAGGAACGATCAATTCACCTGTATCAACAACAAAGTCAACTTCACAGGAACCTCTGTCGTTGGTATAGTAATAAACGTCCAAGTCTTGGATGGTCTTTAATTGCTGACAAACATACTGTTCTGTAAGCGCACCCTTGAACTCAACAAAAAGGTCGTTGCCATCAAGCAAAGTGCGCTGACGAAGTCCAGCCATACAGCCGAGGAGGCCAACGTCTACCACAAATAGCTTAAACGCTTTCAAGTCTTCATATGCCCGCAAAGGGATGCCTGCCGCATTGACACGGCTAACCTTATGAACAAGACCGCAATCGCTCAGCCACATAATTGCAGTTTCATAGTCTTTCGCACGAGCGCCTTCACGAACAAGACCGTAGATAAACTTCTTGTTTTCTTTAGCCAACTGAGAAGGGATACTGTTCCACAGCATACGGAGTCTCGGCACAATTTCGTTAG
>JAFWZX010000037.1 GCA_017517275.1 Clostridia bacterium
CGGTCAATTCCATTTCCGTAGTTTACTATGTCTTTTACATAGCAATAGCCATATTTTTCATACAACCCAATGAATTCTGTTGGGATATAGGTCTTATCGAAGCCAATGCTTTTGGCATATTGATTGGCAAAATCGATAAGTTTTCCGCTGATTCTGTTGCCACGGTAATCTTCACTTACAAACAAAGTAGATATCCATGGAAAAATCTCTGGCAATGGGTAATAATCAGATTTCATGATGGTCGTCATTCCAACAATTTGCCCATTCACTATTGCTACGAATGGAGTTTCCCATTCTTCGAATTCCCAATTTTTGATAACGCGAACCGTATGCTCTTTTACATCATTCCAAGAGAAATTTTTAACAAATTCGAGCAAAGCTACCGCTGTTTCTGTATCTTTTTCAACCTTTTTGATTGTTATGATTAAATGGTTCTCTGTCATCACAATCACCTCGTCAAATTCTTATTTATCAGTTTATGTGAGTTATTTTATCATTCGGCTGCAATATATACAAGAACAGTCCCGGCAGACAATCCTGCCGGGACTGGAACTGTTTTACGAGCACCCGCCATTTGAAGGGCTCTTTTTGTCGTTTAGTAATTATTAATTATTATAAGCTCAGATCTCAGGAATTTCTATTTCAATCTCATGACCGAGTTCAGCAGATTTTGCAATACCGCTTAAAATAGCCTGGTTGTAAATAATCTCTGACGACGGAACCGGAGAAGAACAAAGACCCTTGCATGCATCTAAGAAAGAACGAACCTTTGTCTGGAAGCAGTTTACCGGAGTATTTAATACAGGAATCTGTGTTTGAACCTGCTGTCCGCTTACTTCGTGATAGATTGTCATAGGACCGCCGATTGAACCGTTCCAGCATTCTGTTGAAGGAATTCTAAGACCGCCCTTTGTTCCCATAATGATTGTATCTCCGGGAGTATCAAGATTCATTGCCCATGCGATACGGAAGTCAAGAATGATATCTCCTTCAAGACGTACGAAACCTGCCGCAAAATCGTCAACGCCGAATTTCTCAGCATATTCAGGATGACCCGGATAATAGTTTGGATCTTTTCCGAAGAAATCAGATTTGTAACCTGTAACGGTAAGTGGTTTCGGATAACCGATTGCATTGAGAACCATATCCAAAGAATAACAACCGATATCACCCAAAGCACCGATTCCACCTGTTTCCTTTTCAATGAAGGTTGTGCCGAAAGGTGTAGGAATACCACGTCTTCTGCCGCCGCCTGTCTGTATGTAATAGATTTTTCCAAGAATACCTGACTGACAGATTTTCTTAACCATCTTCATATTTTCATCAAATCTGGGTTGGAATCCGATTGATAAAATCTTACCGCTTTTCTTTTCAGCGCGACAAATCTCAACAGCCTCTTCTAACGTTACGCACATAGGCTTTTCCAGCAATACGTGAAGACCTTTGTTAAGGGCATCAATTGTACATACTGCATGCTGGCAGTTATACGTACAAACACTTACTGCATCAAGAGCAAGACTATCGTCATTAATCATCTCAAGGTGATTCTTATAGTCCGTCTTAACATTCTCAAAACCGTGCTTTTTAATAAATGCGGCAGCCTTGCCGGGGATAAGGTCACTTGCTGCAACGAGTTCCAGGTCGGGCATCTGTTTGAATGCGTTTGCATGAGCATCTGCAATCCAACCTGTACCGATAATACCGATTCTAACCTTCTTGTTAACGTCTACTTCTGCTTTTTTTGTATGATCTTCTTTAAAAGCATCAAGAATATTTGCCATAAATAAGCCTCCTAATTTATAATTATTATACTTACATTATTGTCTTAAGATATTCTATACTTGTCTTAGCACACTCGATAGGAGTAAGGCCCATACTCGGTGAATCCTGCTCTACTACAACCCACGATGCACCGGCGATAACCGCAGCGTCAATAATTGCCGGGAAATTCTGTTTGCCCTTACCTAACGGCCTGAATTCAAATTTAGCTGTTGTCTCAGCTTTCTTATCAATACCTATCAACTCATACATATTATCTGTCTTTGAGCCAACAAAGTCTTTAAGATGAACAACGGGTGCTCTACCTGTATACTTGAGAATATACTTCACCGGGTCTTCTCCGCCAACGTTTACCCAGCACGTATCAAGTTCTGTTTGAAGAATGTCAGCCGGAAGTTCCTCGTACATAAGATCCAGCAAATACTCGCCGTCTTTCTTTACGAATTCAAAATCATGATTGTGATATAGAATCGTAATTCCCTTTGTCTTGGCAACTGCAGATATCTTTCGGATCGCGTCTGCAATAGCCGGCCAATTAGCGGCTCCCGGACGGTCATTTTCACCAAGATACGGAACTGCAATATATTTGCAACCGACAGTAGCATAATCATTTATCTTTCCTTCTATATCTGTAAGGAGCTCAGCAGGGGCTACGTGTGCAGATATTCCAACAAGCCCTATTTCATCAAGCATAGCACGTACTTCCATGGCACTATGTCCGTAAAGGCCGGCAAATTCAACACCGTCGTAACCCATATCTTTTACTTGTTGGAGAACTCCTTTTAAATCCTTGGATGCGTCATCTCTAACAGAATAAAGTTGCAATGCAACAGGTAATCTCATATATAACACCTTCCTCTTGCGTTATTAATTTATTTGCAAATTATATAATATTGCGCTACTAAAAACAAGTGAAAAATCAGTCGATTGATATCCAAATAGCCGGTCTTACTGCTGCAGAAGCCCAATAAACGTCATCGCCTTTGACTACCATCAGATTATCGTAGTATACATACATAATATGCTCTTCCGTGGCGCCGGGAGTACGAAGCCACCATGCACCCATATAACGTGTATGTTTACAATTTGAGGTCCCCTTAAGATACGGAGCCGCTCTTTTATCCGCATAAGGTGTGATAGGCGCTGCAAGCTTACAATTGTTGTATAGATAAAAACCGCAGGAAGCACATTTTGACATTTTCTGATATGACCAGTTTATACCGAAATACTCTTCAACCTCGTCCAAGCTGAGTACAAATACAAAATCATTTGTATCCTCTCCGCCGTCTGTTGAATACTGAGGATTATCAGGCGTTGTCACAACGGTTTCCAGCACGCGTTCACGTTCTGCAACAGAAAAAGCTTCTGTATAAAACGTACTGTTTAACCATAAACGTAAAGAGCTTGTTTCCCATGTTACGGCTTCATCCGTATTATGGTAGTGCTGCTTATCAAGAACGTATTCCGATAAAAGTAATACCTTATCGTCTTCTACGTCCAAAACACGCCAGATGATAGGTTCTTTCCCGTTTTTCTTATCGTAGTCCTGCTCGTAAGATCCAAAGTATACAAACATATTCTCTTTGAACTTGGAGACCGTATCTATCTCAACTGCTCCGTAATCTTCATTCCAGCTTGTAATATCGTCGAAAGTACCTCTTTCCTCTTCTGTCCCTTCAAATACAACGAAATATACAATAGTAGCTGTCACTGCAAGAATTAAAACAACTAAACAAATAACAGGAATTAACCATTTTTTCACAAAATCAATCTCCTATCTTCTCAATTGCAGCAGGCATAGACGTTATCGCTTTTATAACCTCAGGATCAAACTTAGGACGTCTGTCGTAAGTATAAAGTCCGTTAACTTCCTGCTCTACGTCGGTAAGCTGCGTATAACAAAATGCACACATTTTGGGATGTTCAAGTAAAGCTGTAACGAGACCGCGATATCTGTTTATAAACTCTGATTCGTCCTCCGGAGCAATTCCATATCCCCAGCTTTCATTACCTTTCTCAGGCGCCCACCTGATGCCACCAAATTCACTTACAAAATACGGAACACCCGGCAGCCACGTGTCTACAGGGGTACGTGTCGTATGCGGAGGTGTTTGACCTTCTGCAAAAGGAGCATACGTAGCTTTGAATTTCTCAGGATTCTGTTCATAGTCGTGTACGTCAAATATATCTGTACCGGACCGTCCGTCTGATGCATAGTGATGTGTCCAACCACTTGTATCTATAACAGGACGTGTAGGATCCAATTGTTTTGTAAGTTTAACAATAGTGTCTACAAGACGGTTGCTTTGATTTCCTTGTGTCTCGTTAAAAGGACACCAACCTATAATCGACGGGTGGCTGTAGTCACGGTTAATTTCCTCCGTCCATTCGTTTTGGAAAGATCCGAGATTCTCATCCTTTGATATATCCAACCCCCAATTTGCATGTTCACCCCAACATAAATAACCTGCTTTATCTGCCCAATATAAAAATCTTTCTTCGAAAACTTTCTCGTGAAGTCTTGCGCCGTTAAAACCCATATCAATTGATCTTTGTACGTCAAGTCTGAGTTCATCATCTGACGGAGCCGTATATACTCCATCCGGATAAAAGCCCTGATCCAAAATCAGTCTCTGATATACGGGTTTGCCGTTTATTAATATAACGTTATCTGTAAGGTCAACGCTACGCATACCAAAATATGACGTAACGCTGTCTATAACCTTTTCTGCCTTGTAAAGTTTTACGTCAAGGTCGTACAACCTGCCGCAAAGCGGTTCCCATAAATGGAGTTCGTCCAGTTCGATTGACAGGTTATTTCCTCTCCACGAAGGAATGATAGACTTGCTTCCCATAAATTTGCCCTCATATGAAGCAACAGCCTCAAGCCTGTAATCATTTTCACCGTTCATATTTCCGTATAAAACGGCTGTAATGTCCACCTTATTATTCTGCACATCCGGTGTAATATCCAGTTTGGTTACATATACAGACGGAACATACTCCATCCATACTGTTTGCCAAATACCTGTAGTGCGAGTATAGTGACAGCCATAAGACGCATATCTGTGAGACTGTTTGCCGGAAGCCTGACTGCCGTGAGCTGCCTTCTCATCGATTGCCTGAACAACGATTATGTTGTTACCAGAGCGAACTTTGTTTGTAATATCAATACTAAATGAAGTATATCCTCCCTGGTGTCCGCCGGATAAACATCCGTTTACCCATACGTACGTCTGCCAGTCAACAGCACCAAAGTGTAATATAACGTAGCCTTTAGACAAATTCCAATCATCAGGTATATTAACTTCCCTGCGATACCAGACACTGTTCATATAATCTTTGTATTCTATGCCGGAAAGCTTGCTTTCCGGACAAAAAGGAACAGTAATCTCTTTTGAATACAAATGACCGGAGTCTTCTGCATGCATACCTTTTTCTTGTCCCGAAACACCAAAGTCAAATTCAAACTGCCATTTTCCGTTAAGATTCATCCATTTGTCACGCATTAACTGCGGACGCGGATATTCGCTTCTTGGTATCATAAACCCACCTACTATATTTTTTATAATAAGAAAATACTATCTTGTTTATACATTATTTGCAAGAGCGAATTTGAAAACTTTTTATGACTATCTGTATACGTGAAAACCGTTTCCTACAATTTGCTGTGATTCAGCAAAAATAATAAAAGCATTATCGTCTATTGCCAAAATTTTCTTCTGAAATTTGTCGATTTCACTTGATTTTAATGCAGCAACAAGCATCTTCTTTTCTGTCTCCGTATACGCACCTACGGCATCAATTTTTGTAACACCTCTGGGCGATGTTTTCACAAGCACGGAAGCAATTTCATCACCTTTACTCGTTATTACAAAAGCAAGTTTTGAAACATTAAGTTTTCTTATAAGAAAATCTATAGCAAATGTTGAAATAAACAAGGCAATAACACCATAGAGAGCCAAATCTATCTGTTTGAAAAGCACCAGTGAAACACCTATAATGATACCGTCTACAACTAAAAGGAGTTTGCCTATGGGCATTTGAGGCAGGAAATGCTGCAGTATTCTTCCAAGAATATCAGTACCGCCCGATGAAGCTCCGGCAACAAAAACGATTCCCAGTCCAAAGCCATACAAAACCGCTCCGAAAATCGCAGCAAGCACTCTATCTGTCGTTACAGACGGACAATATGTAAAAACCTGCGCCATAACGGAGAAAATACCCGAGCAGATACCTGTCTGCACTACAAAACGTGTCCCTAATACTTTCCAACCGATAAGCAGCAAAGCTATATTGATAACAGCAAAGCTTACCCCCGGCGGTATTTTCGTAAAATGATACAGCATCGTTGATATACCGGAAACACCGCCGCCGACTATTTTATTCGGCAAAAAAAATATCGTAGAGCCTGCAGCCGCGATAGTAGCACCAAAAAAATAAATCAAGAACGTTTTCAAATAACTTATTACCTTTTTCTTTTCCATGCCTATCTCATATCTCCGTTATTAACATAATTACGTCTTCAAAAGTTGCACCTAATCTTACCACAAAAAATAAAAAAAACAACATTTACCTTTAATTCCCAACATAATATCTCCGATTATTACAAATAACTATGAACGGCATAAATTATAAATGCCTGAAAGGAGCGAGTGTAGAAATGGCAAAAACAGGATTAGACAAAGTTGCTTTGGTTCTGGTAATCATCGGTGCTCTGGTCTGGCTGTCTGTAGGATTGTTCAGATTTGATATCGTTGCACAGCTTTTCGGCGGCCGCGCATCTATAGTAAGCAGAATTATTTATTCAATTGTCGGTATCGCCGGAATATATTCTATCAGTATGCTTTTTACCGGTCGACATGCAAACGACTGACAAATAACAATATAAAACAAGGAGAAAAAACAATGGCAAACAAATCTAAAACAAATTTTGATCAAATGAAATATGAAATAGCAAAAGAATCAGGTATTAACCTTAAAAACGGGTATAACGGCGACCTTACTTCTAAAGATGCCGGTACAATCGGCGGAAATATCGTTCGTAAAGTTTTCGAAAGTTATACAGGAAACAACTATTTTACAGGATCTAATAAGTAACCCTATTTTAATCGGTTATGATAAAAAGCCACGCTCCCGACCGGGAAGAGTGGCTTTTTTACAACAAAAACATCTTTTATCTTTCTTGTGGATATGATAGAATTATTTTGTATATCCTTTACAAATTATAAAAAGAAAAAGAAAGAGGATTATAATGAACTTCTCAGGTAAGATTAAAAGCATTTGCGGTAAAATCCGTTTAACAATAAAAAAATTCCTTGCTTTCCTTGATTCAAGGCCTGTATTGATGTGCATATTACTTGGTTTGGTACTGAATTTTATTACAGAGAGTTTACATAGACATTCACTAATTGACGCGGTTATGCATATGTTTACAAGGCCGTTGCCGTTCTTGTTCAACTGCCTTGTTATAATCACAACTCTGGTACTGTGTACACTGTCAAAGAAAAGATATTTCTGGATATCACTTATTTCTGCAATATGGTTTGCAATGGGACTTATAAACGGAGTTGTTTTACTCATGCGAGTAACCCCGTTTGAGTGGGCAGACCTTTCCTTCGTTAAGATCAGCCTGATTCAAATATACCTGAATAATCTTGAAATCATTTTAATAATAACCGCAATATTATTAGCGTTGGCCTTCCTTATCTTCTTCTTTATCAAAGGGCCTAAGTCGAAGGTTAATTATTTAAAAAGCGGCATTTCTTCGGCAGTTTGCGTATTTTTACTTGTAGTATCACTTTTAATTTTCCGAGGAACAGGCATTCTAACCTCAAATCACGTAAAAAATCTTGCAAATGCTTACCTTGATTACGGATTTAATTACTGCTTTATGTGCAGCGTATTTGACGTAGGTATTGACAAACCGTCTCAATATGAGAAAACAGATATAGATAAAATTTTAAAAAATCTGGATAGTGCGGCAGCGTCAAACAAAGACCTTCTCGAAGCAAAAAACAACAGAGAACATAGCGGAGAAAATCCTAATATTATTTTCCTTCAGTTAGAAACGTTCTTCGACGTAAACCATCTTAAAGGCTATAGTTTTTCTGAAAATCCCATACCTGTTTTCACAAAATTGCAGGAAGAATATACCACAGGTTATCTTACAGTTCCGTCCATCGGTGCCGGCACCGCAAACACTGAATTTGAAGTTATTACCGGAATGTCCCTTGAGTATTTCGGCATGGGTGAATATCCTTATAAGACCGTTATAAAGAAAATGCCGGTTGAAAGTGTTTGCTACAATCTTGCTGCAAATGGCTATACAAATCACGTTATTCATAATAATAATGCAACTTTTTACGATAGGAACGAAGTTTTCACAAACTTAGGATTTAATACGTTTACATCCATAGAATATATGCAAAATGTTGAGTTTACTATTAACGGTTGGGCCAAGGACAGCGTCCTGGAAGGTTGTATTATAGATGCGTTGAACTCAACGTCCGGAACGGATTTTATCTACACGATTTCCGTGCAGCCCCACGGAAAATATCCATCTGATTATACCGAGGATATGAGAATTAAAGTTACGGGCATTGAGGATGAAAAACTTCGCAAAGAATACGAATACTATATTAACCAACTGTATGAGGTTGATCTTTTCGTAGGAAAGCTTCTTGAAACACTCAAAGCAAGAGATGAGAAAACAATTGTAGTCATGTACGGAGACCACTTGCCCAGCTTTACCATTACAGAAGATGATCTTGACAACGGAGATTTGTTCCAAACAGAATACGTAATCTGGGATAATATGGGTATGAACCGGGAATACAAAGATTTGTGTGCATATCAGCTAAACGCTGTCGTACTAGAAAAAGCCGGATTTGATACGGGATTTCTTACAAAGCTTCATCAGAATTTCAGTTCCTCCGACAACTACGAAGAATGGTTTGAGCTTATCATGTATGATATGCTCTATGGACATAAGTACCTCTATGGAGGCAATAATAATTATCCTCACAAAACAATTGATTTGCAGATGGGTGTTAATGAAATAACTATTTCAAACGTTACGACCAAAGGAAAAATTACAATTTCCGGAGAGAATTTCACAAAACACAGCACAGTATTCTGTAATGACGATAAACTCGATACATTGTACGTAGACAGCAATACCCTTGTTATAAATAACGACATCCAACTCAAACCCGGTGACAGGATTGCAGTAGGACAGGTCGACAAGAGTAATCTGTACCTCAGTTTCTCAAAAGCGTACCTGATTGGCGGAACAACTGATAATCTTGTAGTTGAGCCTGATAAAGATAATGTTGTTTACGAAACAAAAGGACTCAGCGTAACTACGTTAATTCTACTTATTGTAGCATCAGCCGCTTTAGTTTGTATTATTATGATATCACTTATGCATTTTGTCGTAAAAAAATATAAAAAAGAACAGCATAAGGCATAAACCTTTTATCCTATAATGTGAAATTTGTATATTGACATCCATAATACTTCGTGTTACGATGTATATCAATAAAGGAGGTATTGCATGGATAATCAGTTAAAACGCGGATTGTTAGAAGTATGTGTTTTAGCCGCTATCAAAAGCGAAGATTCATACGGATATAAAATCATAAAAGACGTAAAACCATATATTGAATTATCCGAATCAACCTTATACACCATTCTCAAAAGACTAGAGACCCTAAATATGCTTACCGTAAGAAGCGAAGAACACGAAGGAAGGCTTAGAAAATATTATCATATTACGGAAGCCGGACTCAGTCGTATTGAGGAGTTTAAGGAAGATTGGAAGGAAATACTTATGATTTACAAATTTGTCAGCAAAGGGGATGCGATATATGAATAAGCAAGAATTTATTTCACAATTGCAAGCCGGCTTATCAGGATTGCCTGAATGTGAAACAGAAGAGCGTTTGAGCTTTTACAGTGAAATGATAGACGATTACACAGAAGAAGGATTCACAGAAGAAGAAGCTGTAACTCAGATTGGTTCTGTATCTGACGTCATTTCACAAATACTAGCACAAACACCTATTACAAATCTCGTAAAAGAAAAAATAAAAGGTAATAAAAAGCAAAAAAGAAAAATGAAGGCATGGGCAATAGTTTTACTTGTACTGGGCTCTCCCCTATGGTTTTCTTTGATGATTGCAGCTATGGCAGTGGTGCTGTCTGTGTACATAGTTATATGGGCAGTAGTTATAAGTTTTTGGGCTGCTGCGGCGGCTGTTGCAATTTGCGCTCCGGCTGCGGTTATCACGGGATTAATATATATATGCCTCGGAAAATTTTACCCAGGCCTTTTTATGATTGCCGCCGGACTTGTTTGTGCAGGTCTTGCAATTTATTTAGTCTGTGGCTGTATAAAATTGTCAAAAGGATTCGCTGTTCTGACTAAGAAAATAACAATTGGCATAAAAAGATGTTTTATTAATTAAGGAGGATTCAAAATGAAGAATTGGTTAATAGTTGCGGCTATTTTATTAGTCAGCGGTATTATAGTCTTTGTAGCAGTAATGGCCGTTAATGATTGGGACTTTAAGATATTAAATACAGATGATTATATATGCAGTGAATATGATATTTCTGAAACGATTACCGATATTTCCATTAATACCGGTACTTTGGATATTAAAATCACCGAATCAGAAGACAATACCTGTAAGGTGGTAGTTAACGAATACACCAAGAAAAAGCATAGCGTTTCCGTTCAAGACAGCGTTCTTACAATCAAAAGCAACTCAAAGCCGTTGGACAATATAGGTATACATTTCAGTTCACCTAAGATAACGATTTACCTGCCGCAACAGACATATGAATCATTTCTTATAGAAAATACCACAGGAGACGTCTTTATTAATATTCCGGTATTGATAAAAAATATCAATGTAAAATCCTCAACCGGCGATATAATACTAAATAATACACCATGTTTCAACACAGATATTTCCGTCACAACAGGCGATATAGTATTAAAAAATATCAGCTCTCATAACATGAATTTAAAAGCTACTACAGGGGATATTTCTTTTCACCATTGTACGGCAGACACAATTGAGGCAAAAACAACAACAGGTGACGTGACAGGAATAATATCCTCAAATCACGAATATGTTACTGAAACAACCACAGGAGATATTAACGTTCCGAAAAATACATCCGGTGGTCTGTTTAAAATAAAAACAACCACCGGAGATATAATAATCAAATATAAACCCAGAAGCAACTCATAGCAATTGTTACTCTGCCACAAAAATATACGGATATATATCTTGACCGCCCATGATGAAATAGACTTCTATATCACTATGGGCTGTTTGCATATAATCAGATATGACTTGCTGTGAAGTCTCGTCGGCATCTTTGCCTAAGAAAACAGTAAGCATAAATTTGTCGCCGTCTTCCAGCATTTTAGAAATAAGCATCTTTGCGCTGTGTTCTCTGTCAGGATGAGAAACAATCATCTCTTTGCCTACAAAACCTATAAAGTCGCCGTTTTCTATGTGAACACCGTTTATATCAGCATCGCGGATTGAAGGCGATATACAGCCTGTAGCGACGCCTTCGATTGCCTGTGAAAACTGCTCTAATATATTTTCCGGCTCATCTGCCGGATTCATAGATGCCAGTGCAACGTAACCTGCCCCAAGATTCTTGCTGGGTATAACGTGGATTTGCGCCTTGTCGTAAAGTTCACTTGCCTGAGTTGCAGCCATAATAATATTTCCGTTATTCGGGAATACAAAAATATGCTCTGCGTTGATCTTTTCAAAAGCCGCAAGGAAATCCTGTGTAGACGGATTCTGCGTCTGTCCTCCGTCAACGATGCCGTCTGCTCCAAGTTCTTTAAAGGTTTCTTTTATACCCTCTCCGCTGCAAACTGCTACAATACCGTACTTTTTCTTCTCCAAGGAAGGTGCCTGTTCCTTTTGTTCATTTGAAGTAATTTCTTTATTTTCACTGTGCTGAACAGACATATTTTCAATTTTAATTTTGATAAACTCACCATAACGGCGACAAAATTCTAATACCTTCTCAGGTGTCATAGTATGCACGTGTATTTTCACGATGCTGTCTGTTTTAAAAGCAACAATGCTGTCTCCAATAGTACACAAATACTCTGTGATAACATTATGGTCGAATTTATCAACGTCCACTTTACTGTTTTGAAGTTGCAATAATAACTCTGTGCAGTAGCCATACGTCATTTCACTGTCAGGACCAAAAGCATTTGAAACATCTACGTGACTGTCAACGTTAACAGTCAAAGCAGAATACTCTATCTTCTCTCCGTTCAGTACTCGGTTAAAGCCTTCCATAATATAGAAAAGTCCTGCTCCGCCACTGTCGATTACGCCGGCCTCCTTCAAAACTGCAAGGCGCTCCGGTGTGCGCTGCAGCGACGCATACATTTCTTTTACAAGTGTATTGAAAAGTGTTGTGATGCTCGTTTCAGGAGTTAAGGATGACATAACGTATTCAACAGACTCTCTTGCAACAGTAAGAATAGTTCCCTCTGTAGGTGTCATTACAGACGTGTATGCCTGCTCTACACCTTTAGATAGCGCCGTAGCAAAAATCGTTGCATCAGCTCTTTCATATGGCTCTAAGGCTTTCGCTGCGCCGGCAAAAAGTTGCGAGAGAATAACACCGGAGTTACCGCGAGCCCCCAGTAACATACCCTTTGATAAAAGCTTCATAACTGTTGCCAAACTGTTTGTGCTGATATTCTCAATAGCCGCAACACCACTTTCGATGGTAAGGCTCATATTATCGCCGGTGTCTCCGTCAGGAACAGGGAAAACGTTTAATTTATTAACTTCATCTGCTTTGCTACGCAATGCAGCTGCTCCGCCTTGCGCCATCTCTACCATTAATTTCCCGTCAAGAAATTTATCACCCATATCAAAGTGTCCTTTCGTCTCCAAAGAAGAAGATTGCAACCGTCTCAGGTCCACAGTGAGCGGAAATAACCATACCTATCTTTGTCATTTTAATTTTAGCATTTGAAAGACCTCTTTTTAGCAATTCTTGGCGACAAGCTTCTGCTGTTTCCGGGCAATTTGCAGTGCTTATCAAAAGTTGCCCGTCATAATCCGCGCCATTTCGTATATGTTTCATAATCTCATCAACGGTAGACATAATAGCTGCTTTCTTGCCGCGTGCTTTGCCGTATGAAATGATCTTTCCTTCACTGTTAAGATGCATGATAGGACAAATACCTAGCATTGAACCGACTAAGGCAACAGGGCCGGATACACGGCCGCTTCTTTTGAATTGTGTAAGATCTGTCGTAAAAAATTGATGATGCACCTTACCTCTGTTATCTATCAGCCATTTTTCCAATTCTTCAATTTCCATTCCCTCGTCTCTAAGGTCAGCAGCAGTATCTACAAGCAAACCGTAACCTGTACAGCTACACAGAGAGTCAATGATAATCAGCTTTCTTTCAGGATATTTTTCTTTTAATTTTTTTGCGGCTTCACAAGCATTTTTTGCAGACGGTGTCATGCCCGTTCCTAAAGCGATATGAAGAACGTCTCCGTCTTTAAGAAGTTCCTCAAAAAAATCCTCGTATCTGAACTCATTAATTTGTGAAGTTGCAGGTAATTTTCCTTGCTTGATTTGGTCGAAAAAGAACTCCCTTGCACTTGGATCTCTTTCCATATCGTCATAGTATTCTTTTCCGTCAATTGTATAAGTATAAAACAGAACAGGAATATCCCTGCTTGTAATGTATTCGTATGGTAAATCAACGGTAGATTCACATGAAAGAATAAATTTACCCTTCATTCCGTACACATCCTTTTCTCATCATTTTACTATTGCATTTTACATACGAAAGGACGTTATATGCAATCAACTAACTGTTTTGGAGGTATACTGTTGGTTTTCAAGCTGTAGAATAACGATTTCTACTATTCTACCGATAGTAGAAAAATGCTTTCACAGCTGTTTTCTGCATATTTATTCTGTTTTTTCTTTACTTTTAAGCTTGATCTTCGACCACATGACAATAGCGATTTGACTGGGAATTCCAAGTAAATACACAAGCCACGTATTTTCTTCAAATGGCAAGCACGATAGATGAATAGAAGCAAGGCCACTCCACATCAGAACAGATATGGCAATATAATTATATTTCGATCTGAACCATACGGTACTCATAACAAGCCATACTATCATTGATACAGGTACGGCATATACAAAGATTAGCCATTGATATTTATAATACTTAGATGAGATCATCGAAATAATCACAAATACTGACAATGCAACAAACAAAACAAGCAGTAACGATATTCCCAGTATCAAATAACGATTGTATTTACGTTTGCGAGGCCCTTTAAATACTTTTTCTTTATGTTCTTCCTTTACAAGATAGTCTAAAGTAACGCCAAATAACTTAGCCACTTCAACAAGTATGCCAATATCCGGCAAAGACTCCCCTCTTTCCCATTTTGATACAGCTTTATCTGAATAATTGAGCTTTTGAGCCAGCTCAATCTGAGTCATTCCTTTTTCTTGTCTTAGTTGTGATATATTTTTCGCGACAATTGATTTTATATCCTTCAAAAATAACACTCACCTTAAAAAAATAATCGGGGTGAGAGAAATTTTACGCTATTTTTCACCAAAAGTCAAACCGATATAATTTTATGTAAGCCCAAGGCTTACTTTTATAGAATAATCAATAGCATGCATTGCTGCGTCACTTAGCTTACATACGTGCTCTCTGAGCCTTTTTTTATCTATAGTTCTTAACTGTTCAAGAAGGACAACTGAGTCCTTTGCCAGACCATACTCGCCTGAAGACAGATCAAAATGAGTAGGCAATTTTGATTTATTTATTTGAGACGTTATTGCTGCAATTATTACAGTAGGACTGTATTTGTTTCCTACATCATTTTGAATAACAAGAACAGGCCTTATACCACCTTGTTCAGAACCGATCACGGGACTTAAATCCGCATAATATATATCTCCGCGCTTAATCAAGAATATCACTCCACAATTGATTGTCGGTTGCAAGGGCATCTTCGGCTAAGGCCAGATTGATTTCTGACATTTCTTCATACCCCTTTGCCATTTGCTTGGTCATATCTGCTTCATTTTCACAATCACATTGAAAATAATCATGGTTATCATTCTTGTTTTTTTCATGGGATTGCTCTTGATTTTGCTTCAGCAAATAAAACCCTCCAATCACATTGTATCCAATTTACTTAAGTAAATACACTAAAAAGGAAATTTTATTTTTAAATAAGTCCGTGGTATTCGTTTGGTTTGTTTGCTTCAATATATATACGCGGCACGCGGCTGCTTATTCCGGATGTTATATCGTAGTTAATCGTACCGCAAAGTGCAGCAACACTATCTGCAGTAACCTGACCGTCTCCAAAAATTTCTATTTCATCGCCTACACAAACTTCGTTTCCGGTTTCAAATAACTCACTTACGTCCACCATCAATTGATCCATACAAACACGACCTCTTACAGGAACAATCATTCCGTTGATAAGCATGTTTCCTTTATTACTCAAAGTGCGTCTATAACCGTCTGCATATCCAATCGGAACAGTTGCGATATAGCTTCCGCTTTTTGCTTCGAAAGTACACCCGTAGCTCAGAGAAAGCGGGCTCTCGATTTTTTTTACGTGAGTAATTCGACTTTTTACAGTCATAACAGGTTTAATATCAAAGTTGTATTCCTTCATATATTCAGAAGGACTAAGTCCGTACAGAATAATACCTGCACGCACCATGTCCATGTGCATTTGCGGGAAGCGAATAATAGCGGCACTGTTTGCACAATGCGCCAGAAGCAGTACGCCCTGAGGAAGGTCTTGTTTTCTTACTGTATCTACAACAGATCGGAAAAGCTTATATTGCTGCATTGTGTAATCGGGATTTTCTTCGTCAGCCACAGCAAAATGAGTGAAAATACCTTCTACAAACAAGGAGGGAAAAGATATTATTTGTTTAATCTGCTCTACCGTTTCCTGTATATATTCTTGGCAATAAGCTCTGAGTCCCACTCTGCCCATACCTGTATCCAGGGCAATATGTATCTTTAATACGGAGCCTACGTTCTTCGCTTCGTTTGACAGTCTCAATGCTTCATTCACAGAAAAAACACCTACAGTTATATTGTTTTCTGCAATTTGGGCAACTCTGTCCGTTGCAACGGAACTTAGCACAAGAATTGGAGTTTTTATATGATTCTTACGTAAATAAATTGCCTCATCTATCGTTGCAACTGCAAAATAATCTGCGCCGCTCTTCTCAATTGCCTGTGAGATTTTCGCTGCTCCGTGTCCGTAAGCATCTGCTTTGACTACCCACATAGTCTTTGTCTTTTCATCGACTTTACTTTTAATAGTCTGAACGTTATGCATCAAATTGTTCAAGTTAATTTCAGCCCAAGTTCTATCCTTATATTTTTCCATTATCAATCTCTCCAAGTTGTTCAATAATGTACGGAGCAGTAATAAACCGCTGTCCGTATCTAATTGCGGCAAGATCACCGCAATATCCGTGTATATACACACCAAATCTGACACAATCAAATAAACTTACGTTGCCGTAATCAGTTGCAATAAATCCGGCAATTATACCACAAAGCACGTCCCCGCTTCCGGCAGTAGCCATCCCGGCATTACCGCTATCGTTAACGTAAAGCACTTCACCGTTGCTGATTAAGGTCTTATTTCCCTTCAGGACAAATATCGTCTTTAATTCTCTTGCCATTCTGTCTGTAAAAAGCGCCCTGTTTTCGTTGATTTGAGTTACCTCATCTCCGCTTATCCTTGAAGCTTCCATAACGTGTGGCGTTAGTATACTGTTATGCGGAAGATTTAATGACAATTCCTGTCTTTTTCCTGTATAGCTATTCAAGGCGTCGGCATCAAGTATCAGCGGAATCATGCTTAACCCACTTACATTATATTTTTTTACAAAGCGACGTACAAATTGTGCTGTTTTATGATTATTTCCAAGCCCCGGTCCCAAAACAACGCAGGAAGCATCCACTATATTATCTATAATCTCATCAACGTCCTCCGGCACAAAAAAATCGTAATCATTTCCGCATATCGTTTTTTTAACAGCTTCCGGCACCAGGACCTCATATATAGGTAAGGAAGCTTTTTTTGTCATTATGTATACAAGTCCACATCCTGCCCGGAGTGCTGCTTTTGCGCAGAAAGAGGCAGCACCTGTCATTCCGGGGCTGCCTGCAATTATATATACCCTTCCATAATTCCCTTTATGTGTATTGGGATTTCTTTTTTTACAAAAAAAGTCGATTGCCTCTTCTTTTGCAGTTGTATTGATTTTGTCCATAAAGCGTCACTTCTTCTTTTTCTTGACGAACAGGGAAAAGATTCCCTCTAAAACGAAAAACAAACATACCAGTACTATCGAGAGCACAAAAATTATCTGTCCGGTGCTGTTTGTCGGGCCGTCCTTATCCCCCGGATCAACAACAACAATATTTCCTTTATTTGGATCAATAGGAGCTTGCGTTACTTTATGCGTAGGAGCAGGCGAGGCGGATTCTTCAGGGACAGGACTCGTAGTAACGCTTGGCGAAGCTACTTCTGCTCCGTCATTTGCCAAAGAAAGCAGCGGTGTTGTAACTCCAACGATTACTATCAATATTAAACAAAATAATAAGAATCTTTTCATTTGGTCTCCTCCCTTATCTTTCCAGTTTATTTTACAACAAAATTTTCAATGTGACAATTGCACCTGCAAATATAACCATTATTATTGCCATAATAATGTCTATATATGTAAATTTATGAACTCTGTAACGTGTTCTGCCTTCTGCACCTCTGTATCCTCTGGCATTCATGGCAGTTGCAAGATCAGAAGCTCGTCTCCAAGCACTTACAAATAACGGAATCAACACCGGAACATAGCTTTTTACTTTTTTAATAAGGTTTTTTGAATCAAAATCAGTACCTCTTGCCATTTGAGCCTTGACGATTCTATCAAGTTCATCCGAAAACGTCGGTATGAATCTTAGTGCTATACTCATCATCATAGCAATATCATGAGCAGGGAAACGTATAATTTTCAGAGGCGACAACAAGCTCTCAATACCGTCCGTCAGTTCAGAAGATGTTGTTGTATAAGTAAGCAGTGAAGCTCCCATAACAAGCAACAACACTCTGAGTGCAATTTTTATACAATAAAAAACAGATTCCTTGTATATTACTATAAATTTCCATTCAAACCATACCGTATGCCCTGTATGAATGAAAAGGTTCAGTATCATCGTGAAAATAACTATAAATAGTACAGGTCTGATGCTTCTAAAAATGTATTTCATCGGAAGTCGGGCAATTAAATACGTTGCTAAAACGAAAACAGCAGCAATTCCGTAGCCTATGAACGTTTCAATTAACATCACGCTTACCATATAAGCAATCATTGACAGGAATTTCGTTCTTGCATCAGCTTTATGAACAGGTGTCTTGCCCGGAATATATTGGCCTAATGATATTTTCACTTGTTCTCACCTCCAAGTAGGCGTAACAAGAATCTTGTAGCTTCCTCAACGGTGAAAATTTCTCTGTCTATGTTATACTGCGGATACGCGACAGAAAGTTTCTTGAACAGAGTTGCAATTTGCGGAACACCAAGACCAATTTTTCTAAGCCTGTCTTCATCCTCAAAGACTTTTCCGGGAGACCCTATCATTTCCACCTTACCTTCATTCATAACTATGACCTTATTTGCGTATTTAGCAACATCCTCCATGCTATGAGATACAAGAATAATTGTGATTCCATATTCTTTTCTAAGTTTAACGGCAAAATCAAGTATTTCATCTCTGCCAAGCGGATCTAATCCTGCGGCAGGTTCATCCAGGACAAGTATCTGAGGATTCATTACGATAACGCCCGCAATAGCCGCTCTGCGTTTCTGTCCGCCGGATAAATCATATATTGAATTTTCAAGTAATGATAAATCAAAACCTACTGCATTTGCAGCTTGAATAACTCTTTGCTGCTCTTCTTCTTTTGATAACTTCTCATTTTTTAACCCAAAGGCTATATCTTTATATACTGTCGATTCGAAAAGCTGGTGTTCCGGATATTGGAAAACAAAACCCACAGACTTACGAAGAGCTTTAATATTAGAGTTATTAATGCATTGCTCATTTAAGAAAATATTTCCCTCATCCGGTTTTAAAAGACCGTTGAAATGTTGAACTAAAGTCGATTTTCCGCAACCGGTGTGTCCGATTATGCCCACAAAATCCCCTTTATCAATTTCAAAACTCACATCGTCAAGCGCCTTCTTTTCAAAAGGCGTTCCCTTCATATACGTGTATGATAAATGTTCGATTCTAAGCAACATAATCTAAAGCTCACTTTACCAATATTTTTTCAAGAGCTAAAACAGCTTCGTCTACTGTTATCACATCGTCCGGAACATCAATTCCGTTATTTCTGAGATTGTCCATAAGTTTCGTGACTTGCGGAACCTCAAGTCCAGCCTTTCTCATCATTTCCCCTTGGGAGAAAATCTTCTTTGGAGTGCCTGTACTTACCAAACTTCCATTATCTATTAAAATAATACGGTCAGCATTCACAACCTCATCCATATGGTGAGTTATGTGAAGAACCGTCATGTTTTCTTCTTTGTTCAATCTATGGACAACGTCCATAACTTCTTTCCTTCCTACCGGATCCAACATAGCTGTTGCTTCATCTAAAATGACAACTTTTGGATGCATTGCAAGGATACCGGCAATGGCAGCTCTTTGTTTCTGCCCGCCCGACAGCAAATGAGGCTCCATGTCTCCATAACCTTCTAATCCAACGTATCTAAGTGCCTCATCAATGCGTGACTGCATTTCATCCGTGGGTACACCAATATTTTCCAAGCCGAAAGCAACGTCATCATTTACGGTTGTACCAATAATCTGGTTGTCGGGATTTTGAAACACCATACCAACGCAAGCCCTTACTTCCCACGTAAGTTCCGGATCGGAAGTATCCATTGAATCTACATAAATTTTGCCTTCTGTAGGAAAAATCAAAGCATCAGTCAATCTCGCCAAAGTAGATTTACCCGAACCGTTCCGGCCAATAATCGCAACAAATTCACCTTGTTTTACAGAGAAACTAACATTTTTCACAGCAAACGGAATAACATGAGGAACTTGAATATTATTTAATTCTTCTTCCTCATCATCAAAATCATATGCATATGAATAAGAAACATTCTCGTATTTAATAATATCTTCCATAGTAAAAACAAAAAGGGATTTTGTTATGTGCACATGGCTCATAACGAAAATCCCTCGCATACTTTATATGTGCATATTACACCAACTCGATGATTGCCATCGGAGCTGCATCGCCTCTACGTGCGCCTGTCTTGTAGATTCTTGTGTAACCACCCTTACGATTCTTGATCTTGTATTCAGGAGCAATCTCGTCAAAAAGTTTGTTAACAACTTTTGTTGCTTTGCCTTCGCTATCAACAGTCTCTACATCATATACCCATTCCATAACTAATCTTCTTGCAGCAAGTCTGGAAGGATTGTCTACCTTTGCAAGTTCAGTTGTAATCTCACGATCAACAAACTTTGTGAACTGCTTGCCGTTTTTGGATGTAACAACTTCTGTCTGCTTCTTTCCCTTAGCATTTACAGGAACTTTACTAACCTTAACCTGCTTTGTTGTGAAGTTATCAGCTTCCTTAACTGCTTTACCAATCAGTCTCTCAGCAATACTCTGGATTTCTTTTGCTCTTGTCTGTGTAGTTACAATTGAACCATGCTGGAGCAATGAAGTAACCATTCCGCGAAGTATAGCTTTTCTTTGATCTGCTTTGCGACCTAATTTTCTATAACCCATAATAACAATTAACCTCCAATCAAATTCCGGACTTATTCATCACTGTTTTTAAGTGAAAGTCCTAAGGATTTCAGTTTGAAAATAACCTCTTCCAATGACTTTCTGCCAAGGTTTCTAACCTTCATCATGTCATCTTCTGTCTTATTAACCAAATCCTCAACTGTATTTATAGCTGCACGCTTCAAACAATTGTACGAACGAACAGACAAATCCAACTCTTCGATGTTCATTTCAAGAATTTTTTCCTTCTGTGAAACAGTCTCATCATTACCTTTAGAAACAGGAACCTCAACTACAATCTCTTCTTCATCAAGATTTACAAATACAGAGAGTTGATTTATGAGGATTTTTGCACTCTGGCTGATTGCTTCCTTAGGAGTAAGCGCGCCATTAGTCCAAACCTCAAGAGTTAATTTATCGTAGTCAGTTACATTTCCGACACGTGTATTTTCAACAGTATAATTAACCTTCTTAATTGGTGAAAAGATAGAATCTATCGGAATAACACCATTAGGTAAATTATTTTTCTTATTCTTCTCAGCAGTACGCCAACCAACAGAAGTGCCGAGTTCCATCTCAATGAGTAA
Organism: Clostridia bacterium; assembly: GCA_017517275.1. GTDB lineage: Bacteria > Bacillota > Clostridia > UBA1212 > UBA1255 > SIG424. The sequence goes on from JAFWZX010000037.1 coordinate 21,281, forward strand.
TCTGCCATCTCCGTTGAGTGTAGCAATATGCAAATCAGGATTTAATATCTCAACATCAGAATCGCAAATAATATCGCTGGCAAGAACCGGACCTCTCTCTGTTTTATCGATACGAACAAATTTAGATTCATCGTTTGAGAAGAGTTTAAATCCTACTTGCTTAATGTTAAGAATAATCTCTGTTACATCTTCAACTACGCCGGGAATTGTTGAAAATTCATGGCATGTACCATCTATTTTAATGTTAACTACAGCTGATCCTTCTAAGGAAGAAAGCAATATGCGTCTCAGCGAATTACCAAGTGTTGTACCGTATCCTCTTTCGAGTGGTTCAACGACGAATTTGCCATATCTTTCAGCATCGTCTGTTTCAACACATTCAATTTTCACTTTTTCAATTTCGTTCATAGCAACCTCCTTAAATTACTAACAACAGCCTATTACTTACTATACAACTCAACGATAAGGTGCTCTTGGATAGGCATATCGATATCTGTACGAACAGGATAAGCTGTTACTGTAGCCTGCATTTTTTCGCTATCAACAGATAACCACTGAGGAACGATTCTTGAGCTTGTTACATCCTGAATCTCGCTGAATCTCTTGCTTTCTTTGCTCTTTTCAGAAAGTGCAATAACGTCATTTACAGATACGAGATATGAAGGGATATTAACCTTTTTACCATTAACTGTGAAGTGTGCGTGTGTAACCATCTGACGAGCTTCTTTACGTGTTGTTGCCAGACCCATACGGAATACAACATTGTCAAGACGACGCTCTATTGTTGTTAAAAGAACTTCACCGGTGATACCTTTTGATCTTGCAGCTTTTTCATAATACTTTCTGAACTGCTTCTCAAGGATACCATAAACAAATTTAACCTTCTGCTTCTCAGCAAGCTGTGCAGCATATTCGCTCTTCTTGCCCCTTTTGTTAGCACCGGGATTTCTCTTTGTAGATTCATTTTTTGATTTTGCAGTATAACCCATTTCTGCAGGTGAAATGCCCAGGGCTCTGCAACGCTTTACTATAGGTTGAATATTTCTAGCCATTTTAAAACACCTCCATAATCAGACTCTTCTTCTCTTAGGCGGTCTGCAACCGTTGTGAGGAATCGGAGTCTCGTCCTTGATTAATGTAACGTCAAGGCCTGCTACCTGCAGAGCTCTGATTGCAGATTCACGACCTGCACCAGGACCTCTTACATAAACTTCTACTGACTTAAGACCATACTCCATAGCAGCTTTTGCAGCAGCTTCTGCAGCAGACTGAGCTGCAAACGGTGTATTCTTCTTTGATCCTCTAAAGCCAAGGCCACCGGCACTTGCCCATGAAAGAGTATTACCTGCTTTGTCAGTCATAGTGATAATTGTATTATTAAAAGTTGAACGGATATGAGCCTGACCGTATTCAACAAACTTACGTTCTTTTCTCTTACCCCTTGTTCTCTTTGCCTTAACAGCCATAACTTAACCTCCTTATTTCTTCTTTCCTGCTACTGTCTTGCAAGGACCTTTTCTAGTTCTTGCGTTAGTCTTTGTTCTTTGACCTCTTACGGGCAGACCCATCTTATGACGTCTACCTCTGTAGCAGCCGATTTCCATAAGTCGCTTAATATTAAGTGAAATTTCTCTACGAACATCACCCTCAACTTTGTATTCTTTATCGATGATATCTCTGAGACTGTTAACCTCATCATCAGTCAAATCCCTAACTCTAGTGTCGGGATTAATACCTGTTTTCTTTAAAATCTCGTTGGAAGTAGATCTACCTATACCGTAAATGTATGTCAGACCAATCTCAACGCGCTTCTCTCTCGGCAAGTCAACACCTGCAATACGAGCCATCTGTTACAACACCTCCGCTTTAATATAAAACATTAAAAAATATATATTCTATCTCAACATTTTAAAGCTCATGTTAAACATGCAGCCGCACTTTAAAATGTAAAAGTCAAATATAAAAACACAACTGAAATAACTCAGCCTTGCTTCTGCTTATGCTTCGGATAAGCATCACAAATAACCATTACTTTACCTTTTCTTTTAATAACCTTGCATTTATCACAAATAGGCTTTACTGACGGTCTTACTTTCATCTTATAATCCTCCTTATTTTCTGTAGACAATGCGTCCACGTTCTAAATCATACGGCGAAAGCTCCATTGTTACACGATCGCCTTTTACAATCTTAATATAATTAGTTCTAATCTTTCCCGATACGTGAGCAACTACTACATGCCCGTTTGCTAAGGCAACTTTGAACATACAGTTTGGCAACACTTCGGTAACGACTCCTTCAACTTCAATTACATCTTCTTTAGACAATATTGCTTCCTCCTCAAATCGTTGTAATAATTGGATCTCTGTCTGTTATTACTATAGTGTTCTCGTAGTGTGCAGACAATTTCCCATCTTTTGTGAAAACTGTCCACTTATTACTATGAACTCCAATGTCAGCACTGCCTTGATTAACCATCGGCTCTACAGCCAAGGCAATTCCCTTGCGGAGTCTGACACCGCTTCTACCCGTCCTGTAATTAGGTACCTCGGGATCTTCATGAAGATTACGTCCTATACCATGGCCTGTATATTCCTTTACAAGGCTATAGCCGTGAGACTCGACATAATCCTGAATTGCACCTGATATCTCTGATACACGTCTATCCGGTTTTGCATAACGGATGCCTTCAAAGAAAGAATTACGTGTTACTTCAATTAGCTGCAATGCTTCAGGAGTACAAGCTCCCACGGGAAACGTCCTGGCGCTGTCTGCATGGAAACCGTCATAATAAACACCCAAATCGATACTTATTATATCGCCTTCCTTTAATTTGCGGTTATCCGGAATACCGTGAATAACCTCATTATTTACAGACGCACATATCGCGCCGGGGAAATCAATCCCACCATAATAGTTCGGCACACCTAAGAAAGACGGAGACGCGCCACGCTCTATTATATAATCTGTGACGAATCTGTCAAGTTCTTTTGTGGTGATTCCGGGAAAAATTTTTTTTTCAAGCTCTGACCATATGCCACAAGCAATTTTTCCCGCTTCAATCATCTTCGCTATATCAGAATTCGATTTTATATTTATCATTTCAGATACCTTTTAAGCCGAGTGCATAAAGTGAATTTTGTAATGACTCTTCAATATCATTTTCACTCTGTACATTCACTAAGCTTCCCTTTGCACGATAGAAATCAATCAATGGTTTTGTACTTTCATTGTAAGTAACTAACCTCTGCTTTATAACTTCCGGTACGTCATCAGGTCTTTGAACTACCTTGCCTCCGCAAGCATAACATATCTCTCCATGAGGAGGATTAAATTCTAAGTGATAACTGCGCTTGCAGTTAGGGCAAATTCTGCGTAGTGACAATCGTCTTAAAACAACCTCTTCTGATATCACTATATTTAATACCTTAAGTAATTTTGATTTTGTCTTACCTAAGATCTCCTCAAGGGCTTCCGCCTGAGCAAGTGTTCTGGGGAAGCCATCGAGAATAAATCCATTTTTACAATCTTCTTGAGAAATTCTGTTGTCTACCATGTTTGTAGTAACATCATCAGGAACAAGGTTTCCTTTTGAAATGTAGCTGTTTGCAATTATGCCTAACTCTGTCTGAGCTTTAATGTTCTCTCTGAAAATATCTCCTGTGGAAATATGAGGAACGTTTAATATTTTTGAAAGCTCAACAGCTTGTGTGCCTTTTCCAGCACCCGGGGCGCCTAATAAAACTAAGTACATGGTAACATCCTCCCGAGTATCAATCTAAGAAGCCTCTGTAATTTCTCATGAGGAGCTGAGCTTCTATCTGGCGTACTGTTTCCAGCGCAACACCTACAAGAATCAATACTGTCGTGCCGCCGAACCATAAGTTGATTGATCCGAGATCGCTGTTGAAAAGAGAGCAGATCAACTGAATTACAGTCGGGAATACAGCGAGTACCGCAAGGAATATCGCACCAAACCATGTGATTCTGTGTGATGATTTCTTAATAAAGTCAGCTGTAGGAGCACCAGGTCTAAGGCCCGGTATAAATCCGCCGTTTTTCTTAAGGTTATTAGAAATGTCAACCGGATCGAAGTATACAATGTTATAGAAGAACGTAAATCCTACGATAAGCAATGCATATACTATAACATATCCCCAAGAGTCTCCTGCTGAGAATGAATTGATAAATCCGGCAAAGCCTTTTGTCTGTCCTGATTTTCCAAGGAAAGCTACGATAGTAGCAGGGAACTGCAATAAAGACATTGCAAAGATAATCGGTAAAACACCCGAGGAGTTAACCTTAAGCGGAATATGTGTGCTCTGTCCGCCATAAACTTTGTTTCCAACAACCTTCTTTGCATATTGTACAGGAATACGTCTTTCTCCGCCTTCCATCCATACAACTGCAACGATAACAGCAAGGAATACAACTAATATTGCGATAGCAACAAAAATATTGAAATACCATTTTCCAAAGATGTCTCCGCTGACTACAATGTCGTAAAGGCTAACTGCAGCACGAGGACCTGCAGAGATAATACCGGCAAAGATAATCATTGAGATACCGTTACCAATACCCACTTCCGTAATCTTTTCACCTAACCACATAAGTGCAGCTGTACCGGCTGTAAATGTGATAATCATGAGCAGGAATGTAAATAAATCAAATTTGCCCGGAGCAGCAAAAAGATTAATTGTTGTTGCTTCGTTATTAATATTGAAGTAAAGCATTACAGACTGGAGCAAGCCAAGTGCAATAGCAGCGTAACGTGTCCACTGTGATATCTGCTTTCTTCCGTCAGGATCTTTCTGTTTCTTTTCCAAATAAGGAATAGCAACAGTAAGAAGCTGCATGATAATTGATGCGTTAATATAAGGGCTGATACCTAATGAGAAAATTGATACCTGCTGGAATGCTCCGCCTGACAACATATCCATAAATTTGAATAAACCGTTGCCTGCCAAAGAATCCAAAGCAGCATCCTGAAGTCCCGGTACTGTTATAAAGCAACCGATTCTGAAGATTATGATAAGAAGTAATGTCATTCCTATCTTTTTTCTCAGATCCTTTACTTTAAAAGCATTTATTAATACTTCAACTAATCTCATCAGATCACCTGAGCCTTTCCTCCTAATTTTTCAATCTTTTCAGAAGCGCTCTGTGTGTATGCAGCAGCCTCAACGTTAAGCTTCTTTGTAAGCTCGCCGTTACCGAGGATCTTAACGCCATCATACAAATCGTTAATAAGGCCAGCTTCTTGTAAAGCAGCTGCATTAACTGTAGCACCGTCTTCAAAGATATTAAGAGCATCTACATTTACTACCGCATATTTAGTAGCAAAGATTTTGTTATTGAAGCCTCTCTTAGGCATTCTTCTGTATAAAGGTGTCTGACCGCCTTCAAAGCCAGGTCTAACTCCGCCACCTGAACGAGCATTCTGACCTTTGTGACCCTTACCGGCTGTCTTACCATTGCCTGAACCATGGCCTCTGCCTTTTCTGTATCTATCTTGTCTGGAACCTGCTTCCGGACGTAAATCTTCAAGTTTCATGGTGAGAACCTCCTATTATATTTCCTCAACTTTTACTAAATGACTAACTACGTTAATCATTCCTCTGACCTGAGCATTGTCTTGCTTCTCAACAAAGCTGCCAATTTTCTTCAGTCCGAGAGCAGTAACAGTCGCTTTCTGTTTTGCAACTACCTTGTTTGTACTTTTTACAAGAGTTATTTTTAACATTGTCAAAACCCCCTTATTCTGCAATCTCTTCAATAGTCTTGCCACGGAGAGCTGCAACTTCTTCGATAGTTTTTAAAGAAGAAAGAGCACTGATCGTTGCACGAACCATATTAATGGGATTATTTGAACGAAGAGACTTTGTTCTGATATCACGAATACCGGAAAGCTCGATAACAGCTCTTACAGGACCGCCTGCGATAACACCGGTACCTTCGCCAGCCGGCTTAAGAAGAACTCTTGCAGCGCCATACTCGCCTGTAATCTCATGAGGAATAGTTGTACCAACGATAGAAACATTGATAAGGTTCTTCTTCGCATCTTCAACACCCTTACGGATAGCTTCAGATACTTCGGAAGCTTTACCAAGACCGCAACCTACTTGGCCGTTCTCGTCACCAACAACAACAAGAGCACTCCAGCTATAGTTACGACCACCCTTAACAACTTTAGTTACTTTTGCAAGATTAACCAGTTTCTCTTTAAATTCAGTTGTTTTTGAATTATTCTGTTCCATCTTATGTCCTCCTTCTGCTTAAAAGTTTAATCCGGCTTCACGTGCACTGTTTGCCAGTTCCATTACTCTACCATGGTAAAGGTAACCGCCACGATCAAATACAACGTCTTTAATGCCTTTTTCGATAGCTTTTTCAGCAATCAACTTGCCAACTTCTTTAGCAGCTTCGATATTGCCACAAGATTCTAATTTGTCTTTTAATTCAAGAGTAGATGCAGCAACAAGTGTTGTTCCGGTAGTATCATCAATAATCTGAGCATACATATGGGACAAACTTCTGAATACATTTAATCTTGGACACTCAGCTGTGCCACTGATTTTTCTTCTGACACGTACATGTTTTCTTTGACGTATCATGTTTTTACTTAATTTTTTTGCCATGTTCGTATACCCCCTTTAATTATTTTTTACCTTTTCCGCCGGTCTTACCCTCTTTACGTCTTACAAACTCGGTACTATATTTAATACCTTTACCCTTGTAAGGCTCAGGGGGTCTCTTGCTTCTGATCTTTGCAGCAAACTCGCCAACAACTTGTTTATCTGCGCCTTTAATAATAATTTGTGTCTGTGAGGGAACTTCTACAGTAATGCCTGCAGGCGGAACCATCTCGATGTTATGTGAATAACCAACTGAGAGTACAAGATTGCTACCTTGTTTAACCGCTCTGTAACCAATACCGTTGATTTCGAGAGTTTTCTCAAAACCTTTTACAACACCATCAACCATGTTGTTAATAAGAGATCTTGTAAGACCGTGAATAGCACGATGGAACTTATCATCTGAATCTCTTGTGATAACTATTTGATTTCCTTCAACCTTTATTGATACACACTGCTGAAAAGACTGTGTAAGTTTACCCTTAGGACCTTCAACAGTAACAACATTATTCTCTGCTACTGTAACCTTAACGCCAACCGGTATATCAATAGGTTTTCTACCAATTCTTGACATTTTTTACCTCCAACCTTAAAATTCCGAGTTGTTTTTTATTCGCAACTCTTTTCAGATTTAATTACCATACGTACGCAAGTACTTCTCCGCCGATGCCGAGCTTACGTGCGTTTTTATCAGTCATAATACCTTTAGATGTAGATATAATTGCAATACCCATACCATTGAGAACTTTAGGTAACTCTTCAATACCTGCATAGATTCTCAAACCGGGTTTAGAAATTCTGTTAATACCTGAAATAACATTCTTTTTATTTGCTGTATATTTCAGATAAACTCTAATAACACCCTGTTTACCGTCTTCAATGGTCTGAATGTCTTTTACATATCCTTCTTCAAGTAAAATCTTTGCAATTGAGAGCTTAAGATTTGAAGCCGGAATATCTACTGATTCGTGTTTAGCTGTACCTGCGTTTCTGATACGTGTCAACATATCCGCTATAACATCACTTATTTGCATAGTGTCAACCTCCTTTTCTTACCAACTGGCTTTTTTAACGCCCGGAATCTGTCCCTTATAAGCCAATTCTCTGAAGCAAATACGGCAGATTCCGTATTTTCTCAAATATGAGTGAGGACGACCACAAATCTGACATCTGCTATATGCTCTTGTTGAAAACTTAGGAGCTCTTTGTTGTTTAATTTTCATTGATAACTTTGCCATAATATCCTCCTTATTAGCGAGCAAACGGGATACCCATTAATCTGAGTAATTCTTTTGCTTCTTCATCAGTCTTTGCGCTTGTTACAAAGATGATATCCATACCACGAACCTTGTCGATTTTATCGTATTCGATCTCTGGGAAGATAATCTGCTCTTTAATACCAAGGGCATAGTTACCTCTGCCGTCAAATGAGTTTGCCGGAACACCGTGGAAGTCACGGATACGCGGAAGAGCGATATTGAACAACTTGTCAACAAATGCATACATACGCGTTTCTCTGAGAGTAACCTTACAACCAATGTTCATGCCTTCACGGATTTTGAAGTTAGCAACTGACTTCTTAGCCTTAGTAACAACAGGCTTCTGACCTGTGATTTTCTCTAAGTCAGCCATAGCTGTCTCAATTGCCTTAGGATTCTCCTTAACTTCGCCTAAACCCATATTGATAACGATTTTCTCGAGTTTCGGAATCTCCATTGTGCTCTTGTAATTGAATTTCTCCATAAGAGCAGGAGCAACTTCATTTAAATACTTTTCTTTAAGTCTTAACATTTTATAGCCTCCCTTTCAATTACTTTGAGGAATCAACGGTGTTGATATTAGCGCCGCATTTTTTACAAACACGTACTTTAACGCTCTTTCCGTTTTCTTCTACAACTGCTTTACCTGTCTTAGTAGGTTCTCCGCACTTAGGACAAACAACCATAACGTTGGAAACATGGATAGGTGCTTCCTTCTTGATGATGCCTGACTGCTGTGTACGGCCTTTTGCTCTCTGGTTCTTTGAAACCATGTTGTATCCTTCAACAATAACTTGTTCTTTTTCAGGAATCGCTACGAGAACTTTGCCTGTAACTGTCTTCGGCTTGCCGTTCTTGTCTTTTTGACGACGTGTGTTAAGAACAACTACTTTGTCACCTTTTTTAATATTCATACTCATATCTTATTCCTCCAAATTACAGTACTTCGGGAGCGAGTGAAACGATCTTCATGAAATCTGCATCTCTTATTTCTCTCGCAACAGGTCCAAATATACGTGTTCCTCTCGGATTGAGATCATCTTTAATGATAACAGCTGCATTCTCATCAAATCTGATGTAAGTTCCGTCAGCTCTTTTAACACCTTTACGTGTACGAACTACTACACACTTAACAACATCGCCTTTTTTTACCATACCGCCGGGAGCTGCTGCCTTTACACTACAAACGATGATATCACCGATGTTAGCATAACGTCTTTTTGAGCCACCGAGTACTTTGATACACATAAGCTCTTTTGCTCCTGTATTATCTGCAACTTTTAATCTTGTTTGCACTTGTATCATAACTTTACCTCTCCTTCAAATCAGCGAGCTTTCTCAACGATAGAAACGAGTCTCCATCTTTTATCTTTGCTCAATGGTCTTGTTTCCATTACTTCAACAGTATCGCCGATTTTAGCTTCATTAGCTTCATCATGAGCCTTAAGTTTGTAAGTTGTCTTTACGACTTTTTTATAAAGCGGATGCTTTACGCTGTCTGCTACAGCAACAACAATTGTCTTGTCCATCTTGTCACTGACAACTTTGCCAACTCTGGTTTTTCTTAAATTTCTTTCTTCCATAATTCAATTGCCTCCTTGTGACATCAGACTCATTGCTTTGCAGCCATTTCTTTTTCCCTGATGATTGTTTTAATTCTTGCGATATCACGCTTGATGAATTTAATCTTCATGGGATTATCAATCGGGCTTGTAGCGCTCTGATAACGTAACTTAAATAGTTCTTTTTTTAACTCAAGCTCTTCGTTCTTCAATTCTTCGAGAGACATGCTTTTCTTTTCTTTAATGAAATCATTAGCCTTCATCTGTGTCATCCTCCATTACTTCATTCTCACGAGCGATGATTTTACATGAAACAGGTAATTTGTGCATTGCAAGTCTTAATGCTTCTCTGCTCAAGCTTTCATCTACACCGGCAACTTCAAACAGAACTCTGCCCGGCTTAACAACTGCTACCCAGTATTCAGGAGATCCTTTACCGGAACCCATTCGCGTCTCAGCAGGCTTCTTTGTGATCGGCTTATCAGGGAAAATCTTTACCCATACTTGACCGCCTCTTTTAATTGAACGTGTGAGTGCAATACGGGCAGCTTCAATCTGGTTACTTGTAATCCAGCCACATGTTGTAGCCTGGAGTCCGAACTCGCCCTGAGAAACAACATTGCCTCTCATAGCTTTACCCTTCATTCTGCCTCTTTGTACTTTTCTATGTTTTACTCTCTTAGGCATTAACATAAATTATTCTCCTCCTTCTGTTCCTGCAGCAACATTGCTTTTAGCAGTAGGAAGTACTTCTCCCTTATAAATCCAAACTTTAACACCAATCTTGCCATATGTTGTATTTGCTTCTGCAAAACCGTAATCAATATCAGCTCTTAATGTCTGAAGCGGAATAGTACCTTCGTGGTAATGTTCGCTACGAGCAATTTCGGCACCGCCAAGACGACCGCTGCAACATGTCTTGATACCAAGAGCACCTGCACGCATTGTTCTTGTCATAACCTGTTTCATAGCTCTTCTGAAAGCTACTCTCTTTTCGAGCTGGCTTGCAATATTTTCTGCACAAAGCTGAGCATCAAGATCTACAAGTTTGATCTCTAAAATGTTGATAGTAACTGCTTTACCTGTCATTTTTTCCAGTTCTGCTTTGAGTTCATCTTTTATTGCACCGTTCTTACCGATAACAAGACCGGGTTTAGCTGTCTCAATGTTCAGAAGCAGTTTATTAGCGGTTCTTTCAATTCTAATCTTTGAAATACCTGCAGCATAAAGCTTTTTCTTTACGTATTCTCTTACTTTGTTGTCTTCAACCAGGAAAGCAGCAAAATTTTTCTTATTTGCATACCATTTAGAATCCCAATCTTTGATGATACCAACTCTGAGTCCGTGAGGATTAACTTTTTGTCCCATAATCTACTTCCTCCATTAATCTCTTTCTTTCAATACAACAGTGATGTGGCTTGTTCTCTTGTTGATTCTGATTCCGCGGCCTCTTGCAGCAGCTCTACCTCTTTTTAACGTAGGGCCCTGATTTGCGAAACATTCTGCAACATACAGCTTTTCACTATCAAGTTCAAAATTGTTAACGGCATTTGCTTCAGCAGACTTGAGAAGCTTATAAATAATCTCTGATGCAGCTTTTGGAGTGAATCTTACGATTGCAACTGCTTCTGCCAAAGATTTGCCTCTGATAAGATCAAGTACGATCTTAACCTTTCTTGCTGAGATGCGAGCGTTGTAAAGAATTGCTTTACCTTGATCTCTGCCAATACCGAGCACTTTGCGCTGACGCTTTGTAAGAACAGCAACACTCTTGCTCTTTGGAGTAGTAGAATTGTACTGCTCAATAATTTCGTCTCTCTTTTCCAGGAGTTCAGCTTCGCTTAAAAATCTACGTTTCATATATTTTCCTCCTCCTATCTTAGCGCTTTACACCGCTTGATTTTTCGCTCTTATTAACATGACCTCTGTATGTTCTTGTGGGAGCGAATTCTCCAAGCTTGTGGCCTACCATTTCCTCTGTTACGTATACCGGAACATGCTTTCTGCCGTCATGAACAGCAATTGTATGTCCTACCATCTGAGGGAAAATGGTTGATGCTCTTGACCATGTTTTAATAACGATCTTTTCATTCTTTTCGTTCATTGCCTTGATGCGAGCTAAAAGTCTCTCTTGCACGAACGGTCCTTTTTTAACAGATCTACTCATATATAAATCCTCCCTTATTTGCTGTTACGTCTTCTTACAATATACTTGTCAGAAGCCTTGTTCTTCTTTCTGGTCTTGTAACCCAGAGCAGGTTTACCCCATGGAGTTACAGGGCTAGGCATACCAACAGGTGACTTACCTTCACCACCACCATGTGGGTGATCGTTCGGGTTCATTACAACGCCTCGAACGTGAGGTCTGATACCCATATGTCTTGTACGTCCGGCTTTACCGATGTTGATATTTTCATGATCTGTATTACCAACCTGGCCGATTGTTGCCTTACATATCATCGGGATCATTCTAACTTCACCTGAAGAAAGACGAATCTGTGCATAGTCGCCTTCTTTTGCCATAAGCTGACCGAAAGAACCTGCTGATCTCAATAACTGAGCGCCTTTGCCCGGCTTCATCTCAACGTTGTGGATAACTGTACCAAGGGGAATGTTAGCCAAAGGAAGAGTGTTGCCCGGTTTAATATCAGCATCAGGACCTGATACAACAGTGTCACCTACGTTAAGTCCTACGGGATGAATAATATATCTCTTCTCACCGTCTGCGTAAACAAGGAGTGCAATGTTAGCTGATCTGTTAGGATCATACTCTATTGATACAACTTTTGCCGGAATACCGTCCTTTTCACGCTTAAAGTCAATTAATCTATATTGTTTTTTATTTCCGCCGCCATGATGACGAACTGTAATTCTACCGTATGAGTTTCTACCGGCTGTCTTCTTGAGAGATGACATTAATGACTTAATTTCACTCTTGCCTGTAATCTCATCAAATGCTGAAACAGACATTTGTCTTCTTGACGGAGTTGTCGGATTGTACTTTTTAATAGCCATTTCTATCGTCCTCCTACATTATTCAGCGAAGCCAAAGTTCTCAATTGTATTCTTGAACTTCTTTGTCTTCTTCTCGCCGTTTACTACATACTCAGCAGCTGCCGGATTTGTGTCAATAGTAATAATTGCTTTCTTCCATTTAGCTGTAGAACCTTCTACCATGCCGCCTGCCTGTCTGCGAGATCTCTTTTTACCATCATAACGTGCTGTGTTTACTGATATAACCTTAACTTCAAAAATCTTCTCAATTGCTTTCTTAATGTCGATCTTTGTTGCTTTTATATCAACCACGAAAGTGTATTTACCGTCCTGAACATCAGATGAACTTTTTTCAGTAATGTGGGGACGTACTATGATATCGTACTCGTTCATGCGTATACCTCCGAAATCTTCTCTAAAGCTTCCTTTGTAACGATCAACTTTGTATGACGGAGAATGTCATATACGTTGATTGTGTTTACATAAGCTGTTGAAATGCCTGCGATGTTGCTTGCTGACTTAACTACGTTAAGATCTTTCTCAGGAAGAACAACCAAAGCTGAATCATCTACATTGAGATTATCAAGAACTTTTACCATATTCTTTGTCTTAATGCTGTCAAAAGCAAGTGTGTCGAGAACGATAATATTGCTATCGATAACTTTTGATGCGAGAGAAGACTTAAGAGCAAGTCTCTTAACCTGCTTTGGAATTGTGTAGCTGTAATCTCTGGGCTTAGGTCCAAAAACGATACCGCCGTGAATCCACTGAGCTGACCTTGTGCTACCTTGTCTTGCATGGCCTGTACCCTTCTGTTTGTAAGGTTTCTTTCCGCCACCGCTTACTTCAGATTTTGTCAAAGTAGAGTGTGTACCCTGACGTTTGTTTGCGAGCTGATTTACAACTGCTGCATGCATGCAATGTACGTTAACTTCTACATCGAAAATTGCAGGATTGAGTTCGAGCTCTTCAACAACTTTACCTTCCATATTATAAACATTAACTTTTGCCATAATTTATGTCCTCCTTCCCAATCACGCTTTGGACTTAACTGATTCTCTGATCTCAAGCAAAGCGCCCTTAGGTCCGGGAACTGCACCCTTGATGAGGAGAAGATTTTTCTCTGTATCAACTTTTACGATGTCGAGATTTTGCACGGTAACTCTCTCAACACCCATGTGGTCCGGCATGTTCTTTCCTTTGAAAACTTTACCCGGGTCAGAAGTTGAACCCATTGAACCTACGCCTCTGTGGTATTTTGAACCGTGAGTCTCAGGTCCGATTTTCTGTCCATGTCTTTTAATTGCGCCTTGATAGCCTTTACCCTTTGAAGTACCGCTTACGTCTACACAGTCACCTGCGCTGAACACGCTTGCGTTAATTTCTTGACCAACTTCATAAGTCTCAGGATTCTCAGGTTTGAATTCTTTTAAATGTTTGAAACCTTTTTCAAATGAAAGCTTCTCAAATAAACCTCTCTCAGGTTTGTTGAGTTTCTTAAGATCTACGGCAATGTATCCTAATTTTACTGCATCATAATTGTCGGCTTCAGCATTCTTTGTTTGAACTACAGTACAAGGACCTGCAAGCACTACTGTAACAGGTGTACAGATACCGTCTTCGTCAAAGATCTGAGTCATACCGACTTTAGTTCCTAAAATAAACTTTTTCATTAACTACTTACCTCCTATGGTTATTGGTTCCGCCACTCCTATTTGCGGAACATGACCGGCTTTTTCATGTGAAATTCTAAAAAAGCCTTACGTGCTGCGCACGCACTAAATACTACTTGATCTCTTATTGTTTAACTTTGATCTCAATATCTACACCAGCAGGAAGGTCGAGTCTCATGAGTGCATCAACCGTCTTTGGTGTGGGCATCAAAATATCAATAAGTCTCTTATGAGTTCTCATCTCAAATTGCTCTCTGGAATCTTTGTACTTGTGAGGAGCACGGAGAATTGTAACAACTTCCTTATCTGTAGGAAGCGGAATAGGACCTGATACAACAGCATCAGTTCTCTTCGCTGTGTCTACAATCTTGAGTGCAGCCTGGTCAAGCAACTGAAAATCATAAGCTTTTAATTTAATTCTGATTTTTTGTTTATTTGCCATACATAAACCTCTTTCTTTTCATTTTTTGTTTCCCTGACACTAAGCCGTGTGTTTCGTGGCAAGGCGCAACATTGCAATTATACAAGGAAGAGATAGATAATGCAAACGTTTTTTTATGTACGGTACATCGGCATTTGTAAATTTTTTATGAACAATAAAGTTCTGTTTTCACCACAGTCCGTGAACCGTCCTTACGTCTTTTATTACGACGAAAGCAGCAGCATCCAACCTATTAATTATGCTTTTAAGAGCCGGAATTTGCCGATTATAGACAACACAAACAAGTACGTTGATGTTTCTGCCCGTATACATTCCCGATGCTTTTACGAGAGTTACACCACGTTGTAACGTGCTCATTATTTCCTTTGAGATTGCCTCCGGCTTATCAGTAAAAATGGTTACTTCCTTTGCATAATTCACACCTTCTTCTACGACGTCAATTACTTTAGATGAAATAAAAATTGCGACAGACGTATATAAGGTTGTTACGAAGGATTTGTACGTTATAAAAACAACAATTAAAAAAATCCCGTCAAAGAAAAATACCAACTTCCCCAAAGTAATCCAGCTTGCTTTTTTCTGAAGAACACGGGCAGCAATATCCGTGCCTCCTGTAGTTGCTCCGCCTTTAAATATCAACCCAAGTCCTGCCCCAAGGAACAAGCCGCCAAAAATGCTGCATAATAAATAGTCAACAGAGTTTCCGTATTCTGTCATATCTAAAAGCGAGATGCTAAACCTTTGCACAAATGACGTAACATCTATGAGTATAGAAAACGTAATCGTTCCAAGAATACTGCTTATTGTGAATTTTCTGCCCAAAGAAATATAACCTATGATAAACAGAGGCAGATTAAGTAATAAAGTTAACGATCCGACAGGTATTCTGCCTTGAATATAAGTATGCAAAAGAAAGGCCAAGCCAGAAATACCACCGGGTGCTATATGATTCGGAATCAAGAATAAATTCAGGCCGAAACTTGCCACAACAGATCCTAGTATTACAAAAAAAGCCTTAACTATTATTTTGTTTTTTCTCACGGAATTTTTCATAATATAGTTATTACCAAAAAGGTCTGAGATTATTATAAAAAAACGGAAAAGAAGTTTTACTGTTATAAACGCTATATTCAATTCAAAACACCATAATACAATTTAGTGTCGCCGTCATAATTTCGACATATTGAAATTGTAGTATAATAATGGTATCATCAATGAATATTTGATATAAAAATCTTATACGGAGTGATTATATGGGGTCAAAAAAGAATGAAAAGCTCAGCTACAACGAAAGAATGTCCGGCGACAAGAAACAGAAGAAAACATCCAAGCTACAGGTAATGGATATTGTTACGATTGCTTTTTCTGTTATCATTGTAGGAATAATGATATACGTTGTGTGTACACAGTTCGATTTCGGCAAGGATGATTCTTCGAATCCATCTAACCCTACCTTGTCGCCCTCAACAACGCCCGGTGCTACTGCCAATACAACAATGACAGATCTTGGTACCTGGTACGGTAATATTTTAAATGGCAGTCACGTAAGCAAGCATGATGACAGACTTTATTATATTTCAAAGGATGAAAATTCCGATACCGGTATTTTCGTTAAGTACGGGGACGTGGTAAAGCAACTTGTTAAGGATGAAGCTTCAAATCTTAACGTTGTTCATGATAAAAAGACCTACGCAGATCAAAAAGGTGTTAACGCATATTACGTCTTCTATACTGATGAAAACGGTAGAATTTGTTATGTATACGACGGCCCTATCGGAGAAGGACAATCGGGAACTCAGGTAATGCAGACTCCTGTAGTTGTACTTGAAGCAACACATTCCAATCTGATGGTAAGCGGACAGTATCTTTATTATCTTAACGAAGATTCCGTTATATGCCGATATGACTTTCTGGGCAAGACGGAGAAAGTTCTCAGCAAATATACCTATTCACAATTCGTAGTTTATTTCGGTTCAATATACGGAGTTCGCAAAGCGGATAACTTTGTTTATAAAGTGTCTACGTCAGGGCGCAGCGACACAGCCACCTCGGCTACACCTTCTTCTACACCGTCTGTTTCTTACGAAGGAGAGGACGATGCATATGAATTCAGATTAGTTAAAGAATCTTTCAAAGCCTTTACGATTGAGAACAATTGGATATACGGGCTTATCGGCGATAAGCTGGTACGATTCGATGCCGATACAGGAGACAAGGATACTCTTGGTACAGTCAAAGCTGATATGATCAACGTGTATGGTGAAAAGATTGTTTATACGTCAGAAGGCAAACTGTATTACGCTACAGCGGAAGAACTGATTGTAGGTAAAACAAATGAACTTTCCGATCTAAATATAAGTGCCATCAACCTGCTGGATACTACAACGATATACGTAGTAAAAGCCGACGATGGCAAACTATATAGCTCTACGTTCACAGAGCAGAGCGGATATTCGGATTTTGCAGAAGTAAAATAATATAGTTTTTAAGCTTTCCAAAGCTTGTCTAAGCTATAAAATTCTCTTTCCGACTGGAGAAATACGTGAACAACAACATCAAGATAATCCACAAGAATCCAACTGCCCGAGTCATAGCCTTCGATTCGGGCAGGTTCTTTTCCTTCTTGTTTCAGGAGAAAAACAACCTCGTCGGCAAGGCCCTTTACTTGTGTCGTGGAAGTACCTGTACAAATAATAAAATAATCTGCAACAATGGTTTTTTCTTCAATGTTAATAACTTCAATATCCTTTCCTTTTTTTGAATCTAAGATCTCTTCAATTCTCTTTGCGAGCTTTTCACTTGATGCAATACCCATATGTATTAATCCTCCTTTAATTATTTTTCAGCAATTCTGATAATGCCCAATTGCGCGTTTTTATAGTATCCAAAGACAATAATCTGTCTTTTCTTTTCAGATTGTGTTTTATAGTATAGTCACACTCTTCAATAATAGCCTCCATAAGACTCACGTTTATTTTTTCCCTTACCTTCTGATAGCATTTATCATCGCCGCGATTTATTTCGGTATAGTCGGCAATAAAAATAATCTGAGCGACAACTGACATCTCCGGCTTACCTGTAGTGTGAACAGCAATAGCCTCTAATATCTCAGGGTCGTCGATTCCGTACCTGAGTGATGCAAGGACTGCGCCTGCTCTTCCGTGGCGGGCAGCCTTGCCGCCATCGTCATAATCTCTTGTCCCTGCAACTCCGTTCGGATCGACACTGCCGGTAATGCCTAACCATTTGTATTGTGCGGAAGACAACTGTTTGGCACAGTCGTGAAGAAGTCCGGCGCAGCGACATTTCTCCACATCTGCTCCGTAAAGTCGGGCGATTCTGACAGCTTCATTCATAACGCCGAGGCTGTGAACGTATCTGTCCTTTGAAAGTAAAAGCTTTAAATCCTCCATCATCTCATCAATTGTCATACGGCGTTTTTCCTTTGATTTATATAAATTGTTTGCTTTAATATATTCATACACCTGCGGGTCAACATAGCGGCTAATTTGCGAATTATCAATAATTAAATTATTTTCAAATGCAAATCGTATATCAGTCGAAGAAATGTCATATTCAGGAAAATCTCCCATAATTACGGTGGCACCGTCCTTTGTCACTTTATCATATGCCGCCTTGCAAATCTCCTTAGAAAAGCCCGGCCTCATAACTGCAATAAACGTACACATTGTAATCAACGTAAGATAATCTTTCCAATCAGGTAAATAGACAAGGCTATCTGCACCGATTATAAAATAATAGTTGTCGTCAGGATTGTTCTTACGCAGAATCGATAGAGTTTTAACTGAATAGGACGGTTCATCGCTATATGCTTCAATGCACGATATATCAAAGTTCTCTTTGCCCTGAAGTGCAAGACGCAACATATTCACACGGTGAGAAGCTAAAGTAACCCTCCTGCCAACTTTGTGAGGAGGGTTACCTGTGGGAATAAACAATATTTTATCAAGGTTATATTGATCTTTTATTAACTGCGCAATCTCAACGTGCGCCTTGTGAACGGGATCGAAAGTCCCTCCGAAAATGCCTACATTCATATTAATATTTTGGAACCTTTTTGTCCATTGCTTTACCGAAGCTATACCATGAATTACGTAATTTATGACGCAAATCAACGTCAAAAACCCACTCAGTCGCATCAAAAAGTTGTTTTTTCATATCTAAGTACTGAGCTCTGTCGAAGCCGTCCAAAGCAAGAAGTTCCTCCATGCGGTCTATCCATGCACAAACCTTGTCAATGCCGGCAGCATTAGGATCAATCTTTTTTTTGAGATGAAGAACAACAAGCTTTACAGATTTCTTCTGCAGCTGCGCATCAGTCATAACTTTTTTATTTTCCTTTACGTTACCACCATCATGAATATTCTCCATGGTTCTACCTCCACTATATTATCAATCGAACGATATTTCAATTATACCACCTAAAAAAATAATGGCAAGAGATAAAACAATGAAGAATGATTTATTTTTCGGCCTCTTTATTGTAATATCTGCCATTTTTTTGCGTTTTTTTGCCATATTGTATTGCTTTTGCAGGGCATCTGTGCAAGCAAGCCAGACATAGCGAACATTTGTCATTTGTCCATACAGGTCGCATGCGGGGACCTACACCTGTCATCCTTATTGCATTCTCCGGGCAGGCTATTGTGCATAAACCACAGGATTTACAAGAGTCTTCAACAAAAAATTTGTTTGTCTTACGTACATGCTTATAAACCTTATAAAGAACCGGTGTCATAATCCACGGAGCAAAGCCTTTTAAATCGTTAAAATCCCCTACGATTTTCTTTTGGACTTTTTTACATATATTGTTAATAGAAACGTCTGCCTTGATCATTATTTCGTTAATGGTCTCTTCCTTTGGCAAATCATACATCAGTACGTAGTTATCCACCATTTTCACACAAAAGCTTGACGTAACTATCATATTTCGTTTTGCAAGGAGCTTGGCCAACATTTTACCGGCATTTCCGGAAGATCCTCCGCAAGTTAAAACGGTGAAAATATAGTGCTGGCTGTCATATCTGTCCGTTATTTCCAATTTTTCTATAAACTTTACTACAACATCCGGTATGCCATAGAAATACACCGGTACAACAAAACCCAGGGACTCTCCGGCCTTTGTAGCGTACGTATATTTATCCGCATGAACTGCTTCTGTTATTGAAATAAGTGCATCGGAGGTATTTATTGCCAACTGCTTTGCTACGTATTTGGAATTACCAGTTGCGGAAAAGTAAAATATCATTTTGCGACCCTCTTTGACTTCTGCTATTTTTTACAAGTTTTAGGATATCATATATTTTTTCAAAAAAAAAGCATCGGGAAATATTTCCCGGAGTGGAATAAAAAAAAATATGTGTTATAATCTTCTCTATCCGCAGGAAATATTGCACAATAAAGTATGAAAGGAGAAGCCTGATGGAGAAGAGAATAATCGCTACGAACAAGAAGGCTTTTCACGAGTATTTTATTGAGGATACTTATGAATGCGGTATTGTGCTGGCAGGTACTGAAGTAAAGTCTATTCGAGGCGGCAAGGTTAATCTTAAAGAAGCTTATGCCGAAGTCAGAAGCGGCGAGATGTATGTGTGCGGCATGCACGTAAGTCCGTATGATCACGGTAACATATTTAACAAGGAAGCTATGCGCGACAGGAAGCTTCTGCTTCATAAGCGTGAGATTCTTCGTTTGTATGATATGGTACGTCAAAAGGGAGTGACACTTATTCCTACTGAAATTTATTTTCTGGGCAATAAGGTTAAGCTTACTGTTGCGGTGGCAGTTGGTAAGAAGCTGTATGACAAGCGTGACGTTGCGGCAAAAAAAGAGTCTGATAAGGAGATTGAACGCAGGCTCAAGGGAGCATTCTCGTAAGACGGGAGTGCAGTTTTGGGGGCGCACCGGTTTCGACGGGGCTCTGAGAACACAAATTGCGAGTAGAGGATTCTCGTTGGCCTCTATAAAAACGAGAAAATTAAATTTAAACGCTAACAATAACGTAGCACTTCAGGCTGCCTAATCGCGGCCTG
The DNA here is from genome assembly GCA_017517275.1 of Clostridia bacterium. Taxonomy (GTDB): domain Bacteria; phylum Bacillota; class Clostridia; order UBA1212; family UBA1255; genus SIG424. The sequence continues at coordinate 41,899 of JAFWZX010000037.1, forward strand.
CGTCGACCTGTAAGTAAGTCGGGCTTGCAGCAATCGGTGTCATCGAGTCGACCCTGCGGACATGGCAGGTCAGTGTCCGGTACAGATTATCTTAAGCTTTGCGGATAATCGGTTCTATGAAGCTACCTTATGAGAGTCCCCGTTTGTCGGGTGTCTTGTTTGGGAATTTTAATTGGCAAACTAAACTCGTAGAGATTTGTGGGTGAAGGGTTTCGGACAGGGGTTCGACTCCCCTCGCCTCCACTAAAAAGAAACGACAATTTTCGACAGAAGATTGTCGTTTCTTTTGTTCTCTTCACTTTTCTCTATTCGTTCTTCTCTCTTCTCTAAAATTGTCGTTTCCAGAGAAAAGATAAGAGTGAAAAGAGAAGAGAAAAGGTAGCTTTGCTTCGCAAAGCATTGATTTGAAAAACGAATTATGATATAACACATTCAGAGGTGATGATAAATGAACAGTCCTTTACTCGATAAATCTCTCGATTTTGCAACACAAATCGTATTGTTTTATGAAGAGTTTTCCAAATTGAAAAAAGATACCACTATCGCCAAACAATTACTTCGTTCCGCGACAAGCATAGGTGCAAACATAAACGAAGCCATTTACGGAAACAGTAAAGCTGATTTTATATCCAAGCTTCATATTTCTCTTAAGGAAACAGGAGAAAGTATTTATTGGCTCACACTTTTGAAAAGAACTAAATTAATTGATTACGATTTTGATAGCTTACTTTCTCTTGCTGAAGAAATCAAGCGAATGCTGATTGCATCACTTAATACCGCAAAGGAGAACGGCAAATGAATAAATGGATTATTGAAGATTGGGCTTTTGATGTGGAAGTAATTTGCGGAGAAGCAAAGAATTGCAGACTTGGATTAGAAAAGGGAGACCTTTTTCATTTTGAATACGAAACACCTCAAGGCTTCTGCCCTCGAGCTATGGCGGAAATTTATACTTGGTGTGAAGTAGTTAGATGTGGCGGTGACTTTACGTACAGAGGTGCAAAAGATAAATATAAAATAGAAATTCCTTGTCCGTGCCATTGTTTGCAATTTTGCCTTACTGCCGTTCCAATAAATAGGGATCAAAATGGAAAC
>JAFWZX010000038.1 GCA_017517275.1 Clostridia bacterium
ATTTTATTTATTTTCACCCTACACTTTTTGCTAATTGTACTATATCATAATCCGTATCATAGCAGGTAATCACATACAGATACTCCCCGTCTGACCAGGTCAGGTGAGAGACCCCCTTATTATTTTCAATCAACATTGCCATATTTCCATTGATATTCACCCGGGTAGCATTCTCGTATTCATTATCGAAATAAATATCATTCTCACACAGAAGAGATTGATAAAAGCAACATACACGCCGATCATTTTTATAATAAATGGTTTTATTTACCAGTTCATTATCAGATACTTCTTTCTTTGTATTCTTCAATTCTGTCGCTCTGATGGATTTAACCTGATTCAGCTTAATCGGCTTAGAAGTTATACTGTCTTCGTCATATTCTTCATAGCTGATTTTTATATGATCGTTAAAAAATTCTACCACTACGTCCACTACAGCATTTCTTAGTGCCGACACACTCATAATTGTAATAAATGCTACAGATAACAGAATCATTATTGCCAGAGCTATTCGGAAAAGGAGCCTGTAGCGTCTGACTTTCCTTGGCTTGCATCTTTCCTTCTTAGTCAAAGCCTTTTTCTTTTGCTCAAATTTCCTACTGAAAACAACTTGCGTTACGTCTAATGATTCAAATAATTCTATATCATCCGACAATTTATTATCACAAAGAGCCGAAGCTATCATGATGTCTAATTTATCAAAATTATCCTTATTCATACAGTCTGGCACCTCCTTTCTCAAGGAGAATCTTCTTTGCTCTGCTGATTCTGGTAGCAACAGCACCGGGATTAATGCAAAGAAGTTCTGCAATCTTATTATTTCCCATATTGAAATAATATTTGAGAATAAGTACGTCTCTGTATTTATAGTCCAGTTCGCTTACAAGCTTGAAAAGAAATCTGTTATTTTCTTCACTAATTATGATTCGTTCAGGATCGTATGTATCGTCAATTACCGCCTCTTCTTCCATAGACTCCTCATCCATAGTTATTGACTTTTCGCGGACTCTTTTCAAATTACCGTTTCTATAGAAGTTAAAAGCTTCATTTCTGCAATAAATCATAATTAACCTTATCAGATCGTCACCTTCTACAGATCTGAAAATTTCCAGGTGGTTAATTATTCTTTTTACAACTTCGTGAACACAATCTTCCGACGACTCGTGATTTCCTAATATCTTAAAGATATAGGCAAACATTTTCTTTGAGTATTTTTCGTATATATCCTCTACGAAGATTTTATCCTCTTCAGAAGATATACACGTTATTATTGGTAACATATATATCACTTCCAAGGTCTATTTTAACATATAATAAGTAAGTTTGCATTTTATTATTTTACTGACAATTGTTGTTTAATAATATTTGCAACTTTTTCACATATATCCTTGGTTTGTTGAGGATCCTCTCCTTCTGTCATAACACGAACCAAAGGCTCTGTACCAGATGGTCTTACAACAATACGCCCTTTATCGGCAAACTCTTCATTTGCTGCCATCAAGGCCTCTTTTATTACGTGGTCTGTATAGAAAGCAATCTTGCCGTCATTCGATACCTCTACATTTATCATGTGCTGAGGAAAACGAGTCATTACTGAAGCTGCTTGTTCTAAGGAGATTTTCTTTCGTTTCAAAATTGATAACAGCTGAATAGCAGTAAGCTGTCCATCTCCGGTTGTAGCATAATCGTTGAAAATAATATGTCCCGATTGTTCTCCTCCAAGGTTAATTCCTTCTAAGAGCATTTTTTCCAGAACGAACCTATCGCCAACTTTTGTTGTTTGAGTTGTAATACTATTTTCGCGAGCAAATTTTTCAAAACCCATATTAGTCATAATCGTTCCGACTACTGAGTTTTTATACAGTTTGCCGCGTTCCTTCATGTCCTGCGCGCAAATTGCCATAATAAAATCTCCGTCAATTACATTTCCTTTTGAATCAACACAGATGCAACGGTCAGCATCACCGTCAAAAGCTATGCCCGCATCCATTCCATTATCCACAACGTACTGCCTTAAAGGTTCAATATGGGTAGATCCGCAATTCTTATTTATATTCCATCCGTTAGGGCTTGCATTTAGTATGGTAACGTCTGCCCCTAACTCTGTAAAAAGTGTTTTTGCACTTACAAAGCTACTTCCATTAGAGCAGTCAACTGCCACCTTCATTCCGTCAAGAGAGTTCATTACAGTACTCTTTAAGTGATCAACATAATCTCTTACTGCCTTTGTTGCATATTTTATTTTACCGATTTCCGTTTCAGACAGTATGCTATCACTCTCATCTAATACAATAGATTCAATCTTCTCCTCCAGTTCATCCGGAATCTTATATCCTTCACCGCCAAAAATTTTGATACCGTTATATTCCGCGGGATTATGCGAAGCAGATATCATTATTCCACTGTCAGCCTTATATTTATTAACCAGATATGCAAGTGCAGGAGTAGGCACTACCCCTAAAATTATTACATCCGCGCCAGCTGAGCATAGCCCTGCGGCAATACTGTGACAAAGCATATCAGAAGATATTCTCGTATCGCATCCTACGCAAAAGAGTAATCTGCGTCTGTCATCTTCTAACACCTGGGCTGTCGCTCTTCCGATTCTCAGTGCCATCTCGCACGTAAGATAAGTATTTGCCTTTCCTCTAATTCCATCAGTTCCGAATAATCTGCCCATTAGTAATTTCTCCTTACCACGTTATCTTTTGATTTGTAAATACTATTGTTAGGGACAGTGCCCCTTACCATCGATAAAGGATATACTATTGACTCTCTGCCTATAATACTTCCGGGACACAGTACGCTGTTAGATCCTATCTCTGCATAATCTCCTACTATCGCACCAAGCTTTCTAAAGCCAAAACGCACCGGCGCTTTGTCACTTCTGACATTCGCTGTTATAACGCCGGCACCAAAATGTGCCTTATATCCCAGTATCGAATCTCCCACATAGTTAAAATGCGGCACCTGAACCCCGTCGAAAAGTACACTGTTTTTTATTTCTGTTGAATTTCCAACAACACAGTTTTTACCAATAATGGCACTTCCCCGTATAAAAGCACAATGCCTTATCTCGCTGTTTTCATCAATAATACAAGGAGCATTTATGCATGCATTTTGCGCAATCACAGCGGTCTTTGCAACCCATACTCCGGGCTGAGGATTATCAAAGATCTCCTTAGGAAGCTTAGGTCCAATATCATAAATAAAATCGCATATCAAAGGCAGCGCCATTGATAAATCTTCCTTGCAACAGAAAAGATCTCTTGCTATAGTCCTGTCGATATCAAGCATTGTCATATATTTATATATCCTTTCTCAAATAGCCCTCATTTTAAAACTACCACACGCAATTACAGCTGTCAATACTTCTTTACTACTATTTATTATTCACATTCAACGAAAATAATGCACCTACATAATTCAACTCATAAAAAAAGGCATTATTCAGTGAGAATAATGCCTTACCTTTTCACTCAATCAACAGACTATTTTCTCTTTTTGATAATAACAGTTGCACCGAGAATCATCAGAATCTGAGCGATTGCCATAGAAGATCCGCATCCGCCTGATTTTTCATTCTTGTTGTCTGCAGTAGGAGCCTGTGTAGCTTCAGGAGCTTTAGTAGCAGGAGCCTGCGTAGGAACTGTAGTTGGAGCAGGTGTAGCTGTAGGCTCAGGAGTTGTGTTAATCGGATCATCAACATCAGCACTGAACTCATACGGCACTACTGCCCAATTGTCGATACCCATGATACCGGGGTTGAGAGACGCTAAGTTGAAGTTTGCATATGTGTTGATATATGCATTTGAAGTAGAGGCTACTTCCTCTCCTGCTGCATTGTAAATAACAGCTTTTGTAAAGAAGTCATCCTTAATTTCAGAAAGCTTCATAGTAGCAATAAGCTGATTTGTATTGCAATAAAACTTTACAGTACCTGAAATATCATCAATGACAGTAATCTTATTCCATGACTCTAACGCACCGTTAGCCAAAGTATGAACGTATTGAGCTTTGACAGTAGCATCTTTATCAACAACGTAAATAACAATCTCGTCTTTTGTATCATCTGCTACGTTAAATGCTACACAGAAACCAATCTTTGCAGCATACTTGTCAGATTCGGAATTTGTAGCAACACATACCTTCTCTTTGCCCTGCGGGCCTTTGCCGTCTGCATTCTCATCTACGTCAAAAACAAGACCTACAAATTTGTCTGCTTCTGCGCCAATTAACTTTATATCCATCTGAATCATATATGAATCAGCAATATACTGGTCAATCATAAAATACGTATCTTTTGTATAAGAAACGTAACGATTATCTTCTTCATCACTAAAATACGGTGTCTTGGTATCGTCAAAATCAATATTGAACATCGAAACATTATCCCTGATATAACTGTAATAAGCTCTACCAGATCTTATGATCTCACCGTCCTCAAACGTCTGGGCGATGTCATCTTCACTGTCCATCCAAAAACCATCGTTCTCATCATTTACAACTTCTCCACCATAAACGTCAAAGAAAGTTCTATCCTCCGGATAGGGAGCTGCCATCACAGTCGTAACAGACAAAGATGCCAGGATGATGATAGTTAGTGCAAGCAACAACAATTTTGTAAAAAGTTTCATTGTTTAACCTCCTCATATTTTATATCAATTATTTGAATTACTTTCTCTTCTTTATAATCAAGCCACAGGCCAGAACTGCCATAATTTGAGCAATAGCTAATGATGAACCACAGCCGCCGGACTCTTTATCTGTCTCAGGGGCTTGCGTAGCAGGTACCGTAGTAGGTGCTGTAGTAGGTGCTGTAGTAGGTGCACTTGTCGGCGGAACCGGAGTCTCCTTAACAGCTTCTTTGATAGGATCATTAAGTGTCATATCATATTCATCAGGATAAATGCCCCAATTGTCAACACAAAAGTCTCCTGTGGAAATATTTGCAATACTAACGTTAGACTCTTGATAAACCTTAGCCTTTGAAGTTGACGCTACTTCCTTTCCCGTTTTATCAAGAATTGTTGCTTTAGTAAAATATGAATCTTTAAGTTCTGCAAGGTTAATCGTAGCAACCAATTCATCTTTAACATAAAGCTTCATTACGCCTTCATTATTGTCAATAAGAGTAATATTTGTCCATGTATCAAAAGTTGCATTATCATAGTCGATTTCATATGAAGCAGTAACAGTTCCGTCACTATTTACAGCATATATAATAACCTGATCTTTTGTATCATCTGCTGCATATACACCAAAACCAAGACCAATTTTACTTGCGTATTTCAAGGAATCTGACAGGGTAGCTGTGCAAATGACTCCGTTATTATATTCAGCAGAGTTTGAATCCTGGTCTCCGCCCATTACAAAACCTGCAAAAGCGTCTCCCTCTACGGAGCTTTCTAATTTAACATCTACGTCCATGCGGAAAGCATCCCTGATAACAAAGTCAAAAATAATATAAGTACTTCCATTAAATCTAATATACTTGTTCACTTCATCTTCGCCGACCGCCTCATCTTTAAAAAAGGGACCGTCTCCGTCTGCACCGCTTGTATGCTTAGGTGTACTTGCATCTCTCAGATAACTCTGATAATGGTCACCTGATCTTACAGGTTCACCATCAGGAAAGGCAAGGGAAATATCATCTTCCGAATCCATCCAGAAGCCTTCGTTCTCACTGTTAACGACAGAAGAACCGTAATGATCAAAAAAAGATGTAGAATCATCATAAGGAAATGCAACTACAGATAACTGCATTATTATAATGCTAAGCGAAATAATAGCAATGATGCCCACAATCGATAATCTTTTCTTCATAACTAAACACCTCTTTGTTTTATTCTTTGTTTTATTTTTTTTGTAAAAGTATTAAAAATCACAAAGTATTCTACTGTACTGTTAATTATTTGTCAATACATTGTTCATATTTATCAAGTTTTATGTTCGGAAATCTACAAAGACGCAATATAATCGTAGTCTGTCGGGTCGTATGTACAGGAAGCATCTATATCATCCCTTTTCAATGCATTCCACAGCATAGGATCTTCCTTACCCTCTATCGTGAAAACATACGACCAAGCAGCAACATTTTCATATATCCATTTAGAATCCTCTACAGCAAGTCGTATACAGCCGTCAGAGGCAGGAGTACCTAATTTATTCCAATCTTGCCACTTAAGGGAATTGTTATTTCCCCTTGATCCATACGGAACTGAATGGAATAAATAGTGGCTGAATGAATTTGATTCGTTACTCTGTCCGTAATTTGTCACAGAGAACATTCTTGTTGCATAATGCCCGTAAACGTTATTAAATAATGACCGCCAAGTATATCTTGAATCTGATTTTATGTTATTTTCCAAAATAACCCAAGTCCCAATGGGCGTCTCGTCTCCGCTTCTTCCTGAAGAACATATCATAGCACGTACAAGCTCGCCCTTGCCTCCGTTGTCAGTCATATCATAAACGTATACAATTTGCGCTTTAAGTGATACTTCAATATAATACTTCTTTTTCACAGGAACAGATACAGTCTTATCTATTATATGAGTCGGAACAGGACTTGGAGTCGGTGTATGCAAAGGATCAGAAGTAGGAGTTACAGACGGAACTACCGTTTGCATAGAACCTGAATGCATCGGCGATGAAGTATGTAACGGAGACTGCGACTGTATAACGGTGGCAGGCGGAGTTATATTTGGCAAATCATGCTCGTCATTAGAACATTTAGAAAACATCAACAAACTGAGTGTCGTAATAAAAATCAAAATTGCAAAGGCAAACGTAATATAAATTATTTTTTCTCTTTTGTGTTTCATTATCTTTTGTTCTCCGTTATTTCTTATTCTTTTCCATAAGTATAGCACTAAAAGCTCTCTACGGCAAACGATACACCGTCAAGGCTCTCTAATTTCTTGATTTTATCTTCTCCATCCTCAAGATTTGCCGTGTTAATACATACTGTAACGCCCAAATATCCTACAGTATTACTTCTTGACGGAATTACCTGAAGCGACAGCGGTTTATAATTATCTCGTATATGATTCACAACAAAGGCAACCTTGTTGATATCCGAGATCTCAAGATATATGTAAATCTGTTTTACTCTCTTATTTATATTAAACTCTACTTTAATCAAGATGGTAAACGTTAAAAGTACTATTCCAGCAACAATAATAGCGCCCTCGTAGAAACCGGCACCACAGGCAAGACCGACAGAAGCAGTAGCCCACAGACCGGCCGCTGTTGTAAGTCCCGTAATCTTCGCATCACCTTTTATAAGTATCGTACCTACACCAAGAAAACCTATACCGGATATTACTTGAGCACCAAGGCGCATAGGATCTGATACATAGCCTAAAATCTCTGTTGTGTATAGTCCAAGCATAGCAGTAAGTGTGGCGCCTATACTAACCAAAATATGGGTTCTGAGTCCGGCAGCTCTACCGTGCTTTCCTCGCTGCATACCTATAATTCCGCTAAGGCAGGCGGCAAGTAAACACCGTATAATTATACTTATAATATTTAACTCCCGAATCGGATCCAAAAAATCCAACAACTGCGACACCTCTTCTTCTAATATTGCATATAGAGTTGAATGATTTATTTTATGCTCCGTCACCTTTTGTGTCAAGCAAATATTTATAAAAATACAGCACGTGTAATCACGTGCTGTATTATATATATGTGTATTAAGAATATATATTCGATAAATTATTGAGCGTTTGTTACGTGTGCAGGATTCCAGTTCTGAGCTGCTTCTACAGTATCAAAGAAACCGATGTAATCAACGTGGAAATAAAATTCGCCTGCCTGTTGTAAATCACTTAAATACTGATCAACAGAAAGTGCGTCAAGTCTTAAGTAACCAATATCAATACCGTTTGCAGCATCAACAAAGGACTTTCCCTTAACTGCTGTTAAATCAATAATGTATTCCTGGAATTCTGTGTCATTTGTTGATATCTGGTACTGTACGGTAGCCGCACCTAAGTTGCCGCCTGCGGCACACACAAATACCTCAAAAACTGGTACAGGGGTGGGGTTTTTAACTCTGATCTTCATTACCGGATAGTCGTAGAAAGACCATGGCATACCATCATCACCTGTTATCGGTAAATAAAAATACGGGTCATTAGCTACTATTTTGATTGTAAGTCCGTTGCCTTCCTCGTAATAATATTCGCATGCTGTTCCCAAAGGAGACGTACCTACATCTGACGAAGAAATAAATCCTTCTAAATCCCACATATACATATCTTCTTCCCAGAATCTATAAAGAACCGCATCCACCTCAGGATCCGCCAAAGATGGGTCTTGAGTAGGCTTCAGGGTAGGCTCACTGGTCGGCTCTGTAGTAGGGGCTGTAGTAGGTGCCGTAGTTGGAGCAGCAGTCGGAGCAGTAGTCGGTGCTGTAGTTGGAGCTGTTGTTGGATCAGCATTATTATCATCTGAACAAGCAGCAAAGAACGTTACACATAAGCACATAGTTAAAAGCAATGCTATTATTTTTTTCATATATTAACCTCCAATTTCATATTTTTATATAATTTTAACACGGTGTTAACATTTCATCAACCACTTTTGTACAAAATCGCTTATTACATTCTACTTTTTTCTTCTAAATCATACGTCTCAACCAGCGCTTTAGTTATGGCATCGGCAATAACAGGCTTGTTATCTATAATCCATTGAGCAGTTATCGGATTATCGTGAAAATTGACTTCTACAATCAATCCCATTATACCTACACTGTGAGGATTCCTTACCTCTCCGTATCCGGCACCGTCAAACGCCTTCATACCGTCAATCAGCCACCCTTGATTAGATTCAATCGGACAACATTCTGTCAGTTCATCAATCAAATTACGTCCCAGCGTCATTCCTTCCTCGTCATCCGGATAATGGAAACACACAGGTCCGGTAGCAGTAGGAGCTTTACCTGTTGCGTTAGAGTGAATTGCCAGATATACGTCGCAATTATTAGCTGCCGCTTCTGCAGAACGTTCACTAAGTCCGATTCCTATAGTCAAATCAGCGAGCATAACTTCACATTTGTACTTTTGAAGATTGTTATAAACCATTTTAGCAACTGCAACCATTTGTTCCTCTTCATTAGTATCGCCCACGGCATACAGGTTTCCCGGCTGTTTGGATGGAGACAGATATATTTTCACGTTACCTTTATTAATTTCTTCCAATTCGTTTACCTTCTTTACATATGGAATACCTACTAATATTATTGCTGCGAGGCATAATGAAACAACGCATAACGGTTCCCAGATACTATGTCTTATGTTTTTTACTGAGTATTGAGGATTTTTACCTTTATTAACCAATGAAAATACAACTTTGAAGAGGAGGAAGCCTATCAACAATCCAAACAGTCTGTATACTAAGAACGTAGTCCTTAATACGTATCCTACGTTAAGCAGACAAACGACTTCTATAATAACAGGAAACAATATTATGTAAATCGGTGCAATGTACAATTTCCTTGCTTTGTCCCATACGAGAGGAAACATTGCCCCCACTACGGTGAAAAGTAGCAGGGTGGTGACAATATCAGCCGTTTCCCCCGGTACAAAATGATATATATTGCCTGTAAGATAATTAATTTCCACCTCAAAAAACGGTATAGGATGTGCGTTTTCTAAATTAATTTGTGTTGTAAATCCCTGTCCTGTTATAATATCAGCCGACCAAACAGCAGCAGCGAATGTAATAGAAAAAACAAGAACAAATATAGCATGCAACCAATCAAAGGGCTTATTTTTAACCTTTTTTAAAATGAAAATAACCATCTGCAAAAGTAACGTAATAATAAACGCTGCTGATAAAATGTAAATTTGTCCCATAATTTCCGTCTCCTATTAATTAATCTTCTTTCATTTTAATTCATTAGAATAAATAAAACAAGATTAATTATCCTGTTTTGCACTTATTTTCGGAGCGAAAGCTGAGGATATTTTCCTTGAAAACGGTGCAAATGCTTTCCTGGCTGCAGAAGCTAATTTAGGGTTTTTGAAAACATTATCGATTATCATCTCAACATTTTTGGTTATAACCCGAGAGGAAGGAATCTCATTGAAAACAAGTTCTAACGATTCGGCATCATTTTTCGTTCTGATATCTATGGTCCTCGAACATGCAAGTTCAAGAAAGGATACTCTGATTGAAAGCTTTCCGTAGACCACCTCACCCATAACAGCTATCTCGTATGATTCTGCTCCGATTTGTATAGTCTGCCTTGTAACCTTTCCGAAAGTGACGCAAAGCATATATTCGTTGTTATTTTCTTTTACGGAAATTTCCAGCGTAGGCAACTTTTTTTTACCGTCACAAACTATTTTTTTCAGGAAAGAAATATTTGTTATTCCTTGTGAAAAATTATTATGCATTGCTTGTGAAATCAATGGAAACAAAGCCCCGCGTGCTGTATTTTTACCTGTAATAATATACTTCTTATTTTGTATTTTATCTGAAAACCTGATAAAGGCCGCCCGTTTATTTTTATCATAATTCGGAATAATATTTGACTCAGTCGGAGCAGGTTTTGGAAGCGGTACCGATGAGGGAAAATAAGTTTTACCGAAGTACTTATGTGTTATGGCAAAAAAAGGTCCATTCTGTCCCAGTTCCTCATTACCGCAATTAGATACTATAAGCATATCTTTATCTGTAAATCCAAGTATGTTTTGTCCAAAGATTCCGTTAAACAAGAATGTATTATCCTCACGGCCTACCCATATCTGACGGCCATAGTCATAATCTCCCATCCACGAAGGAACAGACACTTTCTCTGCAAGCATATTATTTATTATGTTCACGGGAATTACAGCCTGCCCTTTCCATTTTCCTCCATTCAAAAAAAGTTGGCCCAGCTTTGCCGCATCATACAAGGTAAGGTATAGTCCCCAACCGCCTTTTTCAATTCCACACGGTGACAGCTCCCAGCATACGTCCGTAATATCAAGAGGTTGCCAAAGACGTGGCTTTAGATATTCCATCATATTTATTCCTGTTTTTTTCTTTACTATAGCACTCAACATAAAAGAATTCATACTGTCATAGTAGAAAATTTTTCCAGCCTTCTTGATTGCAATAGCATCAAAGTATCCTTTTATCCAGTCCGGCTCGTTCAAAGAGGATGATTCATTAAAAAGAACTCCGCTTTGCATATTAAGAAGATGCTTTACCGTCACGTTTTTTCGCGCATTATATTGATGTTTTGTAATGTCTTCAGCAAAGATATCTGAAATACTTTCACCTATATTTAACAAGCCCTCTTCCTGTAAAAAACCGACGGCAATACCTGTAATCGTTTTACTCAAAGAGTAGCACTCATGCCATATTCCGGCTTCATAACCGTGAAAACTCTGCTGCCATATTATCTTTCCGTGGCGAAGTATCATTATATTATGAAGATCAATCGTTCTTACACTTTTGAGGGCCTCAATATATTCCTTAATATATCTTGTATTAACGCCTTCGTCTTCAGGCAATACGTATGGAAAATCATTACCGTGCTTATCTTCCGATTTCCTCTGGACAGTTTTTTGCGTACAAAGAGGGAGCGCCGGAGTCAATCTTTTATCCGGAGACAGAATATCCATTATCATTTTTATACTTTTCAATTGCCTTTTTATACTCATGCAAAACCATCCTTATTGACAAATAAAGCCTGCTTAACTGATGATAAAGCAGGCTTCGTAGTTACTATAGTTATTATATCAATAATTCTCAGCTTTAATCTGGAAATATGCCTGTGGATGATCGCATACAGGACATTTTACAGGAGCTTTCTTGCCGACCATAATGTGTCCGCAGTTAGCACACTGCCAAATAACGTCACCGTCTTTTGAGAAAACAGCCTCGCCCTTAACGTTTGCAAGGAGTTTTCTGTATCTTTCTTCATGCTCTTTCTCAATCTTAGCTACAGCTTCGAATAAATAAGCAATTCTTGTAAAGCCTTCTTCTTTTGCTTCTTTTGCAAAAGTTGCGTACATATCCGTCCACTCATAATTTTCCCCCTCAGCTGCATCAAGAAGATTATCTGCTGTTGCAGGAACTCCGTCATTATGAAGAATCTTAAACCATATTTTTGCATGTTCTTTTTCATTATTTGCTGTCTCTTCAAATATAGCAGCAATCTGCTCATAACCGTCTTTTCTTGCTTTTGATGCGTAGTAAGTATACTTGTTTCTTGCCTGTGACTCACCTGCAAATGCTGCCATCAAGTTAGCTTCTGTCTTTGAACCTTTTAATTCCATTGTAATCATACTCCTTTTATTTTTTTATCTATTATACCAAAAAAAAATGAATTCCTCCACTTTTATTTCTGATATTCTTCAATACTTCTTGCAATTATTATATATGTGTCATTCTTCATCAAGCGAAGAGCAGCCAGCATATTCTCCTGCGGAATGCAGACGCATCCGGCAGAGCCGTCAGACCCTTTGCGAGTACAATGAAGAAATATAGCCGACCCTCTTGCGGGAATTATCGGATCGACGTTAAAATTAATCATCGCTGCATAATTATATGACTCTTTATAGTCAATTAAATGTTCTGAAGCTCCGCGATTCCAGTTATCAGGCATATCACAGCCGCGTACGTGAGTATTATACGTAGGAGAGTTACAATCCCCATCCCAATAGTCTTCCTCATCTACTTTTGTATATGAACAACTGAGTCCCCCGGGATTATCACATATTCCAAACTTTTCACCGATAGAATATATGCCTTGAGGAGTAGTCATGCTGCCTTCTTGTCTATATTCAGGATGCATATCAACACCGTTTCTGCCAAGATATCCGCGACATTCAAAGGCTTGCCGCCACTGATTACCGTTTTTAATAAAAGCATGAAAAGTGCATTTATTGCAATCTCTGTCTTGATATGTCAAAAAGACGGTATCAGCCGTCTTTCCGTTTAATATTTTATTAATTGCTGCAGTAAAGTCATTATTTAACATAATTCTCAAATTCCTCTGCATTACGTAATATCACGATATAGCCGTCTTTATTTCCCATAAGTTTGAGACACTCTATCATTTTATCTTCCGGAATCGCAACACATCCGGCGGAAGAGGAAGCACCTGTTCTTGTACAATGCAGGAAAATACACGAGCCTTTCCCCGGAATCGCAGGATCAACGTTAAAGTTAATCATCGCTGCATAATTGTATGATTCTACATAATCTATAAGATGCTCTGAAGAGGCAGGATTCCATGAATCCGGCATTTCACTTCCCTTTACGTGCTGATTATACGTATCGGTACTTGAATCTCCGTTCCAATAATCATCTTCAGTGACCTTTGTATATTGTCCTGCAAGACCTGAGGGCCTGTCATATATTCCGAAACGCTCTCCTAAAGAATATATTCCGCCGGGAGTCGTACCGTCACCGGCATGGCGTGTATCAGGGTCGGACAATACTCCACTCCTGCCAACGTATCCTTCTGTAACGAATTCTTCTGTCCATACTCCCCAAGACTTAGTGTATGCATAATACGTGCAAAATGTAGTAAACTCGTCTTGTACAACAACGAAAATCACGTCGGCATCATCTGAAATTGGAAGTTCCTTTAACCTCATACCGAATGTTCCTCCGACTTTTTCAGGATCCGGTGCGCATCCAATCATAGAAAAGAATACTGCAATCAACAGAAAAAAACATAAAAACTTTCGCATAACTTTAGTACCCACGGACACCCTCCACTGATTCATCATTCTCTATCCAATCTGATACCTTAATAACTCTGTACGAATCTTTGTCGTCTCTTATGTATACTGTCTCAATGCCACTGTTTATTACAACTCTTTTGCACATTGAGCAACACATACCATTAGAAACGTAGCTGCCGTCTTTAACGTTTATTCCGGTAAGAAACATCGCGGCTCCTATCATTTTATCGCGGGGAGCAGATATAATTGCATTCATTTCAGCATGTACACTTCTGCACAGCTCGTAGCGTTCCCCCCTGGGAATTTGCAGCTTTTCACGAATACAAACACCAATATCCGAACAGTTTTGTCTTCCTCTGGGCGCTCCCACGTATCCGGTGGAGATAACCTCGTCATTCTTTACGATTACTGCGCCATAGCGTCTTCTGAGGCACGTGCCTCTTTGTGAAACGACTTCTGCCAAATCGAGGTAGTAGTTAATCTTATCCCTGCGTGCCATAAAAACCTCACTTTTTGAATTTTACAAAGTTCTTCTTACCTATCTTAAGAACATCTCCATCTTCTAATTCTTTATCAATCTGAGCAAAGCTTATCTTATCCCCATTGAGCTGTACGCCGCCTTGCTTGAGCATGCGGATAAATTCGCTTTTACTTGGGACGAATTTCATCTCTACAAAATTTAACGCCACACTTCCGATTGTTGCACCTGCTTCAATAGTAAGTTCCGGAATATCATCAGGAATTGCTTTTTTACTAAAAGCCGCATCGTAGAAGCTCATAGCCTTTTGAACTTCATCCTCGCTATGATAGAGACCTGTAATAACCTTAGCGAGCCCGTATTTGACGTCGCGTGGATTCGCTCCGTTTGCAAGTTGCGCCTTTATAGCATCCACTGTATCGGGATGTTCATCTGTACAAAGCTCATAATACTTGATAATAAGTGAATCCGGAACCTCCATCACCTTCTTAAACATTACTTCGGCCGGCTCGTTTACACCGATGTAATTACCAAGACTCTTCGACATCTTCTCCACTCCGTCGAGTCCTTCAAGGATAGGCATGAACATAGCGATCTGCTGTTCCTGACCCACTGACTTTTGAAGCATTCTGCCCATGAGAATATTAAAGGTTTGGTCTGTACCGCCAAGCTCGATGTCCGCTTCCAGTTCCACAGAATCTTTTGCCTGCATAAGCGGATAGAAGAATTCGTGAATTCCAATCGGTACCTGCTTTGCATATCTGTTTTGGAAATCGTCTCTTTCTAACATGCGAGCTACTGTAGTTGTAGAAGCAAGACGAATTACGTCTTCAAACGTCATTTTTGAAAGCCACTCGCTGTTAAAACGTACATGAGTCTTATCTCTGTCCAGTATTTTGAAAATCTGATCGCAATACGTCTTTGCATTGGCTCGTACCTGCTCGTCAGAAAGTGCCACACGACCTTTCGATTTTCCTGTAGGATCACCAATCTTGCCGGTGAAATCTCCAATAATTATAACAACCTGATGGCCCAAATCCTGCATCTGTTTAATCTTACGTAAGACAACGGCGTGTCCTATATGGATATCCGGTGCAGACGGATCAAGACCCAATTTTATAATAAGCGGTTTATTATTATCGTATGACTTTTGCAACTTCTGCATAAGTTCTTCTTCATTAACAAGTGTTTGTACACCTTTTGTGATTATTCTGTATTGTTCTTTTGGTGATAACATAATAATGCCTACCTTTTTTATTTTCTATCTAATTAATTATATCGGTATTCAGATAAAAGTCAAATAAAATCCAATTATCATTTCACACTTACGTCAACGTAAATAGGCAAGTGATCCGATGTTTTCCTTGCAAAAGTCGTTTCTATTACGTCAAAAACGTGAACATCTAAATCACTACCCATATAGAAAATGTGATCTATAGTGGTATTCTGTTTATCTTTCTTCGGATTTCCGTATTCATAGTAATATCCGTAGTAGGAATCATATTTAGGATATCCGGTATAAGCTGTATGTGCATCTGCAACAGGAACAGTCAGCTGAGCTGACTTCATACCATTTTTTTCCAATTCACGAAGTGCAATTCTGCCGCCGTGAAGAGTAATAACGGAGTTGCGAGTCTCATCTATATACCTGCTGTTAAGGTCGCCTCCCAGCACAACAGGTAAATCGGCATATTCAGGGGTTGATTTTATTTCATCCAAGACTTCGAACAATTCGCGAACATTGTCGATTCTCGCAAGATTAGCACCTGCTATGTAACGTAAATCAGATTTGTCATAAGCCTTTCCGTCAAGATCATATCCATCAGCATTCCAGTACATATGTGTGTTAAGCAAAATAATCATTTTACCTGTTTTCTTAATCCTCATAACAGCCCAAGTCACACCCTTGGAGTTCGAATCATTTTTAACTCTGCTGTCAGTCTGACATACGTACGTATACAAATATCTGCCGGCTTCTACAACTTCAACAACGTCTTTCTTATAAAAAATCGGCGTGTATAAGCGTATTCCGTTAATTTCAACAGGTACCTCGCTGTAGCCGGCTGCTTTTAATCCGGATACAGCTCTTTGGGCAGTGGGACTAAACTCCTGCAACATCAACACATCGGCATCATATTCCTCGTAAAGTTCTCGCTGAATTCTGAATCTTCTGGTGGGATTAATTGTAGGATTTCTGTCGCCGCCGAAAATATTATGAGACAGTATTCTAAGATCTCCTGTTTTATCCCCCAGCATATTTGCATCTAATTTAAATTCGAAACTCAAATCTTCCCTCCGATTGAAGCCGTCTGAAATATCAACAGACTCTTTATCTATAAAAATCTCAGTAAATGCCTGATACGCAGCATCATATGCAGCAGCTGATCCTGCACTGATATATAAGTTGCCGTTCTCCGCTGCAATCTCATATTCGGTTAATGTCAATTGTTCTGCTCGTTCCGAAGAATAGCCAATATATACTGCCTTTCCGTTTGCCGGCTGTTTGTCTGATATTTCCAGCAATTTACCGCAAGCTTGCGCAACAGCCTGCTGCACCATTACCGCAAACTCATTTTCAATTGTAGTTTCATTTGCATTCAATATAATTGTGAAATTTTTTATATCGGTTCCGTTTATCGTCATACTTTTCACAGCATATCCTCCTTTATTATGAACATTCATTTCATTTTCATAATCAATATATGAGGTGCCGTCTTCCAAAGAAATCATATTATTAAATGCTTCAACAGCCTTCGCAGTAGCTTGAACGCAGCCGCCGGCAATTACAATTTTATTGCCGATTCTCTTGATCTCGTAGTCGTTAAAATCAAGTTCTTCAATTACGGAGTCACTTTCAGGAAAGCCTGTGTCACCTACAAGAATCTGGAAAACCTCCTCCTCATAGAACAAAGCCTCTGACACTTCCGTTGGCAGCGTTGCGTTTGTTTTAGTCTTTGCAATTTCCAGCAAATTTCCAATATTTACCTGAAGATCGTTATTGCTTTTATATTCCTTCTCAACGTATACCACAGTAAAATCACTCATACCTGCAGAGGCTATTGTCATCGTGTTGTCATCCGCTACGTAATGCCTTTGCAAATCATCTTCCTTACAACTTACAAGTACAATACAAATAATCGATATAAGAACAATCAAAACAATATATATTTTATATCTGCGTTCTTGCATAACAAATCACCCATTTTCTTAGCATATGCAGAAAAGTATCATATTTTACGTAAAAACTCAAGATTTTTTTATATATATAAAGAAACGTGGTATATTACAATACACCACGTCGTCAATGTTTAAAATGTTTTTAATATACAATATCAGAATAACAATATCAGGAACTGTGATACCAGTACTACTGCAATCAATGCAATAGGATACGTTGCAGCATAAGCTGCAGCAACGTCTTCCGTCTTAGCTACGTTAATGAGCGTACCCAGAGCCGGAGTACTTGTCATACCGCCTGTAATAGAACCAAGGTTATTGAGCAAGCTTAATTTGAGAACGTATTTTGCAAAAATATAGCCTACAATCATAGGGAAGATTGTCATGATTACACCGTAGATAAAATACGTAAGATTGAACAGTTCAATAAATTTAGCCCCGCCTGCAATACCGGCACCGATTAAGAATAACATCAATCCAAGTTCACGGAACACCTTAAGAGTATGCTCATCAGGCATAATAGAGATCTTGCCGATTCGGTTGAAATGACCGAAGATAAGAGCTATCAGCAAACATCCTCCTGTTGTTGTCAATGAAAAGGTAGTGCCGCTTAATCCGTTTCCTGTAAGAGGAATCTTTATAGCACCGACAAAAACACCTATAATGGCTGCCAGTGAAAAGGCTGCAAAACCAAATCCGTCAATGTGAATTAATTTGCCGTTGTAAATCTTTTGTTTACCCTCAGATACTAAAACGAGCTTCTTACGTTCATCGTCCATATTTGCCTTAGAAAACTTAGGCATAAGCTGTACAAATAATACAACGCCTATAACACCGAAGATGTATGCAATACCGTGTCCCACAGATACAAGATTCTCAAGTTCAGGAGCAACAGTGTCCTTTGCCGCGGAAAATGCCGGTGTAGAAGTCAATGAACCGGATAAAAGGCCTACAATCATAGCTGTAAATCCGTCGTTATCAAGTCCTCCTGTACCAACAGCTCTGCCAATATATATACATGCTATAGCAGAAACACCGCCTGCAAGTATTACTATGAGACCCAAAAGTACGTAAGACTTAAAATTCTTTTTCATGTTTCCGAAGAATTTA
The DNA here is from genome assembly GCA_017517275.1 of Clostridia bacterium. Taxonomy (GTDB): domain Bacteria; phylum Bacillota; class Clostridia; order UBA1212; family UBA1255; genus SIG424. The sequence continues at coordinate 18,463 of JAFWZX010000038.1, forward strand.
GGTCCTGCGATAAAACCAACTGAAGTAACAAATAAAATCAATCCGAAAGTCTCAACTAATTTAAGCGATTTACCTATATCCATTCCGTTTGCTGTTAAATTCTCCTGAAGCTGAGTGTAGAACAAGCAACCAAATAATAAAGCTATAATAAATACGCCGGCTGTACCAAGAGATACACCCTTAATTGTAACCCTGCCAAGTAGATAACCAACAGCAGCAATCGCAAATACACAAAAAAGCAAGAATGCAACACCGTTTACGGTTATTACTCCTCCAAATAAATTCATTGTTATATTACCTCTTTCCCAAACTTAATTACTTTCTCCTGTAATCAGGAAGCAGCTTAGGTGATACTGCATCTGTATCAAGGCCGGCTGCTTTAATTTCATTTTCGAATGCTTCAACATGTGCAAGAGTAAGCGTACCCACTTGAACATCTTTACATTTTGCAGCTGCACTCTTACCTGCACTACGGCCAAACACAATAATATCGAGAAGTGAATTACCCATAAGCCTGTTTCTACCGTGTATTCCTCCCACTGCCTCACCTGCAACGAAGAGATTCTCTACGTTTGTTGTCATACAGTCAGCACTGATATCAAGACCGCCATTCTGATAATGAAGTGTGGGATAGACAAGAATCGGTTCTTTACGGATATCAATACCGTATTTACCAAACATACGCATCATAGCAGGAATTCTCGCTTCGATAGTGCCTTCTCCTCCGATTTTCTCAATCATAGGCGTATCAAGCCATACTGCAAGGCCGCTGCCTGTATCTATTCCGTTGCCTCTTGTGGAGCATTCACGAATAATGGAAGCTGCTGAAACGTCACGAGTTTCTAACGGATGCATAAATGCTTCGCCGTTTACGTTAATAAGTTTAGCGCCAAGAGATCGAACTTTCTCTGTAACCAAAGCACCAAAAATTTGTTCAGGATATGCGGCGCCTGTAGGATGATATTGAAGTGTATCTGCATAAAGGAGCTTTGCGCCGACACGGTAACCCAATACTAAACCGTCAGCGGTAGCTCCGTAATGGTTTGAGGTAGGGAATCCCTGGTAATGCATACGACCTGCACCGCCTGTTGATATAATAACTGTCTTTGCTTTAGCAACAAGCAGTTCTTTTGTCTCCATGTTAAGGAGAACTGCACCTGCAGCATTTCCTTTATCATCTAAAATCAGCTCTATTGCAGCAGTAAAATCAACTACCGGAATACCGCGATTGAGAACCTCATCACGAAGTGTACGCATAATCTCAGCACCCGAATAGTCTTTTGCAGCGTGCATACGCTTTCTTGACGTACCGCCGCCGTGTGTTGTAATCATGTTGCCTTCTGCATCTTTATCAAACTCAACTCCAAGATCGTTAAGCCATTTAATAGCATCAGGAGCATCACAAACGAGTTTTGATAAAAGCTCACGTTTAGCAGCATAGTGACCGCCGCCAAAGGCATCTACAAAGTGAATTGCAGGAGAGTCATTTGCTTTATCTGCGGCCTGTATACCACCTTCTGCCATCATTGTGTTGGCATCTCCGATACGAAGCTTTGTTACGATCATAACGTTAGCCCCAGCCTCATGAGCTTCGATTGCAGCTGAAGAGCCTGCGCCGCCGCCACCGATAACAAGTACATCTACGTCATAATCAGGTTTATCAAGGTTAACACTGTCTGCGGTGATACGGCTGTGAGCCTGCAAAATCGCAGCCAATTCAACCGGTACCTTTTCACCTTTATTAGGACCGATCTTTAGCTCTGTAAATTGATCTTCTTTATAATCCGGATGATATGCCTTAAGCAAATCTTCTTTTTCCTGAGCCGTCATACGACGCGGTTCTAATTTTATATTATTCTCTCTTGCTGCCTCAACAGCCTTTAAGGATTCTGCAAATCTTTCAGGATACATGAAACTACCTCCTTATTTTTCAATATCTCTGTGATTGTAAAGCTCTTTAATCTCATCTACCGGCTTATTCATAAGGGCCTCGATAAGATCTGTGAATGTTCCGTCTTTAATCTCTTGTACTCTGTTCTCAAGATGAGCTGACTTAGGAGCAAGATATTTGCCGTTAAGTCTGCGCGCAAGCATTGCCACTTGAGGATGTGAGATTCCGGCAGGACAACGTGATGAACATACGCCGCACATTACACAGTCAAATGATTCTTCTGCGCATTTCTCGTATTCTCCTCTTTGAGCGTATGCAATGTACTGCATTACGTTAAGATCCTGTGTACAACTCTTTGTACAAGCATTGCAACCGATACAAGCATAAATCTCAGGATAGAGTTGCATCATTATCTGTTCTGTAGGCTTTACTTCTTCAATGTTATATACTTCTTTAACAAGGGGGAAGAAAGGAAGTGTTGCAATATACATGTTGTCTTCTACCTTTGTTTGACAAGCAAGACATGCTTTTAACTCTTTATCTCCTTTGATTCGATAAATCGTTGCGCACGCACCGCAAAATCCGTTACGGCATCCACAACCACGCACTAACTGATATCCTGCATATTCCATAGCAGTCATGATTGTAAGGTTCTCCGGCACTGTATATTTTTTACCGAATAAAAATATATTTACCATATTTTCCATCTTTATTATCCTCCTTGTTATTAATACTCATCAGGTAATTCTTCTAACTGGTCACAGCGGAATACCGGGCCGTCTTTGCAAACGTATTTTGAGCCAATATTACATCTTCCGCATTTGCCCACTCCGCATTTCATGCGAAGCTCCATCGTTGTGTAAACCTGCTGTTTGTTGTAGCCCATAGAAATAAGGCCTTCTAACGTAAATTTAATCATTATCGGTGGGCCGCAGATAATTACTGTCTTATTTGTATCGAAATTAAGTTCTTTTACATAATTTGGTACGAATCCAACGTGTCCGTCCCAGCCTTCTTGTTCACGGTCGATAGTAAGGTGAACGTCAATACCGTCATCTTCCATCCACTCGTTAATGATTTCCTGATAATCTACCAGATCATCTTTACTTCTTGAACCATATACTATGTCAATCTTGCCGTATCTGTCTCTGTAGTGTCTGCAATAATTGATTACAGAACGTAGCGGTGCAAGGCCGATACCACCGGCAACAAACAGAAGATCTTTTCCCACAAATGCGTCATCTACAGGGAACGGATTGCCGTAGGGACCTCTGATTGTTATTTGTTGTCCTACTTCTGCTTGGTGAAGCCACTCAGTAACACATCCGCATTTCTTTATTGAAAATTCCATATATTCTGTATTTGTAGGCGCAGACGTTATTGAAAACATTGCCTCGCCTACGCCCGGAATAGAAAGCATCGCGCATTGTCCGGGTTTATGGTCAAAAGCCTTCTTGCCATCCGGAGTGACAACTCGGAAAGTCTTAACATCCGGAGTATCTATACGTACGTCGGTAATCACACCGACTTTCGGAATCAAAGCTTCGTAATTAACGTCCATATCATTCTTCTCCTAACTTCTTCATAACTTTAACAATATTCATTGAGATCGGGCATTTAGCCAAACATCTTCCGCAACCGACACAGCCAAAAATGCCTTCGTTGTTTTCCGGATAATATACAAGCTTGTGCATAAATCTCTGACGAAACCGCTCTACCTGGGAATTTCTTGAATTACCGTGAGCCATTTTCGTAAAGTCTGAATACATGCAGGAATCCCAACAACGGAAACGAATGACGCCATTGCCTGTATCATAATCTTTTATATCATAGCACTGACAAGTAGGACATACAAACGTACAAGTACCACAGCCTAAGCAAGCTTGTGACAACTCTTTCCATGCCGGAGAATTAAAGAATTCATTTGTTTTTCCGCCACCGAATTTCTCAGCGGAAAGATTCGCAAGAGGCAATCTTTCCATGATTCTGCGGGTCTTGTCTTGCTGAGCTGAAACTGCGCTGTCATCACATTCTTCAGTAAGACCGTCTAATTTAGCCAGCAATTTCTCTCCTTTGTCTGTATTTGCACGCATATATATACTGTCTTGTGTTTTCCAACAAGTAATATCACCGGCAGGATTTGCAGCATCAATATCAAACGTACCGCAAAAACACGTCTCTGCAGGTCTTGTACATGCCATAGAAATAATAACACTATGTGCTCTTCTATTTGCATAATAGCTGTCAATAGGTTCTGAAAGGAAAACTCTGTCTAATATGTCAAAGCTTCTTACGTCACAGGCGCGAACACCAAATACAACAAAGTCTTCATTTTCATTTCTAACGTCAATGATATCAATCTGTTTTCCCGTTACTTTAAACTCTATTAAATTCTCAGTCTGCGGGAAGAAGAAATCTTTTGCGCTACGTACAGTATTAAGAGCGTCGCTCATCTGAACTCCGGGCTCCCAAAGCTTGTAGTTACTGCCGTTTTCACCGTCAACAGGCAGATAAAGCTTCTCATCTGCAGCAATCTTTGCAAATATTGTATCTAATGCTTGTATTGAAAATTTACGCATATTCTCACACTCCTCTGCCTACAGCTTCGCCGGGTTCAAGATCGTCAAACGTATAATTGATAAGAGGTGCTCTGGAGCCTTCCTCCTGTCCTGCCTGGTAATCACCGTAGAAACTGTTAATGTCTTTAATGAACTTTCTGTTGAGCAAGTGAAGCGGAATTCCCTGAGGACATACTCTTGAGCATTCACCACAGTCCGTACATCTTCCGGCAACGTGGAATGCACGTATGATATGGAACATTTTTTCTTCAAAGCTGTCAGAAATCGCCTTGTTGTTTACGCTGGATTTCGGATTATCGAAAACACACTTTTCACACGTACACGCGGGGCAAATATCACGGCAAGCGTTACATCTTATGCATTTTGACAGTTGGCTTTGCCAGAAAGCAAAGCGCTCGTCTGCTGACATTTTTTCGATTTTTTCAACTTCGTCGAAGCGATTTGAATCAATTACGTCGCCTTCTTCACCCATAAGCTCGTCGTATACAACGTGTTTTTTGCTCTTACAGCTAAGACATCTTTCTGTAAGAACGTCTCCGTATGCAAGTGTCTTTTCTTCCTCGTAAAGATTCTTTACCGTAATAGAACCTTCACCTGGTATAACATCAATAATGCCCTCTCCGGCAAGAGCTTTAATCTTGCCGATATCTAACATACCTTCACAAGGAATGCCTACTGCATATACTTTTTCTCTTGAGAAACGGTGTTCTGTAAGAAGTTGGTTAAAGCTATAAGTGTCGCAGGGTTTTAAGAATACAAGCACCTTCTCTTCTGCTTTGCGCGTTTCTGCTATAAGATATTTTGAAAAATTAGCATTGCAAAAGTCATCAAAGATAAAATCTTTTTGAAGGTCTTCTTTTGTTGTGAAAACTGCCGGAGTTACGTCGTATGCAAACTCACCGATCTTCCAACCAAGAACTCTGCTCACAGTGCCGTTATCTAACAGTTCAATTGCTTTGTTTATGAGATTTTCCCGAGTTATCTTTTGCATCTTAAGTCCTCCAATCTCTTATTTTCACCTAACGCAGCTACAGTCTGAGTAAAATCATTCATTGTTGCTGCAAATTTAGCACCCTCGGCAGCGGATACCCATTCTACACGTGTACGTTCTTTCTCAATACCAAGATATTCCAACATGGAGAATAACAGTGCCATTCTTCTTCTGGTGTAATAGTTTCCTGACGTATAATGACAATCTCCCGGGTGGCAACCGCAAAGAATTACGCCGTCTGCACCGCGTTGGAAAGCACGCAATATAAACATTGGATTTACTCTGCATGAGCAAGGTACTCTAATAATCTTTACATTTTCAGGATATGCAAGACGATTGCTACCTGCAAGGTCTGCACCTGCATATGAACACCAGTTACAACAAAAAGCCACAATCTTAGGCTTATATTCACTATTTATCGACATATTGCATCCACCTCCGCAATGATCTGAGCACTTTCAAAACCGTTAAGGTCCATAGCGCCTGAAGGACAAGCTACCGTACATGCACCGCAACCTTGGCAGACAGCCGGATTGACAGATGCAACACGTCTTATGGCAGTAGTTCTGTTTGGCATACGGAACTCTTTGTCAATATATGAAATAGCACCGTAAGGACAAACGTTTGCACAAGATGAACAGCCGTTGCACATAAGCTCGTCAGCGTGTGCAACACATGGATTACTTGTAAGCTTATCTTTTGCAAGCAATCCGATAACTTTAGCTGCAGCTGCACTTGCCTGTGATACAGTTTCCGGAATATCCTTAGGTCCCTGACACGTACCTGACAGGAAAACGCCGGCAGTCGGACTCTCAACAGGACGAAGCTTTGGATGCGCTTCTGTGAAAAAGTCGTTTGTGTCCATACTTGCAGTGAGCATTGTTGCGATTGATCTAGCTGATTTGTCAGGCTCTATTGCAGCAGCTAAAACAACCAGATCTGCTTCTATATGAAGTTGTTTATTTGCGAGAAGATCAGAAGCCTGAACCATAAGCTTATCGCCCTGAGGTGATACCTTGCCTACCATCCCCTTGATATAATGAACACCATATTCTTCTACCGCACGACGATAGAACTCGTCGAAATTTTTACCGGGTGTACGAACGTCTATGTAGAATACGTAAACGTCAGTATCAGGATATTTATCTCTGGTGAGCATAGCGTGCTTTGCAGTGTACATACAGCAAATCTTTGAACAATATTCCTTGCCTTTGTCTGCACATGCAGCGCATCTTGAACCAACACACTGTACAAAAACGATAGTATGAGGATGCTTTCCGTCAGAAGGACGAAGAAGCTTTCCTGCTGTGGGACCTGCCGCATTTGTAAGACGTTCGAATTCCAACGATGTAATAACGTCCTTCGACTGGTTATATGCATATTCATCAAATTTATCAAGGCTGATAGGGTTAAAACCTGTAGCTGCTACGATTGCACCGTACTGCTCTTCGATGATCTCATCTTTTTGTGTATAATCAATAGCGCCTGCCGTACATACCTTGGCACAAAGTCCGCACTTTCCTGTCTTAAGCATTGTACAATAGTCTGCATCAATAGTTGCAACCTTAGGTACTGCCTGAGCAAAAGGAATATATACAGCTCTTCTGTTATCCATACCAAGGTTAAATTCGTTAGGCACCTTTTTCTGTGGACACTTCTCTGTACAGATACCGCAACCCGTACATACATCCTCTTTTACAAAGCGAGCTTTTTTCTTTATTTTTACATTAAAATTACCAACAAAACCTTTTACTTCCTGAACTTCACTATATGAGAAAATTCTGATATTTTCGTTTTGTGCAACGTCAACCATCTTAGGTGTGAGAATACATGCCGCACAGTCAAGTGTCGGGAACGTTTTGTCAATCTGTGCCATCTTACCGCCGATTGTAGGTTTCTTCTCCACGATATCAACAGGAAAACCTGCTTCTGCGATATCTAAAGCTGTCTGAATACCTGCAATGCCGCCTCCGATTACGAGAGCTCTTTTTGTAACCGGAGTCTGACCAGGAATAAGAGGCGCGTTGAGATTTACTTTTGCAACTGCAGCGCGGCCTAATATAATAGCTTTCTGAGTACCGGTCTCCATATCTTTGTGAATCCACGAACATTGTTCTCGGATATTGGCAATCTCTACCATATACGGATTAAGGCCGGCGGCCTGTGCTGTCTTACGGAATGTGGCTTCATGCATTCTCGGAGAACATGAACATACGACAACACCTGTTAACTTGTGTTCTTTAATAGCTTCCTTAATAATCTCCTGTCCCGCCTGTGAACACATGTATTGATAATCTGTGGAAAAGACAACACCGGGTTCACTTCTAAGAGCCTCAGCTACAGCCTTAACATCTACAGTACCTGCGATATTACTACCGCACCAGCATACGAATACACCAATTCTTTGCATTTGTCTTTCCCTCCTTATTTATGATATTTTCTTAAAGCACTTACGATAGCCTGCTGCGGCAGATCCTCTTCTACCATTGCAGGAATACTGTCAGGCTTCATATGATTTGCGCCTTGTTTACGAATTACCTCAAGACGTACGGCTTCAACTAATTTTGCAGGTTCAACGCCTCTCGGGCATCTGTCCACACATGCAAAGCATGTAAGACACTGGTACAGCGAATTGCTGTTCATAAGAGGCTCGATGTCTCCGCTCTCTACCATGTACACAAATTGATGCGGATGATATTCCATAGTATCAAATGCAGGACACGTAGCCGTGCATTTACCGCAGCGCATGCATTTTACCGGATTAACACCGCTTCTGCGTATAATCTCGCTGCGAACGTTGTCATTCTTGTTATGCATTTGCATCCTCCTTTACTCCAAATGCTTCTGCCATAAGCTCTGTGAAATATACAACGGGAATAGGACTTCCGTTTTTCTCCAGGTTGTATTTGCAAAGCGGGCATGCCGTTACAATCAGGTCAGCGCCGCTGTTATAAGCACTTTCTGTTACTTTATGACTTCTCAAAGCGGAAAACTCAGGATTTTCAAGAGTTATATAGCCGCCGCAACATTCATTTCTTTCTGAATATATTACAGGCTCTGCACCAAGCGCCCTGATAAGATCTTCCATAATAGTAGGATTTTCAGGATCATCTGTATGCATAACACTGTTTGGACGAAGTAGCAGGCAACCGTAATAAGCCGCAACTTTTTTGCCTGCAAGTGAATTTATTACCTTCTTCGCAACATTGTCGTATCCTACTTTGTCTCTTAATAGCTCAAGATAGTGAAGTATCTCGGTAGTGCCGTCATACTCTTCACCTTTGCCAAGATAATTGTTGACACGTTGTGCAAATTCAGCGTCGTTTTGCATCGCGTAATTCGTCTGCTTGATAACGTTGTGGCAAGCAGAACAAACAGTCACCAGAACATTGTTGTTTTTCTTGGCAGCAGATAAGGCTCTTACGGATGAAAGTTTGGTTGCCACTTCGTCGCGTGAGGTAGTAAATACGCCGCCGCAGCACTGCCAATCTTCAACCTCTTCAAGAGAAACGTCAAGTATTTCAGCGCACTTCCTTGCATATCTGTCAAGCTCTTTTGCTTTTGTTTTTAATGTACAGCCCGGAAAGTATGCCACCTTCATTTAATATTGCCTCCTTTTATTAAACCATCTGTTCAGGATGGAAAACTTCATCAAATTTTTCTGCTGTAAGGAAGCCAAGTTCTACGCATGCTTCTTTAAGCGAAATATTATCTTTAAATGCTTTTTTTGCTGTCTTAGCGGCATTTTCATATCCGATATACGGATTAAGAGCCGTAACAAGCATTAATGAATTATGCAGATTATGGTGCATTTTTTCCTTATTAGCCTTGATACCTACTGCACAATTCTTATTGAAAGACAGAATTGCTTCTGCTAAAAGTCTTGCCGACTGTAAAAAATTGTAAATACATACCGGCATAAATACGTTGAGTTCAAAGTTTCCTTGGGAAGCTGCCATGCCAACGGCTACGTCATTTCCCATAACCTGAACGGCAACCATTGTAACGGCTTCACACTGTGTCGGATTAACTTTTCCGGGCATAATTGATGATCCCGGTTCATTTTCCGGAATATAAATCTCTCCCAATCCGTCTCTGGGTCCGCTTGCAAGCCACCTTACGTCATTTGCGATTTTCATCATGTCGCAAGCAAGAGCCTTAATAGCTCCATGAGCAAATACTATCTCATCTTTTGATGTAAGTGAATGGAACTTATTGGCAGCTGTTACAAAGGGCTTGCCGGTAAGACCTGCAACCTCAGCTGCCACAACCTCACCAAAGCCTTTTGGTGCATTCAAGCCTGTACCTACAGCAGTACCGCCTAATGCCAGTTCACAAAGTGGTGCGATAGAACGTTCAATAAGCTCGACGTCTTTTTCAAGACTTGATCTCCAGCCGCTTATTTCCTGGCTAAAAGTAATAGGTGTTGCATCCTGTAAATGGGTTCTGCCGCTTTTTACAATACCTTCGTTCTCTATTTCAAGGTGTCTGAAAGTATCAATTAATGTACGTGCAGCCGGAATAAGCTTATTTTCAAGCATCAAAACAGCTGCAATGTGCATAGCAGTAGGGAAAGTATCATTCGAAGACTGACTCATATTAACGTCATCATTTGGGTGCAGAAGCTTTTTACCTGCAATCTCATTACCTCTGTTGGCGATTACTTCGTTAGAGTTCATATTAGATTGAGTTCCGGAACCGGTTTGCCATACAACTAAAGGGAAATTATGGTTCTGTTTACCTGCAATAATCTCGTCACAAGCAGTAGAAATAGCAACCAGCTTTTCTGACGTCATCTTTTCCGGACGAAGCTTATGGTTAGCCTGGGCCGCTGCCTTTTTCAGTATTCCGAACGCATGGATAATCTCCATAGGCATTGTTTCAATATTAACACCAATTTCAAAATTCTCGTGACTTCTTTGTGTTTGGGCTGCCCAAAGCTTATCGGCAGGTACTCTTACCTCGCCCATAGAGTCATGTTCGATACGATATTCCATTTTTAATCCTCCCGTAATCTCTGTGAAAATTACTTAAATCTCAACGCTTGCTATCGTTGCTTTGAGAGCATCTGCACTCTTTTGAAGTTGCGCAATCTCATCGTCAGTAAGCGGAATGTCCACTTTACTCTTAACACCGTTGCGATCAATAATATTAAGAGTACTAAGGCAAACATCACTGATACCGTACTCACCGTTCATCATTGTTGATACAGGAAGAACAGTAGGCACACCGTCAATAATAGCTCTGCATATTGCACATACAGCAATTGAAATTGCATAATATGTAGCACCTTTGCGCTCAATAACCTTTCCGCCTGCTTTACGAACGTACTCTTCTGCTTCCTCGCGATTAAGCTCGTAATCAACGTCGAAAGCTTTGCTGCACTGATCCAACGGAATACCGCAAATATTTGCATTTGACCACGGAACAAATGATGAGTCGCCATGTTCGCCCAATACGTAAGCATGTACGTTTTCATGTCCAATCTCATATTTTTCTGAAAGATACGCACTAAGACGTGCTGTATCGATTGTATTACCGGAACCAATTATTCTGTTGAGCGGGATACCGGAACACTTGCAGAATGCATATGTAAGTACGTCTACAGGATTGCTTACCAAAACGTATATTGCCTCAGGAACACGACGTGTAATTTCCGGAATAACGCTCTTTAAAATGTCAATATTAACCTGAGCAAGTTCAAGTCTTGATTGACCGGGTTTTCTGCCCACACCGGATGTGATAATAACAATATCTGAACCTATAGCATCATCATACGTGCCACCATAAATTTTTCCTGGATTACAGAAAAAGATACCTTGTTCGATATCCAGCGCTTCGCCCTCAGCTCTTGCTTGATTAATATCAATAAGAACGATTTCCGATGAGAGACCGGAAACAACTAATGAGTGTGCAATTGTTGCGCCAACCTTTCCACTTCCGATAATTGTAATTTTGTTCATACTTTCTACCTCTTTTTTCCACTTTCTCTAATGCTACGGCTATTTACAACCATGCAAAAAGCCACCTATTGTTCCAAATTAACACATAGGCTTTGCGATTGTATCACTTTTATTTCTTTTTTACAACATTTTATTACATAGCAAAATACAAAAACATACAGTTTTTGATAAAAACAATTATTTAACTTTGTTACGATAGTATTACTTCAAAAAGGCTTAAATCATTCAGCATTCAGAACTGCAACAATAATCTCCGGCCTGTTATTAACCCTAAACGGGAAACGGCTGTTGCCAAGTCCTCTGCTAACGATCATCTGTGTGTTATTTTCGATAAAAAGACCACTGTCATATTCCGGAAATAATCCCTGTCCCGGGGAAAAAACGCCACCAATAAATGGAATCCTTACCTGACCTCCGTGCGCATGTCCTGTAAAAACCAGATCCGCATCACACTCTACATACTCATTAAATAAATCAGGTCTGTGACTTAAAAGTATAGTATAATAGTCTTTCGTTTCTTTTAAAAGTTCCTCAAGAGCATTTTTAAACTCATTCAAATCATTTTGATCGTATGATCCCGTTACAAAAAAACCAAGATCGTTTATTCCGGCAATGCAGATTTTATCACCGTTTTTTTCAATTATGTCATATTCCTCATCTAAAACCACTACGCCGGCATCCTCTAAACGAGCCTTGAATCCGTGATATTGTCCGTATATACCCGCCTCGTGATTACCTGTTACAAAATACGTAGGAGCAATTTGTGTAACCTTTTGGGCAAAATTAACCGTAACGTCTATATCAGTTCTGTTCCCGTCTATCATATCTCCCGTAAAAAGGATGACGTCGGGTTTGGCAGCTTTTATATCATCTATAAGCTTTTTGTTATTCTTTCCGAATTCTGCATTATGCAAATCAGATATCTGAACTATTTTAAATCCATCAAAGCCTTCAGGTATATTCTCGCTTTTGACTATAATATTCGTCGTTACAAGTGCTTTATTTCCCCATGCAATCCATATTCCACCAACAATAATCAAGACAGCAAGAGCAGACAGGATAATCAGTTTGCGAGATTTCCTTGTCTTTTTCTGTTCTTCAGTCTTGTTTTTACGATTTTTCACAGCTAATTTCGCCTTTTCATGTAATTTTCTTAATATTGCAAGGGTTTTTTGATCGTTCGGAAATAAAAATCTTAATAAGGCAATTGCAATTACCAGCGTTATCAGTTTCTCCGGAGTGAAAGGAAACCACAAGAATGCCATATATCCTCCGCCTACAGCGGCCATCCATCCGATACCAAAGTACGTTCCTACCGCAAAGAAGACGTATGACCAACCGTTTGTAATTATCCAAGCAAGTCCCAGGCACAAAAGAAGTCTAGGATTCAGTATAAATTGCAATACAGTTTTTATTATGTTCTTTACCTTTTCCTTATTCATAACATTTTTATTATGGCACAATTATCCGATTTTGACAATTTAACTTTTAATGACAAACATGGTATAATCTATACATAGCATTTACAGGGGGTGTTCAGATGGTAAGTACAATCAGAAAAACAGCAATATTTCTTATGTTTGCCCTTTGTGCGGTGATGCTCGCGTCCTGCGCAAACATATTTGGTGAAAATCCGCCTGCAGCTGAACCTGTAGCAACTCTGACGCCCGAACCGGATAATCCCACCATAGCCCCGCCAACTAAGGCTCCGGAGCTGACACAGGAGGAAGTGGTGGCGGATTATTTTGAAAAGCGTCAATTATGCATATCTTTCTACCTGCCTTTTTTTGGCAACACGCAGATAGGACAAGAGAAATGCTCTGCAGATGACGGACTTATCTTTATTTTAAGCTACTATGACTTTTATAACAAATATACAGAATACAAACACGATATCGATGATGACACATTCTATTATGAAATCCCGGCGCAGCTCATTCAGAGCTTACTTGATAAAACGTTTGTAAATCCGCCGCTGATAACAGACAGCACATTTTATATAAAAGGTTCAGATATCGTAAAATACCAACATACCGACAGCGTTTTAGAGTCCGCCACCGGTATGCTTACAATCAATTCTGTCAGAAAAGAGTCAGACAGATTTTTAATATTTTTCGCAGGAGACAATATTTCTTCTGTATTAACTGTTTATCAACGGGAGAACGGCTATATAATAGAAAGCTATTTACCCAATGATTAAACCCGCAATTATTCTTCATACGTCAGAAATTCTTTCTCAACCGAAGCTGTAACGTCTTTGTTGATATCTGTAAGAGATAAGTTATTTTCTTTGATATAGTCATCTATTTTATTATCAAATTTCTCTGCTTTAATTGCATTTGTAATTTGAGTCTTAACAGCTTCACAGGAAACGTTCTCATCATCTGCCGCGATGCCCTTTTGTTCTGTAATCGTTGTAATTCCCTCTATAACAAATATCTCGTAGCCCTCTTTCGTTTCGAATACTTTCTTTGAACCGATTTCTGTCTGGCTGTAGATCCACTGATTAATCTGGTCATCGAAATCTGAATATGCTTTTACAATGTCTGCAAGTCCTTCGTCTGTATCAACGCCGGAATCCTGTGACCATGCCTTTGCTAAAGCAGCCAGAGAATCTCCGTCATCAATCTTAGCTATAATAGCTTCAACGATCTTATATACCTCTGCCTTCTGCTCATCTGTGTATTCCTTGCCATCACTGTCGACAGTAGATCTTAGTATTCTTCTTACAGTGATAATCTTAAGTTCTTCTTCATGTTGAACGTAATATTCAGCTATCTCATCATCAGAAGCTGTAATATCCTTAATGATAGCTTCTGAATAGTCATTTACCTGAATCTGATCTATATATATCTTTTTGTAATCTTCAACATTCATACCTACGTAGAGGTTCATAAACTCATCTCTTGTAGAAACTTCATAATACGAGCCGTAATATGAGAGCATTTGATCGATTTGGCTGTCCAGTTCAGCCTCGTATGAAGCTATTTTTTCTTCAGTAAGTGCATGTTCTGACTCCATAGCAATCTTCTTTGTTACCATAAATTTCAAAAGCAATTCTACAGCTTTGTCATGAGTAGCCTGGGAATACGTTTTACCGTCTTTATACTCTTTTTTCATCTGTTCAATAAGATATTCATACTGTTGCTCCAGCTCCATATCCTCCGGAATCTCCAGGTCGGGTAATAAAATCGTAGATACCGCCTGTGAAAAGAATTCTCTATAATACGGCTTAGTTATGATTATATCACCAAGCTTTGCAACAACCGTAGTATCTGCCGCAGCATCATTATATTCTACAGGTGTAGCGCTGGGAGCCTGTGTGGCACTCTTATCATCGTCCTCATCTTCGAAGTCACCTACAAGACTTCTTAAAATGATCTTCTCTGCATATGACTTATTAACGTCTTTTATTTCATAAACTTCCTTCTTCGACTCTTCTTCGATAAGCTTGCTTACAACGTCATCAGCATATCCTATCTCTACCTTTGCTTTGACAGTCTCATCATCAAACGTCTTTATACCTGTACATTGCATTATATGATAGCCATACGTTGTCTCGACTATTTCCAAATCATCAGATACTTCCTTGCGAGAGACTGCCCACTGCTGGAATTCCGGAACAAATTGTCCGTTTGCAACTACGTCGTAATAACCGTCTTTGGAATCGTCACTTTTCTCAACAATCTCATCCATAGTCATTTCACCGTTGTTATATTTCTCAATGTACTCTTCTGCCTTTGCAAGAACCTCAGCCTTCTTTGTTTCATCAAGGCCTTCAGTTTTTAGCAGTGAGTGTCTTACTGTAACTATTCTGTATAAATCAACGTTCTCTTCATAAAACTTCTTCAAATCTTCTTCGGTAAACTCTACTGTCTTACCTAATTCATCCTGGAATTTGTTAAGAGCTGAGGTAAAGGCAAAATATTCCATATAATCGTCAGCAGTCATTCCATACATCATACCTGCCAGTTGATTTATAGAAGAAAACGAATATCCATAATACTGATAGTACGATAAGTAATATTCAAGCTCTGACTTAGCCTCCTCTTCAGAGCTTTTTAACTCTTCACTTGTAGCCCACTTGTTATCCTTTACAGCCATTTGCTTTGCAACGATCATAAGTTTCGCTCTTGACAAGGCCTCATTTATAAAATAGTCAATATAAAGCTCCCCTGATTCTGTTTTCTTTTCTTTCAGTTGCTCAAAGAATTTTTCTCCCTCTAATGTGTAATCCAGACCGGTATCTTCATCTTTGTATAATTCATCAAGCACTTCGTTAAACATCGCCATAAATATGCCGTCAGCTACATTGTCTCCGTTAATTTTTGCAACATAACTTACGGGCTTCTTGTCCTTGCAAGCTACGAAGCACGTTACCATAAGGCATATCGCCAATAAAACTAATGCAATCTTTACTATATTCTTCATCATAGTCCTCCGTCTGAAATAATTCTAAACATTTCTTTACTGTCTTCTTTTTTTGTACTGTTATTTATACACATTACTTCAAATTTTGTTTTACTACTGCCAAAGCTTACCTCAACAATATCTCCCACATTTACATCCGTGCAGGCCTTTGCTACTTTGCCGTTAATTGTTACTCTGCCTGCATCACACGCATCGTTTGCAACCGTACGTCTTTTTATAACTCTGGATACTTTAAGATATTTATCTATTCTCATAACTCGTCCTTCTTTGCTGCATCTATAACTTTGTTTGTATATTCTCTCAATGCCAGATTACTGTCTACTCCTTGCTTTTCGGCCAGGCAGCACACATCAAAGAGCATTTTACCAATATCTTGTGAAAAATCTATGTTATTTAATGTGTTTTCAGGAAGATTTTTACCTGACTTTTTGATTCTCTTATACACTTTCTGTGCGCGGAGTGTTGCCGGAAACACTTCCGGGATATCATCAAGTTCCTCAGAAAGTGAAGTAAACCCCTTCTCCTGCGTCTTCATCTTCTCCCAGTTAACCAGAGCCTCCTTGCAATCCTGCGCATCTACATCACCAAACACGTGAGAATGCCTGAATATCATCTTGCGGGCACAACCGTCTACCACGTCATCAAAGCCAAACTCGTTATCCTCAGTACCGATAATAGAATGAAAAATAACCTGCAAAAGCACATCGCCTAACTCTTCTACCATTTTAGGAGTGCTCTGCTTGTTAATCGCATCGACCGTCTCATAAGCTTCTTCAACCATCCCTTTTGTAAGGCTCTTGTGCGTCTGTACGCGATCCCAGGGACAACCGTCAGGAGACCTCAATATTTCAATAATTCTATACAATTCGTCTAAAGTATATTTCTCATGATCTTGCTTAATCTTAATATCTGTCATATATATTCCTCTTGTTTTACATTGTTTTATTGCTGAGTGTATCGTATAATTATAGCACCGTTGTTTGATTCTTACAAACATTATTATAAATGTGACGGGGGTTTTAATTTGTTCCATTCCGATTATATGCGCAAGGCAATATGCGAAGCGCTGAAATGTGATTCTGACGTTCCTGTGGGCGCCGTTATAGTTAAGGATAATATTATCATAGGTTCCGGCCATAATACCCGGGAAGAAGATAATAAAATCACCGGACATGCTGAGATTTGCGCCATTAATGCAGCCTGTGAAACGTTAGGTTCGTGGCATCTTGAGAATTGTGATATCTACGTAACGTTAGAGCCTTGTCCTATGTGCGCCGGTGCAATAAAAGCTGCCAAAATACGAAGCGTTTACTTCGGAGCGTTTAATAAAACGGACGGGGCAGCTTTATCGGTTTATAATCTTCTTTATCCTGAAGTAATCGTCTATCCCGGTATTCTTCGGGAGGAATGCAGCAGTTTACTTACGGATTTTTTTGAAAAACTTAGACTCAGGAATTCTTGATAATCGCATTTTCAACAGATCTTCCTAATTCCTGGCATTGGTCAAAGCACTCTTCAAGCAATTCGTATATTATTCTCCATTTTTGTAATTCAATTGGATCTTTTTCGCCGGCAAACAGTTCTTTTACTGTGCTACGATATAAGTTATCTCCTTCATATTCCATTTCATTCAACTCATCAATGGATTTACGTATTGTGGTGGATTTCTTAAATGATTTAAATTCTTCTAATACGTTGCGGGCTTTTGCCAGACATTTGCACAGCAGCGAGACGAAAACATTAATGTTCTGATTCATTCTTTTTATATTGTACATATTAAACGCAAAAGCCAATTCTTCAATTGCATCTGTTACGTCGTCGATTCTCTTTGCAATTTCCAGAATATCTTCACGCTCTATCGGTGTAATAAATGCGATATTGAGTTCGTATACGATTTTAGAATATATTTCATCTGCCTCATGCTCTTTTTTGTGCATTACGTTTAAAATTTCCGGCAGACTGTTTTCGCTGAATTGAGGCGAATACTGTTTTATTATATCAGAAAGCATATCTCCCAGTATAATTGAGTAATCTATTGCCTCTACGAATAATGCGTAATAATCCACTTCTTTCTTCTTTGCCATAATATTTAACCTCCTTGCTCATTAAAAAATTATCACGAAAATTTTGGCCATTATGAATCCTATGATTCCGCATCCGGGAAACGTAAGTACCCAGGCAGCAACCATTTCCTTTACGATAGACCAATTAACTAAAGATAATCGTCTCGCAGCTCCTACTCCCATTATCGCCGTAGTTTTCGTGTGCGTTGTACTGACAGGCAATCCTGTTACAGATGCACATAACAAGCATGCTGCGCCGGCAATATCTGCAGCAAAACCCTGATACCGTTCCAGTTTAACCATATCCATTCCTACGGATTTTATTATTTTATAACCACCAATAGACGTTCCTAAGGCCATTATGGCTGAAACAAGAATCATCAACCAGATCGGAATGGACGAGAAGCCTTGATTTGGCTGATAGGTTCCCTTAGCCAGCGTTTGTCCAAGCAAAAAAACACCGATGAATTTTAATCCGTCCTGAGCTCCGTGCATAAAAGCCATTGCTGCGCCGCCACATATCTGAGCCCCTTTAAAGAAACTGTCTGCCTTGCGTCTGTTAAAACCCTTGCAAATGGCAGTAATAAGCTTTGATGCTCCAAAGCCCATTGCAAAACCGAGAACAGCCGATAAACCCAAACCGTAAATAACATTTATCCATTCATTCATATTGATGCCGGAAGCACCGCTCATAGCCATAGCCGCTCCTGTAATACCTGCAATCAAGGCATGACTCTCACTTGTAGGAATCCCAAAAAACCATGCTCCGACAGCCCATAAAACGATAGCAAATAAGGCGGCGCAAAGCGCAACCTGCGCTTTTTTATTATCGCCGCCAAAATCAACCATTTTATAAATCGTATCAGCAACTTTTTTGCTGAAAATCGACATAACAAGAACACCAAGAAAATTAAACACAGCCGCCATTAAGATAGCAGTCCGTGGTTTTAAGGAACGGGTAGATACTACGGTTGCAATAGCATTAGGGGCATCTGTCCAGCCGTTTACAAGGATTACACCTAAGACCAACACGGTAGTTATAAGCAATGCCGGATTACTTATACACATTCCGAAAAACTCAATCATATTTCTTATTTCACCTATCATTATACTATCTTTTCTCCCATATCTCTGCCTGCAAGTATATGATAATGTATATGCGGTACGGATTGTTTCGCATCCCTTCCGCAATTATTTATTACTCTAAAACCACTTTCTGTAAGCTCCAACTGACGTGCAATCTTAGCTATCGCCAATTGAATCCTACCTAAATGAGACGCGTCATCTTCACTGAACGCCAAAACACTCGGAAGATGTTTCTTTGAGACTACCACTATATGTATTGGAGCCTGAGGATTGATATCGTAGAAAGCAAGACAATCCTCATCTTCGTATACTTTTTTGCAGGGTATCTCTCCTTTGATTATCTTACAAAAAATACAATCATTCATTTTATATCACCCTTTATGAAATAAACTCTTCTGCTCTTGAGATCATTTCGTCAATCTTTTCAGGAGCCTTACCTCCTGCTTGAGCCATATCGGGACGTCCGCCTCCGCCACCCTGGCAAATTGCAGCAGCCTTTTTAACCACAACGGAGCAGTTGATTTTCCTTTCAACGGCTGATTTTGTAGCCATAGCTACAATTGTCACTTTGCCTTCAGCGCCTGAGGCAACAAGTGCAACACCGCAATCCAGCTTATCTCTGATTGCTTCACACATTTCACGAAGTCCGTCTGAGCCAAGTGAATCAAAGCGAGCGGCAACAATACTTACGTCTCCAACTTTCTTTGCACCTGCAATTAAGTCGTCTATATTAGAACCGGCTGCAGCCTTCTTTACCTGCTCAAGTTCTTTTGCAAGCTGCTTATTCTCAGCAATCAAGTCCGCAACTTTCGTTGGAACTGTGAAATAATCAGATTTGATGCTATCTGCTGTCTGAGCTAAAGCACTTTCATATGATTTATAAATGTTTCTTGCAACGTTACCTGTCACGGCCTCTATTCTGCGCACACCGGCAGCAACAGCGCTTTCTTTTACAATCTTAAAAAGACCTATTGCAGACGTATTCTTTACATGAGTACCGCCACACAGCTCCACACTATAATCGCCCATGTTTACAACTCTTACATTTTTGCCGTACTTTTCCCCAAACAAAGCCATAGCTCCTGATTTTTTTGCTTCTTCCACGTCCATAACTTTTGTTACCACGTCATAGTGCGCATAGATAGCTTCGTTTACAAGTTCCTCTACCTTTGCCAATTCTTCTGCTGTTACAGCCTGCAGATTATTAAAGTCAAATCTAAGTCTGTCTTCATTTACAGAAGAACCCGCCTGATGAACGTGATCACCAAGTACTGTGCGAAGCGCCTTTTGAAGTAAGTGAGTTGCACTGTGGTTTCCTTCCGTAGCATACCTTTTGGCCTTATCGATAGACATTGTTACCTGCTGACCTACAGCCAAAGTTCCTTCTGTTATATTGCCTATATGCTTGAACTTACCGTCTTCTGTCTTTGTTGTATCTGTAACAACAACAGTTACATAGTCATTTTCAATAATACCTGTATCAGCAGTTTGTCCGCCGCTTGTAGCGTAGAAAGGTGTCTTGTCGCATACGACTACAACGTTCTCGCCTGCGTTTGCTTCAGAAGTAAACTCGCCCTTTTCATTTATTATATACAAAACTGTTGCTTCACTGCTTTGTTTTTCATAGCCTTCAAAAACAGTCTGAGGACATTCTTTCGGCAATACGACTTCCTGGCCTGCCCATGAGGTATCTCTCTTGATTGCATCCCTCGCCATCTGTCTTTGAATACTCATTTGAGCCTTGAAGCCTTCTTCATCAACCTGAATACCTGCTTCTGCGCAAATATTTCTTGTCAGGTCAAGAGGGAAACCGTACGTATCGTGAAGCTTAAATGCTACGTCGCCCGGCAAAATCTTTTGCGAATCACTCTTCTCAATCTCACTTATAAATCCGTCAAGCATGTTCATTCCGGCTTCAATTGTAGAAGCAAATCTATCTTCTTCCGTCTTAATAACCTTCTTGATATATGCCTGTTTTTCTTTGAGTTCCGGATATGCTCCGCAAGACAGCTCAATTACAACGTCGCAAAGTTCGTATAAGAAACAACCCTTGATACCAAGCTTTCTTCCGTGTCGGGCAGCGCCTCTTAACAATCTTCTGAGAACGTAGCCTTTACCTTCATTGGAAGGAATAACGCCGTCGCTTATCATCATAACAGTACTTCTGATGTGATCAGTAATTACACGGATAGAAACGTCGTTTTGTGTGTCGTCTCCGTAATTTTTGCCGGAAAGTTCACACACTGTATCGATAATCTTTCTGATTGTATCTACTTCAAACATGTTGTCAACATCCTGCATTACGCAAGCAAGTCTTTCAAGACCCATACCCGTATCAATATTTGGGTGAGCAAGTTTTAAGTATGAGCCATCCTTTTGCTGATCAAACTGCGTAAAAACAAGATTCCAAATTTCAATAAATCTGTCGCAGTCGCACCCAACGCCACAGTCAGGGCTACCGCAACCGTATTTTTCTCCTCTGTCGTAATGAATTTCAGAATCCGGACCGCAAGGACCGAGCCCAAGCTCCCAGAAGTTCTCTTCTTTACCTTGTCTTTTAATCTTATAAGCCGGAATTCCAACTTCTTTTGTCCAAATGTCAAAAGCCTCGTCATCATCTTCATAAATAGTAACCCACAGCTTTTCACCCGGAATCTCCATAACTTCCGTCAAAAATTCCCATGCCCATGTAATAGCTTCTCTCTTAAAATAATCTCCAAAAGAAAAATTACCCAGCATTTCAAAGAAAGTTCCGTGTCTTGCCGTCTTACCTACGTTGTCAATATCAGGAGTTCTTATACATTTCTGACATGTTGTAACTCTCTTGCAAGGAGGTGTTTGTGTGCCTAGAAAGTACGGCTTAAGCGGTGCCATACCTGCATTTATAAGTAAAAGGCTGGGATCATTTTGCGGCACAAGTGAAAAGCTTGGCAATCTCAGGTGCTGCTTTGATTCAAAAAATGCTAAATATTTTTCTCTAATTGTATTTAAACTAAGTTTTTCCATTATTTATTTTCTCCTTTACTGAATTATTTACCTGTAGCTTCTTTATAAAGCGCCGCAAAGGCTTCTTTAGACCCGGTAATTTGACTCATTGATACGCAATATGCAATTCTGAAATAGCCGGGGTACCCAAAGCCCTTACCACTTACAATTACTATATTATGTTTAAGTGCCATATCGCAAAAAGCGCCGTCATCTTCTATAGGAGACTTTACAAACAGATAAAAAGCTCCTTTCGGAAGAGTGCACTCAAAACCGATATCTGTTAGAATTTTGTAAAATACGTCTCTTCGTTCCTTATATGAATCAAGGCCTACAACGTCATCAAGATGATCTGCTACCAACTTTTGGAAAAGCGACGGTGCATTTACAAAGCCCAGGGTACGATTTGAATAAATAAGCGCATCAACCAGTATATCAGAATCTTTGATAAGAGGATTAACCGCAACGTAGCCTATACGTTCGCCCGGAAGAGACAATGATTTACTGAATGAATTTACAATAATCGCATTATCAAAGATAGATGCAACTTCAGGAATCTGAACGTTATCATATGAAACCTTTACATACGGCTCGTCTGATACAACGTATATCGGCTGTCCGTATTTTGTCTCTGCGCCAAGAAGTACCGAATTAAGTTTGAGCAAATCCTCCTCAGGATATACTGCACCGCTTGGGTTATTGGGTGAATTGATTATGATAGCCTTAGTCTTTGCCGTAATAGCATTACCGATCGCATCTATATCAAGCTGGAAAGTACCGGGAATCGCACGCACAGGAACTATAACACCGCCATATTGTGTTACGTATGACCTGTATTCGCCAAAAAACGGTGCTATAACGATAACCTCGTCTCCCGGATTTAATATTGAATTCATAGTAATCGTAAGTCCCGCAGCCGCGCCTGTACACATAATAATGTGTCTGGCTTCGAAAGCAACGTCAGTCTTATTCTTCATAAAATCAGCAATCTTCTGCCTTACATCGGCATGTCCTGCATTTGCCATATATTTATGAATATCCGGCTGTGAAACAAGTGCTTTCATATCCTCAATTATCTCCGCAGACGGTTCTAAATCAGGATTGCCAAGTGCAAAATCATACACGTTTTCAGGACCGTAGAGCTTTTTTAAAGCGTTACCCTGTTCAAACATCGCGCGTATCATTGAGCCTGAAGCTAAACTTTTTACGATTCTTTCGGAAAACATACTATTTACCAAACCTTTCAGAATTCAATATGAGTTACTGTTTACTTTTCATCAGTGAAATAAGTCCTTTGGGATCATCAGACGTGAAGATTGCATTGCCTGCAACCAACACGTTCGCGCCGGCATTTACTACTTTGCTGTACGTGTTTGCATCAACGCCACCGTCGACTTCAATATCCATATCAGGATAACCTTCTCTGATGCACATCTGTCTGCAATCTGCAATTTTCTGCGTAACGACAGGAATATATGATTGAGCACCAAAACCGGGATTAACCGACATGATAAGGATCATATCAATGTCAGGTAAAATATATTTGAGTGTCTCAACGTTTGTCATAGGATTAAGCGCGACACCGGCTTTGATGCCGTGCTTTTTAATCATTTGGATTACTCTGTGAAGATGTACGCAAGCTTCCTGATGCACAGTGATTATATCGGCACCGGCATTAACAAATTCATCTATATACTTCTCAGGATTCTCAATCATAAGATGCACGTCAAACGGAAGCTTTGTAACTTTCCTGAGTTTCTTTACTACCGGCATACCTAAAGTAATATTAGGTACAAAATGGCCATCCATTACGTCTATATGAATAAGGTCAGCTCCCGCTGCCTCCACACTTGTGATTTCCTCTCCCAGCTTTGAAAAGTCAGCTGATAATATTGAAGGTGATACTCTAACGTCCATATCTACATCCCTTTCACTATTACTTATATTTGTTCTTATTCTTTATAACCAGCTCGTTATAAATCTCTACGTATCGTCTATATCGATCGGAAGACAAATCTCCTCTTTCCAGAGTATCCACGACAACACACCCCGGCTCTCCGGTATGACTGCAGTCTTGGAATCTGCACGAGCCATTCTTTGTATTATACATCTCCGGATAGTAATTTGACAAGTCTTCAGGCGGAATCATTTCTATGTCGTACATGCTAAAACCGGGAGAATCGATGATCAACGTTTTATCAGCAAAAACTCCTTGTTCCGGTATAAATATTTCTGAATGTCTTGTGGTATGTCTTCCTCGATCTGTCTTATTACTTAAATCCCCTGTTTGCATCGCTTTTATACCGAGCATATGATTCAAAAGAGTAGATTTACCCACCCCGGATTGGCCTGCAAGGACACATGTAAAGCCTTCAATCTCACCTTTTATCTCATCGATACCTGTTCCGTCTACATTATTTGCCACGATGCATTTAACTGCCTTTGAGTAGCATGTGAAAACATTCTGTGCAAACGTGAAGTCCTGATCCGACTTGTTGATAATCAATACAGGTTCAACGTTGTTCATAAAAGCTGTAATCAACATTTTGTCTACCAGCATAAAATCTGCAGCAGGTTTTTTCGAGGCTATAACTATTATCAGTTTATCAATATTGGCAACGTCAGGTCTGTAAAATCTATTTTTACGTGTAAAAAAGGACGATATTGTCGCTTTTTTGCCAATATCGTCACATTCCGTTATTTCAACTCTGTCACCGGGAAGCGGTTTAAATTTTTCTTTTCTGAATATACCTCGGACGTTACATTCGTAGATATTCCCCTCCGAATATACAAAATAGAGTCCGCCTATTCCTTTTAAAATTATACCTTCTTTAATAGTCTGCATACACATATTTTATTTCATACAATTGAGCTGTAATCGCGTTAGCTCCCATATACACCGTTACCTTTGTATGTTCTCCTAAGACAGATACAGGTACGTTGAATTGAAGCGGGAATTGACCTGCCTCGACAATAGCACCACCACCAAGAGGGAATGACTTAGTTCCGTTGAAATCCTCAACCTCCGCATAAATATAATATGAGGTAAATCCTGCCATCATCGGATCTTCTATAGACACTGTTTTATATTGTGTAAGCAAAGATAAATCGTGATAGAAGTATACGTGAACAGTTTCATTTGCCAGAACTGTCTGATATGCCCCGGGATACTGGTTCACAACCGTTAAGGATGCGTAATTAGGAGTAGGAGTAAGTTCCGGCGTAATATCCGGCGTAATATCCGGCGTAATATCGGGTGTAATATCGGGCGTAATATCGGGTGTAATATCAGGTGTAACATCGGGTGTCGTACCGGGAGTAACATCTAATGGCGGCTCCGGAGTTGTTAATCCGGGTGTTGTCTCAGGAGTCTGCTCTAAACCAGGCAAAGCCGGTGTAGCATCATTGAGTATGATAGGTTCATCGCTTGGTTCCGGAGTATTTTCATCCGGCTTGTCATTATCCCCCGGATTATCTGTAGTATCGGGTTCAACACTCGTACCAGGTGTGGAATTTTGCGGATCCTCAGTAGGATTCTGTACGTCAGGAGTAGCATTAGGATCAAGAGTCGGCGTAGGAGATACGATCTCGGGTGTGCTGTATAAGCCGTCTACGACTGTTCCCGGTTCAGGGAATACAACACCTAACTTCAGATTTATCTTCTTAAGTGCAGCTTCTGCCTCTTCAAGAGTCATCCCAGTAAGATCCGGCACATTCACGTATGAATATCTTGTGCCTGCACTGTAATATACAATAATTTCCGCACCGGGAGTTATAATAGAGCCGGCTTTAGGACTTGTGCGAATAACAAGAGAATTATTTACTTTGCTACTGTAAACTGCTTTATAACGGACTACTGCACCGTTCTCTTCAAGTTTTGTACCAATTTCTTTATAGTCTTTCTTAGAAGCAGAGTAATCATCAAGAACGAAAGAGCCCTCCACACTTGATACACTGAAGGTTATTCTTAGGTTACTCTTAAGTTCTGTCCCCTTCGGTACGTCCTGACCAATAATATATCCGCTGGGATACTTGTCTGTTTCTACAAGAACCTTGTCCACGTTAACGTCGAATTCTTCCAGCGCTGCCTCCACAGCATTAATCTGCATTCCGGTATAGTCTTGAATGTATACCTTTGTATCAACAAACTGTATGATGTTGTCCTTTGCAGCTTCGTATCTGTTGTGTATAAAATATATACCGACAATGCCGACTATAATAGCTATGGCATAAGTTATCGTAGCAAATACAATTCTTCTTACACTAAGGTCTCCCGAAAGCACTTCCTCGTCTTCATAGGTATAATCATCAGTGGTATTTTCCGCCTCTTCAAATCCCTCTTCTGCTTCCGATTTATTAACAATAGGAACTATCACTTCCTCGTCTTCTGCTTCATTAGCTTCTTCAAAGAAATCATCGTCATCTACAAATTCATATTGTGAATTATCTCCATTGTCACCATAGGAAATATCTTCGTTAGATATTTTCACAGGTTCAAGTTTTACATCATGTGTTGTAGGAATTGTGCTCAAGAATGATGTGTACGGTACATTCAAAACTTTCTCCAATCTAAGCAACATGTCCTTAGCTGATTGGAATCTCATTGCAGGGTCTTTCTTTGTTGCAAGTACGATAAGATCGCTCACTCCACGTGGTATACCCGGATCGACCTCATGCGGGGGCGTTATCTTCCCGTCAATGTGCTTTAGTGCAATTGAAACGTGGGAATCACCATCAAACGGAGCCGTTCCGGTTACCATCTCATACATCATGATGCCTGTAGAATACAAATCAGTACGTTCATCTACAAATCCGCCTCTTGCTTGTTCGGGTGAAAGATAATGTACGCTTCCGGCGCTGTCGGGTGTTGCCGATTTTGTAGCTCCTGATACTGCCTTAGCAATACCAAAATCTGCTAATTTAACCACCCCGCCCGGTGTAAGCATAATATTTTGAGGTTTTATGTCTCTGTGTATTATTTTATGTTCGTGAGCGTGATCTAACGCAGTTAATATCTGTCCCGTAATATTGAGAGTATCTCTCCATTTAAGAGAATGCTTTGCTATAATATATTCCTTAAGTGTAATGCCTTCTATTAACTCCATTACAATATAATGCGTATCTCCGTCGCACCCCACGTCATATATCTCAACAATGTAAGGATGTGACAAATTTTTAGCAGCATTGGCTTCATTATTAAACCGTCTAATAAAGTCCTCGTCAGTACAAAATTCTTCTTTCAAAATTTTAACGGCAACAAAACGTTCTTCTATAGCATCTTTAGCTTTATAGACAACCGACATGCCACCGCAACCGATTTTCGACAGCAGTTTATATCTATCATTTAAAAATCTACCTTCGTATGCGTCGTGAATCACAATACATTTCCTCGCATTTCATCATAACTTGATAAGAGCAACAGATATATTATCCGTACCGCCTGCATTATTAGCTTTTTGTATTAATTCTTCGCAAGCATCAAATACGTTATTCTTTTCAATAATACTTGTTCGAATATCCTCGTCGCTGATCATATTTGTAAGTCCGTCAGAACAAAGGAGCAGATAGCTCCCTTTTTTATATTCACCGACAAAAATATCAACCTCCACGTCTTCGCCTGCTCCAAGAGCTCTGGTTATCTCGTTCTTTCTCGGATGGTTCCTCGCATCAGTATCATCAATCAAACCCTGTTCAACTAAATACTGCACATATGAATGATCTCGCGTAATTTGCTTGATCTCTTGATCTTCAACAGCATATGCTCTGGAGTCTCCTACATTTGCAATCATAAAGAACTTCTCAGTAACAGCAGCCACAACAAGAGTCGTACCCATGCCTTTGAGTGCTGAATTAATCTGCGCTCTTTTATAAATAAGCGAATTGGCTTTCTTTATCGTGTGAACAATAAATCGTTCTAAGCCTTTATCGCTGTCAACGTCAAAGAAATCCTTAGAGGCATCAATAAAAGTGATTGCAGCCATAGAGCTGGCAATTTCTCCGGCATTATGGCCGCCCATGCCGTCTGCAACGAAAAAGAAAGCAATTTCATATTTATCTGCAACGTGATACCCGCAAAAGTCCTGATTTGCGTTTCTCTTGTTTCCTATATCCGTTCTGGTGCAAAAATTTAATATCAAATTATTCTTCTCCGTTTATAGCACTTCGTCTCAACTGTCCGCAGGCCGCTTCTATATCCCTGCCCAAAGATCTCCTTATCGTTACGTTTATTCCGTCTTTCTCAAGAAGCGCTTTGAATCTCTCTACAGCTTCTCTGTCTACGGTAACAAAACCCGTGTCACTTACTTCATTTACAGGAATTAGATTTACATGACATAGAATCCCACGGATCAGCTTAACTAATCTCGATGCATGTTCCTGCGAATCATTGACCCCTTTAATCAACGCATATTCGAATGTTATGCGACGATTCGTTCTCAATCTATAAATATTACACGCATCAAGCAATTTGTCAAGTGCGTATTTCCTATTGACCGGCATAATCACAGATCTCTGCTCGTCTATAGGATTATGAAGAGAAATACACAAGGTAATCGGTAAATTCTCATCGGCAAGCCTGACTATTTTGTCTGCCAGTCCGCAGGTTGACAGAGAAATATTCCTGTAACTTATATTCAGCCCTTCTTTATCGTTGATTAAATGTAAAAATTTAACAATATTATCGTAATTATCAAGCGGTTCTCCAATTCCCATTATAACAACTCTGGTTATTGTAACTCCGTTATCCGTATTCATACCGATAATCTGTCCCAAACACTCTCCCGGTGTAAGGTCTCTTATAAAGCCACATTTGGCCGACGCACAGAAAGTACAACCCATTTTGCAACCTACCTGAGATGAAATGCATGCCGTATAACCATATTTATACTTCATTAAAACACTTTCTATAAGATTCCCGTCTCCGGTATCAAATAAATACTTAATTGTGCCATCAAGTTCAGACGTAAGTTTCTTGAATATTTTTAACTTCCCGGAAGAAAATTTTTCACTCATGGATTGTCTCATTTCCTTAGGAAGATTTGTCATTTCGTCAAAATCCCTTCCCTGATATATCCATTTGTAAACTTGTTCTCCCCTAAAAGGCGCAAACCCCTCGGCCTTCATTAAAACTTTTAATTCATCTAAGGAATAATCAAGTAAATTGCGTAACCTTGTGTCCATTGATAAAGTCTCCTGCTGCCATTCGTTTGGCTCCGTCTGCCTGAATTTCAATAATCCTCAGTACTCCATGTCCTGTTATAACGTCTATACCGTCTTTATCTGCTTTAATAACAGTTCCTGGCGCTCCTTGAGTGGTCGCCTGCTGAGAGGAAACAATGCTTTTATGGATTTTTACTCTCTCACCACCATTGTACGTCGTATATGCAGACGGAAAAGGATTCGTTCCCCTTATAAGATTATGAATCTCCATAGCAGATTTATTCCAGTCGATATGCCCCGTATCACGATTTACCATAGCTGCATACGTTGCTTTACTATGATCCTGCTTTATAGGAACAAGAGTTCCTTCTTCAAGCAGTTTAAGGGTTTTTATCAATACAGGACCGCTAATTTCTGCCAATTTATCATGTAGCTCACCGGTAGTCATATTGTCGTCTATATCAACTGTTTCGGTAAGAAGCATATCTCCGGTGTCAATCCCAGAGTCAGTCATCATCGTAGTTACGCCGCTTTGTTTGTCACCGTTTATGATGCTATGCCATATCGGAGCCGCGCCCCTTAGCGCAGGAAGCAAGCTGGCATGAACGTTTATGCAGCCAAGTCTCGGTATATCTAATACAGCCTGCGGAAGAATTTTTCCATATGAGATTGTAACGAATACGTCAGCATTGTAACTTCGAAGTTGATTCAAGATAGGTTCAAGTACATCCTTCTTGTAGCTCTCAGGTTGCATAATATCTATAACGTTACCCTGTACAGCTCCTGATAATACATCTTGATTATGTTGCTGTACGAAGACTTTTACAGGCGGAGGAGTCATTACGTTACCTCTGCCCTTAGGACGGTCAGCTTTCGTAACTACGCAGACAACCTGGTGCGTTTGAGTTAATATTCTTAACGTGGGCACTGAGAAATCAGGTGTGCCCATAAATACTATTTTCATTATTTTTCCTCCGGTGGTATTGGCTCATATACAAAAGCAACGTCCTTGTATAAAATTCCGTCCAGATGATCTATCTCATGGCAAAGTATAACAGCCAGGAAGCCTTCTGCGTTTACAGTAATCAGATTGCCGTTTTCATCTAATGCTTTAACTTCTACCTTATATGGCCTTTTAACTTTCCCTCTGTAGCCGGGAAGACTAAGACAACCCTCATCTGAATCTTGTTCGCCCTCTTTTAACGTGAATTCAGGATTTATAAGAGCCATTTTATGACCAACAGTGTCGTCTATAACAACAATTCTCTTTACAACGCCGATTTGCGGAGCTGCCAGACCCACTCCGTTTGTAGCATACATAGTCTCAAACATGTCACCTATGAGTTGGCGTGTTCCTCTGTTTACTTCGGCTACTTTTTTACATTTTATTCTGAGAACTTCATCCTCTTCTGTTCTAACCTTTCTTATAGCCATAATACTTCCCTCCTTATTTATTCAAACTTTATGTTCACGGTTATATTGCCCCCGCGCTTCTTTACATTAATCCACCTTTTAAGAATTTGCAATATTTTTTCTCTCGAATTTGCTTTAATTGTGATATTCCATCTGTATTTTTTGTTCATTTTTATCATTGTATCTCTCGCGGGGCCTAACACCAGTACGTCTTGTTCATTATTTTCACATATTATATTCCTTAGTTTCGCCACTTGAGTTTTTGCATGAAGAAATACTCTTTTATCATCATTCGCGCTGAATCTTATCGTACACATACTGCAAAAAGGGGGAAAATCTAAATTCCTCCTTACAATTATCTCGTTCTTGTAAAAATCCATGTAATCACCGTTTGCGCCGGCAGTAAGCGGATATGAATCAACGTCATATGCCTGAATAAGAACCTTGCCGGGGAGTTCCGCGCGTCCGGCTCGGCCCGCTACCTGGGTAAAAAGTTGAAATGCCCGTTCGGAAGCCAGATAGTCTTGCATATTCATAAGAGAGTCTGCGTTAACTATGCAGACTAACGTAACGCCAGGAAAATCGTGTCCTTTTGCAATCATTTGTGTCCCCACAAGAATATCAGCCTCTTTTGAGGCAAAGCGTGATAGAATATCACTATATCCATCCTTTGTAGCAGTAGAATCCGCGTCCATGCGTAATATTCTTGCCTCAGGAATCAGCGCATGCAGCTCCTGACACAGCTTTTGCGTACCCGGACATTGATTATTAAATTCTGTGCTTCCACATTCAGGACATTTCTCCGGTTTAATTACAGTATTACCGCAATAGTGACAAATAAGTCTGTTTTGAGACGAATGATAAGTCATTGGGATGTTGCATTTTTTACACTTTAATGTCTTTGTGCAGCCTGCACACATCACCTGTCCGCTGTATCCTCTACGGTGCACGAATACCATTGTCTGAAGACCTTGGGCATAATTCTTTATTATCTCCGTCTTCATGTCGTCACATATAATGGAATCACCCATGCCGGACAAGCGTTTTTGGCGCATATCGTATATACAACATTGCGGAAGCGGCTTGTTGTTGGCTCTGCTTTTGAGAGCCATATAATACATATCATGATTTACGGCTCTGTAAAAAGTTTTAACGGAAGGAGTCGCAGAGCCGTATAGGACCACTGCATTCTCCTGCTTTGCTCTCATAACAGCAACTTCTCTTGCATCATAATGAGGATTTGCTTCTTCAGAATAATATGATGTATCATGCTCCTCATCAATAATGATTATACTGAGATTTTTCACAGGTGCAAAGACAGCAGAGCGAGTTCCAATGATAATCCTCACTTCTTGATTCCTGATTCGCTGCCATTGAGTACCTCTTTGTGAATCAGTGAGCTTGCTGTGAAGGACAGCTACCGTATTCCCGAACCTTGCCGTAAAATTAGCTATCATCTGAGGTGTAAGTGCAATTTCCGGAACAAGAACCATACTGCTTGATCCTTTTTCCATAACCTTGGATATTATTTGCATATATACTTCAGTCTTGCCGCTGCCTGTAACACCATGAAGCAAACATTCTGCAAATTTACCGTTATTTACTAATCTTACAATAAAATCATGTGCTTTTTGCTGTTCTGATCTGAGAACATGAGCCTCGTACGTGTTCATCCCCCTGACATCAACAGGTTGATTATATTCCTGTAATTGTATCTCTTCTTCAATACGCACAAGACCTTTTTTTATCAGTGTTTTTACTACAGAATCTCCTTTGAGTCCTAAGATGCTCATTATCTCTTTGCAGGTCATGCCTGCAGTATTCTCTGTAAGGATCCTTAGTGTATCAATCTGTTTTATATTACGAAGAGTGTTTCCGTTAATAATATCATCTATGTCGCTACGAGGCTTAGCGAGAAAAACTTTCTTTACAACACGTGCTTTATATCCTTCTTTTGCTATAAAGCATCTTATCGCATCTCCTACGGTACAGAAGAAATACTCATGCATTTGCCATACTAATTTAAGCTGCTTATCGTCCAAAGCAGGAATATTCTCACAGACGTCGCTTATGTATTTGAGTTTAACATTATTTATATCACGGTCAGGAGGCAAAATCGACCATACAACAGCACGTATAGGCTTATTTGTTCTACCAAAAGGTACAGTAACAAAACTACCTCGTTTAATTTTGCGGGCATAATCGCGCTCAACATTTACGAGGTAGCTGTATTCAATATCAAATTCATTTGTACTCTGCAGCAAGTAAACACCCACCGCATAATCCGCAGTACACACTATATAATCACTTCACCTGTGTCAAATATATTTTGCGATAAAGTCAGGCGTTGCAGCTTCATCTCCGTTGATACTGATATAGAAATGTGCATTATGTTCTGCTGAAATCTTCTCTACACCTTCAAAAAAGGTCCTAAGAGATTCCGGTGTCTGGTGAACGATATAAGTAAGACCGTCAATGAATATTGTCTCAATATCATAATTCTGTGAAACAACACCACAGAGGAATCCCAAAAATGGCTCTGAACCGTAAATCGGATAATCCAATATATTAATAAATCTGATTTTATGAGATAACTTCATCATCAGTTCGTTACTGTCATCAATATAAACTACGGAACCGCTTGTTTCTTTTGAACAAGCATTTGCAGCGTCGAGCATTTGCTTTGTTTTGCCAGTACCTTTTTTGCCATAAAATACTTTTATCATCTTTATCGCCTCCAAATGTTTTATGCATAAAGTATACAACGAATCCAGTCGAATATCAAGGATGTTTTCTGCCCATGTAAAAAATCCCGCACAAATATAAGTCGGCGGGATTTGTAAAGTCTCACAACAAATTGCTACGTTTTATCATGTCGCATGGCAAAAAACATGTCGTCCGATTCTCACGGACACAGGTAAAGATCTAATCCACTTGTTTGAAGCTGTAGACGGATTGTAGTAATAAAGGCATCCATAGGTTGGATCCCATCCGTTTAAGGCATCTCGAGCAGCTTTATACGCAGTATCGTCCGGAGTAAGATTTATTTGTCCGTCTGAGACAACGTCAAAAGCCCCGGCCTGATAAACTACACCTGCAACAGTTTTGGGAAAACGTGAATCTGCAACTCTATTCAATATCACAGCGGCCACAGCAACCTGTCCCATATACGGCTCACCTCTTGCCTCCCCGTATATAACTCTGGCCAGTAATTCAAGATTGGAATCCACACTGGATGAAGCTGAAGACTTATATATCCCCATAGCTTGCAAGGTTATCGGGCCTGCTACACCGTCTACCGTCAGACCGTTTCTTTTTTGAAAAAGTTTCACAGCCTTTTCAGTAAGACTTCCGTAAATCCCGTCAACACTACCCGTATAATAGCCCCACGTCTTTAATTTTTTTTGAATACTTGTTACTTCACTCCCCCAGCTTCCTCTTTTAGAAAGCACAGGAGCAAACTCTTCTACGTTTTGTTCACTTACCTCATCAAAAATCACATCCGGAGTCATATCTGTTGTAAAAACAGAAGCACCCAGCAATGTAAGACCGCTTATAATCAGTATAAAAGAAATAACTAATAATTTTGTTATTTTATCTGTCATAAAAAAACACCTCAAAACATAAATTGTTTTCAGGTGTAGTATTTACGCACTTTTACGAATTTATTCGTTATCAATATGTACCTATAAAATCAGCCGGATTGATACGTTCATTATTCTCATGTACCTCGAAATGAAGATGAACTCCCGTAGATAAACCGGTGGTTCCCATAGTGGCGATATGTTGGCCTTTATCGACTTCGTCTCCCACAGAGACAAGACACGTTTTATGTGATTTTAAATGAGCATATCTTGTTTTGTATCCATTGCCGTGATCTATTTCAATAAACCAACCGTAACTATCATTCCACTGGACCATTGTGACAACACCTTTGCCGGCAGCATATATGGCAAGGCCACCGCTCTTTGACAAATCAACACCGTAATGGAACTTAGTATAACCGAGGACCGGATGTTTCCTGTATCCGAAAGGAGAAGTCGTCTTGCCTGCAGCAGGCCTGTAATTAGGTATTCTGTCATAATAATCTTGCAAGGCAGCGGCTTGTTCATCTATTGATGCTATCAGGTCTGATACTTGTTGCTCATCCTCAAACAATTGGGAAACGTACTCTTTAAGCTCTTTGATTTCCTGAGAAGCAGTAAGCCATTCCTCCTGACCCTTGGTAGCAAGGCCAGAAGAACGTGCAGCATATCCATCATATAAGCCGTTGGTTATATAGTCGGAAATAAAATCCTTAAGATCTTCTATTTCTTGTTTCAGCTCTTCCTTCTCAGCAGTGTCCTTTTCATGTTGATTTTCTTGGTCTTCCAAGGAGTTTTCCAAATCCTCTATCTGCTGATCTTTCTCGTTTGCGGAATTTTCCTGATCTTGAATAGTATCATTCTTTATGTTATTTATTTCCTCTAAATTGTTTCTTTCCTGTTCAAGATTGGAAACACTCTTCTCCAAGTCAGAAATTTTTGAGTTATACTTAACAATAAGAGAAACACTCACACAGAGAACAGCCACAACAACGGCAACACAAACAGCACATATAACCAGGTCAGTGCGACCCTTTATACGCGCTATCGCTGTCTTAATTTTATTTGTAAAACCAGTAAACATACTAAATTATCCCTTGTTGCTCTATGTGACACCGAACCATTTTACCGCGGCTTCAAGTATTTGTCAACTTTTACTCAAATTCTTAAATTCATCTGCCAATTTATCAAGATCTCCGCAACTTAAAAGGACAATCATATCCTTACTCGTAACGTGTTCTTCTAAATAAGCAGCAATTTGAGAAAAAGATCCTATATTTCTTGAATCCAGTCCTTTCTGAACACAATAGTCAGAAATCTGTTTTCCGGTAATCTCATGCTTATCTATTTCTCTTGCGGCATAAATATCCGTAACTATAACAACGTCTGCATCTTTAAGAACTTCCGGAAACACTTCAAAAAAAGCCAAAGCGCGTGAAAACGTAACAGGTTGGAAAACAGCATAAATCTTCCCACCCTCTTGCTTCTTACTCTTTGCTATTTCCAAAGTCACCTTAAGTTCCGTAGGATGATGGGCGTAATCATCGATAAGAGGAGCACCGTTTACGTAGCCCACACATTCAAACCGTCTTTTTGTACCAGTATACTGGTTAAGTCCGTCACAAATCTCTTCCGGACTACAACCAAGCTCGCAGCAAACAGCACATGCAGCCAAACTATTCAAAACGTTAAAGCTTCCCGGCACACTTATCTTAACGGCGAAAGATTCCCCTGTTGCTTTTCTTAGTACTTTATAAGAGGTTTTGTCTTTGCCGATGCAAACGTCAGTAGCGCAATAATCAAAATCTCCGTCAATTCCATACGTCAGTACGCGGCACTTCGCTCCGGCCGTAATCTGAGAGATATATTCATCATGACCGCATACTACCGCAAAGCCGTCATCACGGCATTGCAATACAAATTGTCTGAAGGCAGCAATAAGATTATCAAATGTTTTATAATAATCAAGGTGATCTTCCTCAATGTTCGTGACGACTGCCGCATAAGGGTAAAAATGAAGAAAACTGCCGCTGAATTCACAAGCCTCAGTAACAAAATAGTCACCGTCAGACGGCAGTACATTATTATGAATACGTTCAAGAACCCCGCCTATGTGTATGCAGGGTTCTTTGTTAGCTGAAATCATTATAGATGAAATCATAGAAGTCGTAGTAGTCTTCCCGTGAGTGCCGGAAACAGCTACCGTATACGGATGTCTCTTGGCCAGTTGTCCCAGATATTCGCCACGTTCTACCGTAGGAATACCTCTTCTTCTTGCCTCAACAAGTTCCGGATTATCAGATGCAATCGCTGCGGAATAAACCACCAGATCGATATCATCAGATATATTTTCGGAACTGTGCACCGGATATATGGTAATACCTGATGCCATAAGCTTCTTTGTCTTAGAGTTTTGTGCTCTGTCTGACCCACTTACCCTACATCCGCTACTTCTTACAAGCTCAGCGATTCCGCTCATGCTTGATCCGCCAATTCCTATGAAATATACATGTTTTGGCATGTTAAATAATCATCCTTTTTGTTAATTACATTGCGTTTACGCGGTTGCAAAGAGCTTCGTACTGAGCCTTGATCTCTGCAGGGAGCTTTTCGAAGCGAGCAAGGTGTGCCTTCTGGTCTTCGATTTCCTGGAGCCAAGCATCCTTGTCGATGGAAAGAAGGTTCTCAAGAACTTTCTCATCAACTTCACAGCCTTCAAGATCAATGTCCTTAGCATAAGGCAGATAACCGATAGCAGATTCGCGTGCATCAACTGTACCGTTACATCTTGCAAGAATCCAAAGAAGAACTCTGAGATTGTCGCCAAATCCCGGCCAAATGAA
This sequence comes from Clostridia bacterium, assembly GCA_017517275.1. Taxonomy (GTDB): domain Bacteria; phylum Bacillota; class Clostridia; order UBA1212; family UBA1255; genus SIG424. Next base: position 55,450 of record JAFWZX010000038.1, read on the forward strand.
GTTTCCTTCATCATCAAGACGGAACCAGTTAACGTTGAAGATCTTAGGCGGGTTAGGAATCTTCTTGCCCATTTCAAGCCAGTGAGCAAAATATTCACCCATATTGTATCCACAGAAAGGAAGCATAGCCATAGGATCTCTTCTTACTACGCCAACAGCACCCGTAGCAGCTGCAGTTGTCTCAGAAGCCATTGTAGCACCAACAAACACACCGTGTTCCCAGTTAAATGACTGATATACCAACGGAGCAACTTTAGCACGTCTACCACCAAAGATCATTGCTGAAATCGGTACACCTGCAGGATTCTCCCACTCCTTAGAAATGCAAGGACACTGACAAGCAGGAGCTGTAAATCTTGAGTTAGGATGAGCAGCCTTGGTCTCCATATCAGGAGTCCAATCGTTGCCTCTCCAGTCAAGAGCCTTCGTCGGTGCAGGAACACCCATCTTCTCCCACCAAATCTTCTTATCCGGTGTAAGTGCAACGTTTGTGAAAATTGTATTAGCTTTGCATGTGAGTAAAGCGTTAGGATTGGACTTCATACTTGTTCCCGGAGCAACGCCGAAGAATCCTGCTTCAGGGTTAACTGCCCACAGTCTACCATCACTGCCAATTCTGAGCCATGCAATATCATCGCCGACAGTCCATACTTTATAGCCAAGCTTCTGATATTTCTCCGGAGGAATAAGCATAGCCAGGTTAGTCTTACCGCAAGCACTGGGGAAAGCGGCTGATACGTATTGAACATTTCCGTTAGGATCTTCTACACCAAGAATAAGCATATGTTCTGCCATCCAGCCTTCCTTACGTCCGAGCCAGCTTGCAATACGAAGAGCAAAGCACTTCTTACCAAGAAGAACGTTTCCGCCGTAGCCTGAACCAAATGACCAGATACTATTGTCCTCAGGGAAGTGGCAAATAAATCTTCTTTCCGGATTAACGTCGCCTCTTGCATGCAGACCCTTGATAAAGTTAGGAGAATCTCCCAACATATCCATAGCAACCTTACCCATTCTTGTCATAATTCTCATGTTAAGAACAACGTAGATACTGTCTGTAATCTCAATACCAACCTTGCTGAACTCTGAGAACGCAGGTCCCATGATATAAGGAATAACGTACATCGTACGACCTTTCATTGATCCTGTAAAATAAGTACCTAATTTTGCATACGCAGCGCTCTTCTCCATCCAGTTGTTAGTCGGACCTGCATCTTCTTTATGTTCAGTACAAATGAAAGTAAGGTGCTCAACTCTGGCAACGTCATTTTCAGCTGTTCTGTGATATAAACATCCGGGATATTCCTGTTGATTTAATTCAACTAATTCGCCTGTAGCTACAGCTTCTGCTGTGAGGCGGGCTTTTTCTTCTTCTGAGCCGTCGAGCCAAACAATCTTATCAGGCTGTGTCATATTAGCCATCTGCTCTACCCACTCATTAACATATACATTCTTGTACATTTCGTTTACCTCTTTCTAAATATTGTGTATTTGCGCACGTATAAAAAGCACGTGAAATCTCAAATTCCCACATTTATATTATACTCGCAAACTCGATTTGTGCAACAAGAAATTTGCAATTGTCGCAAACTCCTCTGGAGATAATACTTCTCCGCGTACAAGTTCATTACGATTGATTGATGCCAGGGCCTCGCGCACATCTTCGCGGGTAATTCCAAGATATCCGGCATTAGTCAGGGAATTAACAAGCATTTTTCTGCGTTGACAAAAAGAAGCCTTGATTATTTTGAAGAAATACTCCTTATTTTCAAGTTCATACGGCGGATTTTCACGAATGAGGAGCCTTACTACGCAGGAGTCTACGTTAGGTTGCGGATTAAAACAATGAGGAGGCACGGTAAAAAGCATCTTACCTTCTGCAAAAAAACCTACCGAAACGCTGAGAGCACCATATTCTTTACCTCCGGGTGTTGCTGTCATACGCTGCCCTACTTCTTTTTGAACCATAAAAGTCATAGAATGAAGGTAAGGCACGTCACCCTCCAGGAAGGCCATAATAATAGGTGTTGTTATATAATATGGGAGATTTGAAATAATTTTCACTCTCTGCAACTGTGGATTTGCCGCAAATTGTTCTTCAATAAGATTCCTTATGTTGACCTTCAGAATGTCGTCGTATACAACCTTAATATTACCGTGAATTGTCTCAAGGACAGACAGCACAGGTTGCAGACGTTCGTCTATCTCTACAGCAAGAACAAGTCCTGCATACGTTGCTAATTCTCCTGTCATAGCGCCCATTCCGGGACCGACCTCAATTACCATATCTTCTTGAGTAAGGTCTGCTGATTCTACAATATGCCTGACAATATTCATGTCATTCAGAAAGTTCTGGCCAAGGCTTTTTATCGGTTTGATTGTGCTGTTTTTCATATATATATTCCTGCTTCGTAAAAAAATCAAATCTTTTCAATTTTATACAAAGGCAGAGTAAGTGTCAAATAGTATTATATTAGAGGATTTGGTGTCTGATAAATAACGGGTGTGATTATTAATATTTGAATTTGAGCCCAGTAAGAAACTGTCTGCTGTGTTATTTATGGCATTTCAAAAAATCTTTTCGCATTTTCCGTTGTCATATCGCATACGTATTCGTACGACAAATCTAAGATATCTGCAATTTTTCTGATTGTATAGACAGTCTTACCCGAATCATTTCTCGTTCCGCGAAATGGTTCAGGTGTAAGATACGGACAGTCCGTCTCTATCAAAATGCGTTCTCGCGGCATAACTTTGACCGCTTCTACTAATTTCCTTGCATTTTTGAAGGTTACAACTCCTCCAACAGAAAAGCAACAATTCATACTTACATATTCTGCAACAGACTCACTACTGCCTGAATAGCAATGAATCAAAGCGCCGCGCTTTGCATCAAGATGTTCTTTGAGTATAGTCATTGTATCAAGATGAGCATCTCTGTTGTGAACGATAACAGGTTTTGACAGTTCAGAGGCCAGTGCAAGATGTTTTACAAAATTCGTTTTTTGCGCTGCAATCTGTTCTTCTGAATAATCATAATGATAGTCTAGACCGGTCTCCCCTATTCCAAGAATCTTCCTGTTATTTCCGCCGGTGAAAAGCTTCCTTATTCTATCAATTTCAGTATCGTTTGATTCTAAAGCATATTCAGGATGAATGCCCACGGTAACAAACATATTGCTGTATTTGTTCGCAAGCATAACAGCATCATCAATATCACCCGGACAAGTTGCTGAGTTGATTACGTATATGTCATCATCCAGAAACGACTTCATCAGACTATCTAAATCCTCATCGTATCTATCATCATTATAATGTGCGTGTACGTCTATAATCATGCAGTTTCAATACCTGCCGCTTCATGTAAATTAAGGGCGTCAATAGCCGCCTCGCGCATTTTATACTTCTGAATCTTTCCGCTTGCTGTCATCGGGAATTTATCCATAAACCAAATGTAACGGGGCATCTTATGGCGTGACAGGTTAACTCTGATATATTCCTTCATTTCCTCTTCTGTACATACTTCATTCTCTTTGAGAATAACACACGCGCATACCTCTTCGCCGTAATTCTTATCCGGAACGCCGATTACCTGGACGTCTTTTACCTGCGGGTGTGTGTAGAGGAATTCTTCCAACTCTTTCGGATAAATATTTTCACCGCCGCGAATAATCATATCCTTGATACGTCCCGTAATTTTAAAATATCCGTCTTTATCTATTGTAGCAAGGTCACCTGAATGGAGCCAGCCTTCGCTGTCGATAACAAGACTTGTTGCTTCAGGCATGTTGTAGTAGCCTTTCATAACTGAGTACCCTCTTATTACCACCTCGCCTGGAGTGCCGCATGGAACATCCTCATAAGTCTCAGGATCAACTACTTTTACTTCAATGAAAGGCATTTTGCGGCCTACCGTGGATACTCTCTTGTCAATAGAATCATAAATATTTGTCATAGTACAAACAGGAGATGCTTCTGTCAAACCGTACGGTATTGTAATTTCAGTCATATGCATAAGATCTACGACTTTTTTCATTATTTCAATAGGACAAGGAGATCCTGACATGATGCCTGTACGGAGAGTTGTGAAATCATATTTAAAGAAATCCGGATGTTCCAGCATCGCAATGTACATAGTGGGCACACCGTACGTAGCCGTACATCTTTCTTTCTGAATTGTCTGCATAACTCTTACAGGGTTATATCTTTCAACGGGAACAATTGTAGAACCGTGGGTAATACATGCCATTATACCAAGTACACATCCAAAGCAATGGAAGAATGGCACCGGCAGGCAAACTCTGTCTTGAGGGGTAAGAGTCTGGTTATCGCCTATATTTTTACCATTGTTTAAGATGTTGTAATGTGTAAGCATTACGCCCTTCGGGAAGCCGGTGGTTCCTGACGTATACTGCATATTAACAACGTCATAAGGACTTACAGAGGCCTTAACCTCATTGAAATATTCCATCGATATCTCTTCAGCCTTTGCGCTGATATCTGACCAGTGATACATACCTTTGGGTGTCTTTTCCTTTTCATCAAGATAGATTATCCTCTTGAGTACGGGAAGCGACGGACTTAAGAGGTTACCGGGCCGGCTGTCTTTGAGTTCCGGACAGAGTTCATTTATTATTTGTACGTAGTTTGTATCTTTAAGACCTTCCATAAGGATAAGCGTATCTGTATCTGATTGCTTTAATAAGTATTCTGCTTCAAATATTTTATAGTTCGTATTGACCGTTACAAGTGTAGCTCCGATTTTTGCAGATGCGAACATCGTAACAATCCATTGGGGATAATTCGTAGCCCAGATTGCAACGTGAGAGCCTCTCTTAACACCCATTGCCAGCAAGCCTCTTGCTACTTTCTCACATTCCTCGTTGAATTCTCTATAAGTCATTCTAAAGCAATTATTCTTCTGAGATGCAGGCGAACTGACTTCATTAAAAAGAACAGCCTCGTTGTCCGGATATACTTCAGCTACTCTGTTGAGTAAATTGCCCAAAGTCATCGTTATGAGAGAATCTTTGCCTTCTCCGAATAATTTGTAAGTTTCCATTTCCATTTCTGATACACTCCTTTTGGTTCGTACTTTTGCGGCAAATAAAAAATCGCCTTAATTCAATAATCATAAGATTATATGAATAGAGACGAAAATGTTATCATATCCGCGGTACCACTCTAATTAACAGACTCCGTTTGGCTGTGTGCCTCCCATTTATCCGTTCCCTCAAAGTGCAGTTAACGCCTGCCCATACGTCTTTGGTTACTGTGCTTCGCCAAAGCTGCTCCGGAACGAGTTCACATGAATCTAATGCATATCCCGTCTCACCATCCCGGGACTCTCTGAAACGCCGACACCAGCTACTACTTTCCTTCATCGCATTTATCAATATTAAATTGGATGAAGTATACACTGTGCAAAAACTCATGTCAAGACAAAACTATCAGATTCTTGAAAAAAAACATGCTTAATGTTAATATTATAAAAGAGTTCAATAGGAGGTGTAATATGTCTTCGAAAAACAGTAAGAAAATTAAAGACAGTTATCTATGGTTAATTCCTGCAGGTACGTTAACTGCAATGATTATTGCCTGTTGCGTTGCCATCGTCATGCTTATAAACACCGGTCTTCCGGGATTATTTTCACAGATTGATTTAGGAGTAACGATTTCTCAGGAATCTTTAGACAGCTTTGCGCAGAAAGCCAATATTGCAATAGACTCTTCAATAGCAGAAAAATCTTTGTCAACTCACAAATACATATGCCAAGGAGAAACTTTTCACGAAGAACTGCCTATATCAAGTGATGAATTTTCCTCTTTTATCGCATATACCATGCCGGGAGATTTTCCAATAAAATCAACTCAGGTAAAGTTCAACGACGGAGGAGTTGAGATGTCCGCCAAAGTTAAACTTTCTGATTTTATAGACATGTTTGAAGAGGGAGACTCAGAATCCGGTTCCACGGATGACCCCACAGAACCTCTTAGGCCATTTGAGCCCGACGAGTTCCCCACACCTGAAAATCCTGAAAATTCAGGTTCGTTATTTAGTCCTGCCGCGATACGCACTATGGATTTATTTGAACCTACTCCGTCTGAGGGGGATAATGATTCTGAAGATGAAGACGATGATGATTCCGGCGAAGAAGGTTTGAAGGAATTAATGCGCCGGCTTCCAAACACCGTAAACGTATACGTAAAAGGTACAGGTGTGATTGTGAATAACGAAATAGCTGATTTACGCGTTGACGTGCTCAATCTTTCCGGTTTTAATCTGACAGACTTTGTAGACGAAGAAACGGCTTACGAATTGTCAAAAGCTATTATAAACGGTATTCTCGACATAATGAATGAACAGTTAAATATCAATTTTGCATATGCAGTATTTACCGCAGATTCAATGGTTTTCACCGGTACAATGCCCGAATCGATTACAATGGTTGAGAAATAAAATTTATTGTGAAAAAAGAGCCCTTCGTTTAGGCCGGTGCTCGTAAAACAGTTAAATCCGACCTATGGTTTCGATCATAGGTCGGATTTTTTGCGATGTTATTGCTTATTTTCCTATTTTTCGTGATGGTAATGAGCATTGTTAGCGTGATAATAGTTACCGCTCGTCTTAACGGAATCAAGCGCAAGCATACTTTCGGGGATCAGAGGAATGCCGTTTTCGCTCTTCTTCTCCTTCAAGAACCAACAGAACACAATACGTCCAATAAGTCTTACGGCAAACTCGGCATACTTAATGCTTTTTACGCCTTAACAAACTTCTGGTTTGAGCTCTTAGGCTTGTCGGGCATAGTCATTTTCAGCTTGCCTTCAGCAACAAGCGGGCAAACGATCTGCGTCATTACATGGTTTTTAGATTTACCTACAAAAGCTACGATTTCTGCTCTTGTTCTGGGTACGGTTAAAATTCAAGTTTGAACGAAAAAAAATCAGAATTAACGATTTCGTTCATTCTAATCGTTAATTCTCAATTCATTCTTTGCACTTTTGATATGTGCGGTTGTTGTCAGAGCGCAGTCAGCAAAAATGCCATATAGTGCGGCAAGGTCAGCACCTGGTCATTTCGTCCTACGTTGTAATCTCCTAATTTAATAGCACTGTTGACATGATACTTCTCAGGATGCGCCAAAATTGTTTTTGTACTCTTGATGTTTCCGCTTGCCGCCTTTACTTCCACAAGCGTGCATTCACCCTTATAGCGGATCACGAAATCCACTTCCAGTCCGGAGTCCTTATGAAAGTAATATATCTTGCGGCCCATCTTGGCAAAAATATCGGCAATCAGATTTTCAAAGACAGCACCCTTGTATCTGTAAAGATTTCCCTGGAGAATATCGTATTGGGTACCATCTTCCAGCATACTGACAAACAAACCCATATCCCGCATATAGACCTTGAATACACCTTCTTCTGCATTGCCGTCCAACGGCAGCTCGGTGATGGAAAGATTATAGCAACGGGAGATAATTCCTGCGTCCTCCACCCATTGCAGACTTCCTGCGAATTTCGAAGCAGTCGAACCTTTTTTTACAACGGAATACTGGAACTTCTTGTTCTCCTTTGCAAGCTGGCGAGGGATAGATTGGAAACAAGCCTTGATATGGGGCTTATCCTTTTTCTCAGCGTGCTTAACCATATCGTCCTCATAGGAGCGGACAATATCTCTTTGGATGCGCAGTACCTCGTCCATTTGCTTTGTGTTTACAAAAGTCTGAACCGCATCGGGCATACCACCTACAACTGCATACTGCAACAAAAGCTGGCACATACGGTTATGGAGGGCTTCGGGTACCGGTGTTTCATTATCCAGACACTTTTTCAGCACATTGATGACCGTAGCATCAATGCCATTTGCCCACAAGAATTCTTCAAAATCAAGGGGATACATATCAATAACGGTTTCCGATCCCACAGGAACAGATTTTGGGTCCTTGCCATAGCCTTTTACACCAAGCAAAGAGCCGGTGCCGATTACATCGTACCGTCCGTCAATACGGAAGAATTTCAGTGCCGTTCGTGCCTCTGGGCAATCCTGTATCTCATCCAAAACAAGTACGGTTTCTCTCGCTTCAAATACAGCTTCCTTGCCAAGCAAGGCAGACAACAGCATAACGAGGTTATCGATCTCCAGGGATCCGGAAAACACCGAAGCATAGTCCGGGTTCTCAAAGAAATTCAAATACACAACGTTCTTATAGTTCTTGCGTGCAAAGTCCAAAACGGAAAAGGTTTTGCCACACTGCCTACAGCCCTTGATAATAAGAGGCTTGTGGTCAGGTGTGTTTTTCCATTCGATCAATTTTGCTTCAATTTTCCGTTTCAGCATATGTGATCCCTCCTGCGATTTTCTTGTTTGCATTTAGTATGCCACAAACAATCAACTTTTTCAAGGGAGTTTTATAAAGTTTAATCAACTTTTTCAAGCGACTTTATTTGACAATACGCAACTTTTTTGTCATGCCGGTTTCCTCGGCAATTGCTGTAATTAAGTCTTTCTTGTTCATTGTTATCAATCTCCTTTGTTTTATTGGATAGTAAACTTCAGACTCCAGCTTTCGTGAACCGAATCGCCGGCAACCGAATAACTGTTGCTTGCATGTGCGACAACAGGCTCTCCACCGCTTACAACCGTAACGGTATGATGGTCAACGTACACTTCGGCTTTGACGGTGTCGCTTTCTTGTGTAACCGAGCGGATTTCAACTTTTATCTTATCTTCTATGGGTAGAGGATACTCAGCGCCTTCTCTTAATTGATACTGTTCTTCGCCGCTGTCTTCGTCAAACCAAGTGCTTTCCTTGTCGTACTTATAGTCCCATTTCATAGCCAAGTAACGGTCATTCATAGGCTCGGCGGTAACCTGTTCCGCTTCCTCTGCTGTTAACCACCGGATGGTTGCTGTAAAGTTCTCATAGCCACTGCCGTCGGCGATCAGACCGGGGAGCTCATAGTGCATAGTAAGCGTTTCACCCTGTCGGAGCGTTCCTGTTTCTTTGTCCAGACGCAAAAC